>CALLDR010000161.1 GCA_937997955.1 uncultured Emergencia sp. | reverse complement strand
GTGGAGAAAAGCCCGTACACTTTTTTCCCGTTTACAAGCCTGTACGCCCGTACTTTGTACTGCCAGTCTATGTACGCGTCGCCCCGAATGGTCGACAGCATGTTGGCAGCGTACAAATTCTTTTTAGAATATTCCCAGGAGAATTTGTCCTTGGTATAGTCACATTTCTTCCAGCTATTCGCGCCTTTCTTACTCCTGTAGATTTCATATCCATCGGCTCCGGAAACCTTGTTCCAATAGATCCTGACGCAGAGATCTTCAGGGCAAGTCACCTTACTGATCTTGACCTTCCCCGGCCTCGCGCAGGCCTGTGTAACGCTGGAATATCTGGTATACACGGTTTTGCCGTCGATCACCTTATAGGCGCGCACCTTGTAATAGCAGGTCTTGCCGGTGGTGCGTCCTGTGTTGATGTAATACAGCTTGTCAGGATCGGTTGTCGCGTAGACCAGGCTGTACCTGCCGTTTTTGCTGGCCGCGCGATACACCTTGTATCCGTCCGCGGCCTTGATCTTGTTCCATCTGACTTTGATCCTGGTACAGCTGCAGCCTGCGGCTTTGGCTGCGGGCCTGACTGCCTTGAACTGGGCTGCTGTCAGCTGCGCCGGTGGGGCTGTCCCCTCGGCATCATCTGCGAATACCGGAACAGCCATACTGCAGAAAAGTATGGCTGTCAAAAAAGTTATCGTTATCGTTATCTTAAATTTCAATTTCATTCTGTCCTCCCACAATAGATCGCCGTCTTTAGCCTGACTGTATGCAGATCGACGATATGACCTGTTTGCGTCTTTTTTGCGTCTTTGTATCGTGTCTTCATATCATACCTTTGTATCCTCCGCGCGGCATGCCCCCGCCGCTTACGGAACAGGGAAATTTTCCGCTGTGCGCTTGCTGCGTGTTGCCGCATTTTGCTGTGTTCTGCTAAATGAATGGCGTACCATAAAGGTACGCCAGACAAGTAGTTTGAAGCAATTCAGCTTCTTGAAAGGATTTTATGTAAATAAGCATATTTATTTACAGTAACATATTAACACGTATTGAATTCCCTGTCAAGTGCCATTTTTATTTTTTCTTGTCAAGCGCAGGCAGCACGATTTGATCTCCTTTTATGTATAATTCCGCTATCCCCTGTTCGCCGGCAAGAAGACCGAATAAAGTCTGGGAAATCAACGATATCCCTTGATTGCGCAATCGATAATAGGTCCGCTTGGTCATGTCCATATATTCATAAATATCTATGATCTCCCAATCTGCAAAATTTTTATCCATATATGTTTTTCTGATAATTTCACCACAGATCTGACGCTTTTTAATATCATCATGCTCCATAGCATCGACGATCCGCTCAATCATTTGAATCAGCACAGCAGAAAGATGTAGTCTGTTAGAAGTGACATATTCAATGCAGCGGTTTGCTGCGATACAGTTCTGATCGGCCATGTTTAACAAAAAGTATAAATCTGCCTGCGTCCCCTCTAACACCGGTCCCTTATCTCCTTTTCGATATTTCTTTCTGTTCGCGATATATTTATATTGTGACGCGTCATCGCTCTCGTCAGAACCATAGATTTCTACGGCAGCATCAAAGAGTTCTTCGCCAAAGCGAAAATGACCGTTTCTCTGAATAAATTTGTAGTCCAAATACTTTTGCAGACAGACCGACACGCAGGAAAAACCATCACCGCCAGGCAGATGAAAACTCTCCGACGCGAGCTGGTACTGATGCAAAGCGGCTAATCTGTCCTTCAACTCCCCGTCACCAAAAATATGCTCATCCACATATTCATGAATATGCATAAATCCTGCATTTTCTAAGCTCTTTTTTAAATCGTCCTTCATCGTCAATTCTCCCATAATTCTCACCGCACGGTTATATTTACCATTTCGTATTTTGGTAGGGCTATTATAGAGATATTGGCCTGGATTTGTCAACCCCCTTGTCGATTTTTAGTATTTTTTTGTAGCTTTTTAGGGCTTTTTTGTAATTTACATATTATGGAATCAATTTTATTAAGAGAATGTCTGAAGGAATCCATGAATCATACGCCTGCAAAATGCAGGATAAATCTAAAGAGATGTGGTGAATAATTATTCAAATAAATTTATGTTTTTTAATTTTTTAGACAAAAAAACAACGGGCAAGCTTCGCGCCTGCCCGCCTTCGCGGTATCAACCTTTACAATCAATTCTCATCATTCTCTAAAATGTCATTCTCTAAAATTGCCCTTGCCCGGGCGTACTTTTCCCGCCATTTTGCAAGCCGTTCTGTCGGTATCTCTCCGCACCCAGAAAAGCGGGTTTGGTCGGAATTGTGGGCGAGATCAGCCAGCTTGACTTTCACCGCCACAGGGTTCTGTTTGATTGCCCGCACATAGTCAAAGTAATCCGTCCCCGCATCATGGGTCAGCAGGCGCAGCGCCTCTGTGACCTCCTTCGGGAACTCCAGCTCCAATTCTTCTATAGTAACGGAGGTGTCCTCAGCCACATCGTGGAGCAGCGCCACGCATACGCTTACCTCGTCCGTCATCTGCTCTGCCAGATGATAAGGATGAAAAATGTATGGCAGACCGCTGTTGTCCATCTGCCCGTGGTGGGCAGCATAAGCCAGACGCAGGGACTTATTCGTCAGTTCTGTGTAAATCATTTCTTGTCCTCCATCATTTACATCACTCAGCGTTTTCTTCACTGCAATATACCGATCGGGGTTATGCTTCGTTCCTCTTTAGTCCCTCTTTTGCTCCCATGCGGAAACAAGAAACAGGCCGCTTCTGCGATGGCGGACTGCTTCGAAGTGGTCAAAAAAGTAAAGATCCGAGCCATCTCCTATTGCTCCTGCTGGAAAACGGTTCGGACCTTATTCTTGGTGCGCGATAAGGGACTTGAACCCCTACGGTCTCCCGCTAGAACCTAAATCTAGTGCGTCTGCCAATTCCGCCAATCGCGCATATTCAATATATTTTCCCAAATAAAAAATTGGAGCGGAAGACGAGATTCGAACTCGCGACCCTCGCCTTGGCAAGGCGATGCTCTACCCCTGAGCCACTTCCGCATAAACATAATGCCGCTACTTCAGTAGCGGCATCATTACTGGTGACTCCACCGAGAATCGAACTCGGGTTACCGCCGTGAAAGGGCGGTGTCTT
>CALLDR010000160.1 GCA_937997955.1 uncultured Emergencia sp. | reverse complement strand
AAAGGTACTGTAAAAACTGAACACATTATTACAAAAAAGGTTGACCAGAACAAAAAGGAGAAAGATCCACAGAGAAAGGTCAGGCTCTTAGAAGTTTATCCTGAATTTTTTAGATAGATTCTTGACAGAATCGAAAAAATGGAGTATCCTTGTAATGGTAAGTGCCGCAAGACGCAAGGCGCCTGCGGCTTATATGGGCCATTAGCTCAGCTGGGAGAGCGCCAGGTTCGCAATCTGGAGGCCAGGGGTTCGATCCCCCTATGGTCCACCAAAATAACATTGAAAAACCAACGGTTTGCGCCGTTGGTTTTTTGCGTATGGCGGGCATGTCATATGCCTGGGGGGTGAAGGCTCCAAGGGACGTAGGTGCCTGGCGAGCTTTCCTTCGTCCGCTCGCAAAGTTCAGGCTATTCCCGCAAATAGAAATTTGGACCGACTGCGAGAGGATCTGTCTGTCGGGGCTCCAAAGTACTCCCCGGCTTAAAATTGAAGCATTACGGGAGAATCTGCTTTGCGCGCCATAGAAAAACTCCCATATCCGGTGAATTTGTTCAACTGCGGGAATTTACGCGTGAAAATGGATTTGACTACGAGGGAAGCTGACAAAATTGACAACATCCTGAATTTTTGTCACTTTTGTCAGCAAAATCCCATAAAATGCTGACTGGGCTGACAAATTTTTAGGAATCTGTCAGTTTTGTCAATTTTATACCTCTTAATCATGAATGTTCGGCTCTTTATGAGCTGCAATGCTGACAAAAAACAGATTTTCCTCTTAATTTGTCAGTGCGGCTTATCGGTATAATTTATGAACATAATTTATCGACTTGCATGATTTGGCGTGTCTGATTCTGATAAAAATCTGCCTTTCTTTTGAATGTTTTCATGATACCCCGTGAGTCAAAGAAACGGGCCGCAAGGAAACGCCCCGTGTTTACAGGCCGCTGCGAGGCTTCATAGAGGGAACTGAGATCTGCTTTAATTCCATTGACATTTCTTTCATCTATATGCTATACTTGTCCCATCTGGATGATGGGAACGGGAGAGCGCATACATATTACACACATTATGAGATGCCGCCGAAGGGGCAAAACTCTCAGGCAACAGGACCGTTTCCGGACAGACCTCTGGAAAGCGTAAGAAAACAGACCACCGATGAAGCAATTCTGCCGATTCAAGGCAGGAGAATCTTTCAGGTAAAAAGACAGAGCGAAATTCTATCTTATTTATCTTTACTCTGACACGTTGCTTTGGAGGTGGTTTTTGTGTCCGCATATATTTCTTTTGTCCTGGAGATTATTGGGACGATCGCTTTTTCCGTGTCCGGCGCTATGACCGGTATTCGGAAGGGAATGGATCTGCTGGGGATTTCCATTCTGGGGTTGACCACGGCGGTTGGAGGCGGGGTCATTCGCGACCTGATCGTAGGCATCAATCCGCCTAAAACCTTTCAAGACCCTGTTTACGCCATTGTAGCGATTGCGACGGCTTTGATCGTCTGCACACCCTGGGTGCGCCGTCTGTTCGCAAAACGGCAGAACTTCTACGATGTGATCATGCTGTGGATGGATTCGGTGGGACTTGGGATCTTTACGGTAGTTGGAATCCAGACCGCGTACAGCGTTTCGGATGATTTCAGCCTGTTCCTCATGATCTTCGTGGGCGCGGTGACCGGCGTTGGAGGCGGCCTCCTGAGGGACGTCATGGCCCAGGATCCGCCGTACATCTTCGTCAAGCATTTCTATGCCAGCGCGTCTCTGATCGGAGCGGTCGTCTGTTCCCTCATATGGGAGCCGCTGGGACAGAGCGTGGCCATCATCGCAGGGGTTGCGGTTGTGCTGCTGCTCCGGCTCCTCGCCGCCAGGTTCCGCTGGAGTCTGCCGAAGCCGAGAGAGCTGACGGCAGAAACGACAGCCGATGGTATCAAAATGACCGATCAGGAATCATAACGGGAAAAAACAGGGACAAGCTGTCGACGGAACTGACAGAAGCGACAGAGCAGGCGGGACCGGCAGGGCTGACAGAAGCGACAGAACAAGCGGGACCGGAAGAACCATCAGGGCAAGCAGACCCGGCAGCAAAGAAAGTGAAAAGCCATCGAAGCGTTTAAACGCAGCGATGGCTCTTTTGTTCTTTATGATTCGGCCCGATGTTACAGTATCCCCGCCGCGTCTACAGTATCCCCGCCGCGTCAAAGACCTCGTCCGCCAGGACGCCTCCTTTGTTCGCGACCACCAGAGAGGAGGCGGCGTTGGCCTTTGCGACAGCGTCGTACATGGATAAGCCCATGGAAAGCCCCGCCATAACCGCGCCGCAGTGGGCGTCTCCGGCGCCGATAGTGTCGACCACGTGATCCACAGGCACAGGCGGCACGTGGACCAGACGCAGGCCGCCCTCACAGCCGCTTTTCCTGCTGCCTTCCCTGCCGTTTTCTCCGCCGCCTTTATAGCCGCTCTCTTCGCCGCCGAAACAATCGCTGTAATAGTAATCGCCGTAGTAATAGGCGCCGTTAGGCCCGTTGGTGATGATGATGGTGTTGCCTGTGCGGGCATAAAGGGCTTCAGCCGCCGCGGAAATCGTGTCACAGCCCGTGTAGCGGCAGATTTCGTCCTCGTTTAAGTGCATCACAGGGTGCAGGGCGAAGATCCGTTCCATCAGAGCGGGATCGATGAGGCAGATCCGGGGACCCGGCCCGTAGAACACCGGCAGGCCGCTTTCCTCCAGAAAATCCACGATCACGCCGCCGGTCTTTTCCTCGATCTCCAGGCCGCATATGTAGGCGCAGCTCAGCTTGTCCAGCTTCAGCTGATCGAACCATTCCCTGTAGAACAGGTACTCCGCTCCGTGGTCCACGATGAAGGTCCGCTCCCCGCTTTCCTCTACAAAACAGTAGCAGCAGCCGTTGGCCATGTCCGGCGTCGGCATGGGAGAAGCCAGACCTTTGGCCGCCAGCTGATTGCGCACGAAGTCGCCGTACAGCCCCGTCCCCACCGGCGAGAACAGCGTATAGGGCGCGCCGAAGTGGCGGATCATATCCGCCACGTTGTGGGCGCAGCCGCCCAGAGACATGGTCTGCGATTTGACGTGGACGTCGTCGGCCGTCGTCGGCAGAAAGTCCAGATTGATGATGATATCGGCTACCGTCGAGCCGATGACTAAAATCTTTTTCACTTGCGAATACTCCGTATCAATTAGAATTTCGCTTTATAGTATACCACCATCTGTCGAAATAGTCACTACCTGAACCGGCAGCATTTTTCCGCTGGCCCGGACGGCCTTCTCCGCCGCCATCTGCAGTCCGCCGCAGCAAGGCACCTCCATCCGCAGGACCGTTATCGACGCGATGTCGTTGTCCCGCAGGATCTCCGTCAGCTTCTCGCTGTAGTCCACCCCGTCCAGCTTCGGGCAGCCGATCAGCGTTACCCGGTTCCTCATAAACGTATCGTGAAATCCGGCGTAAGCGTAAGCCGTGCAGTCCGCCGCGATGAGCAGATCCGCTCCGTCAAAGTAAGGGGCGCGCAGCGGCGCCAGCTTGATCTGTACCGGCCAGTTGGCAAGGCGGGAGCAAAGGGTGTCCGTCGGGACGTTGTCTGACTCGTCGTGACGCTGCGGCGTGTGAGATGCTGCGCCCGGGCAGCCGGCCCCGGGCCGGAGATCCTTTGACGCCGCGCCGGGACAGCCGCCGGACAGGGCTTTTTCCACTGCCTTTGCCGCCATGCGGGCTTTGACGGCAGCCTCGTCATATGCCGCGGCCTCTCTTTCCACAAAGGTAATCGCGCCGGCAGGGCAGGCGGGCAGACAGTCTCCCAGACCGTCACAGTAGTCGTCCCGCAGCAGCTTTGCTTTGCCGTCTGACATGCCGATGGCGCCCTCGTGGCAGGCTTCGGCGCAGAGGCCGCAGCCGTTGCATTTCTCTTCATCTATGTGTATGATTCTTCTGATCATGTTCAATTCCTCCTTGACTTTGATGGGATAAGTATATTACAATAGAAAAAATCGTTCCGTTGCATCTGCAACGAAAAGGAGAAAGAATGAAAAAATTGATGGACGCGATGAGAGTATCGGTGCTGTTTGAGGGTATAAAGGAAACGGAGCTGGAATCACTGGTGGAGAACGGCGGCGTCAGGGTTCAGGCGTTCCAGAAGGATCAGTTTTTGATCCACCAGGGAGATAAGGCTAAGGGCGTGGGCCTGGTGCTGGAAGGACGCCTGCACATTCTGCGGGAGGATTTTCTGGGAAACCGTGAGATCTTGGCGGAGGCGACGGCCGGCGATATCTTTGACGAGGTCTACGCGATCCTGCAGGGAGAGCCTCAGAGCGTGGCCGTGGCGGCTGCCTCTGACGGCCAGGTGGCCTTTTTTTCGACGGAAAGGCTTCTGGAAAACCGGGAGGTCATGGGCAACATGATCAAAGTCCTAGCCAGAAAGAATTTGTTCCTGACCCGGAAGATGTCCCATCTTTCGCGGAAAACCATCAGGGAAAAGCTGATCTCCTATCTGTCGGAAGAAGGCAGCAGACAGGGAAGCGCCGATATACACATTCCTTTTAACCGGCAGCAGCTGGCGGATTATCTGTCCGTGGAGCGCAGCGCGTTGTCCCGGGAGCTGTCAAAAATGAAGGACGAAGAGATGATTTGGTTTTACAAAGACCATTTTTTGTTGTACAATATCAAGTAATACTATAAAGGAGGGCATTATGTCATCTTTGACGGAGAGAGCGCTGGCGGCATCGCTGAAAAAGCTGTTGGAAAAGAAGACCCTGGATAAGATTACAGTGAAGGATATTACCGATGACTGCGGCGTCAACCGGCAGACCTTCTATTATCATTTTCATGACGTCTATGATCTGGTGGAGTGGATCTTTCTGGAGGAGGCCAGAAAGTTCCGCAGTAAATACGAGGGAGAGAGAGATCTGAAGGTGGTGGTGAGCAAGCTGACGGAACAGCTGCTGGAAAACAAGGCTTTTATCATCAATGCTTTCTATTCAGTCAACCGGCGGCAGCTGGAAAAATTCCTTCAGGAGCTGGCGCGGCCCGCGCTGACGGACATCGCCGCAGGCTACGCGGAAGGCAGGCATATCAGCCAGGAGGACCAGGAATTTGTGGTGAATATCTTCAACTTTGCACTGATCGGCCTGGTCACAGAGTGGGTCGGCAGCGGTATGGATACGGCCTTTATCAAGGATATCGACCGGTTTTACAAGGTTCTGGACGGGACCATGGAAGGGGCGCTTCAGAAGTTTTCCCTTTTATAATTGACCTGTAATTCATCTTTTCTTTACGACAAAAACGCGGACATGTCATATTTTACGGCATGTCTTTTTGTTTGTCTATTGTGATGAAAACACCGACGGATTATGATAAGATTGAAGGAGTGAAGAAAAATGAGTTTGGCTCGGGAAGTAAAACGACTGGCACTTCGTGCCGTATATAATTATCTGGATAAGGACCCTCAGGCCAATCTGCCCCGCCTGATGGAGTGGGTGGACAGCAGGGCCGGAGGACTGCTGGAGCCGCAGCGGGAGGTCTTTCGGAAGATCATCGAGGAGCGCGACAGCAACTGGTATCGCCTGATGGAAAGCCTTTGGTCGGACGTGGACGGCGAGGTGCGCAAAACGCTGTTTGAAAATCTGATCATCAACGCCAATCTGCTGGCGGCTCTCCAGGCCAGGGAAACCGGAGTGCAGTACGGCTGCGCGGTGCCGTGGATGCTGGTTCTGAACCTTTCCGGAGATGGCCAGGGCGGAGGCATGCCTTTTGACGCGCTGGACGACATCATAGAGGAGGCCAAGTCTACGGGGACGTATGCCTTCGTGCTCTGTGGAGACAGGGAGCTGCTTCGCAGAGATGAAAGGATCGCGCTGTGCAATAAGCATCAGGACTGCCAGTTCATGGACTTTATCAGCGGGAATCACGTGGACGCGGCCTTTGCCGACCAGCTGCTTCGGGTAAAGAACTGTATCCCGGCGCTGCAGCTGCGGGGGACGGAAGAGGACCGCGCTCTGGAGCCGGTCATGGAGCTGCTGCGGCAGCGAAAGCTGGCCTTTGGCGCCTTTTGTTTCTATGACGAGGAAAATCAGACCGGATTTGCCAGGGAAGAGGTCTTTGAATGGATGGTAGAGCAGGGAAATAAATTCTGCTTTTTCTTCTCATCTCTGCCGGAGGACCGGGATTATCTGTACGGTATGATGCGGCTCTATCGCCAGACAAAGCCGCTTTTGACCGTTAACTTCTGCAAGGACAAGGCGATTACAGGGGGCTGCCTTGCAGCCCGCTATTACTGCGCCGTGGATCAGTCCGGAAGGGCAAAGCCGTGTCCTTTTATAGAGACTGAGGGCATCGATGTGCAGGATAAGTCCCTGCTGGCGGCGTACCGGTCGCCTCTGTTCCGGGACTACTTTGAGGATTGCCCGCCGTGCAGAGGTAGGAAGGGGTAGCCTCTCCCAGTATTTGACAGGTGAAGATTTTTGATGGATTTTGATGGACTGCATTACGGCTGGGCGGGCAGCTGGACTACAGGCCCAGCAGCAGTTCGTCCAGGATAGCCGCAGCGTCTTCGATGCAGCCGTCACAGCTTCGGAGGACGCATCCGGTGTCCATGCCTTTGATCTCGCGGCAGATGGTGGACTTGTTCTTCTCCAGGAACATGTCTGTAGCCTGACGCATCAGCTTGTAGGAGGACGCCTTTGTTGCCGGAGCGTCCAGATTTCCATCGGAGTTCTTCATACCGATGACCATAGCCATGCCGGAAACCGCGCCGCAGGTGCTGAAGGTGCCCATGCCGCCGCCGAAAGCCTCAGACAGCTTGAATACGGTTTCCGGTTCGTACCCCATAACGTTGCAGAACGCGCAGGCAACGGCCTGAGCGCAGTTAAATCCTTTGTGATGCAGTTCGACTGCAAGTTCTTTTCTGTCCATATGATGATTTCTCCTTTTGTGATATATTATAGTTTTGATCTTATCTTACGATGAACTTTGGGCTGCTGACGGCCAGATTTGGATCGGGGACAATCTGCGCAGGACTATGCTCCAAAAGCTCAGGATGCCGCAGATATTTCTGAAATTCTCTGAAACAGCGGGCATAGTAGTAGCCTGATTCCACACGCTCGTCGCAGGAAACCTTTACGGGCATGACCTTGTGCTCTTCCACGATCTCGCCGACCTTGACCAATCTTCGTTCCGGCTGGCCCATGGCGATGAAAATACCGGTGGTCCCAAAATCGTAGACGTGATGATAGACCGGACGCAGGCGGATGGACGCCAGGTTGGTGATGAACAGAGAGGTGTGAAAGGGACTCCCGTTTACCACCACAAAGGGCAGGCCGAAGTGTTTGTCCCACCACTTCAGAATGGATACGGTACTGCCTGTCAGGAATGGAATCCGCATGACCTTCCGCAGAAGATTGTCCATGGCGTTGCTCTCCTCAGAGAGCCTGCTTATCTCTATGGCTTCGCTGACCTTTCGGTTTACCTCAAATATGTTATCGTCCAGATTGAAATACACTTTGGTGACCGTTTCGTCGCCCAGAACGCCGGAGGGCTTCAGAGTCGTAAAGCAGACGCAAAAGTGATTTCGCGCGTAAATTTTCTTATTGCAGACAAATCGATTCAGATTTGGATTTTGGGATACCAGGCGCAGATAAGCGCTGATCATGACACTCATGTGGTCCATTTTGATGCCCTTTTGACGGCACCGGCGGATGTATCCCTGCATCGCCTCCAGATCCAGTTCCAGGTCGATATAGTTTGTGGCGTCGTAACGATGCGGCATGATGTGCGGGATGATCTCATAGAAGGGATCGCAGCCTCGCAGCCTGTATCCGTCTGATCTGTTCATTATTCTCTCCCCTTTTACTTGTTACTGCCTGCCATTATACTATAAAAAGGTTGTGAAAGCAAGAAATCCGGGTTATAATTAAGAAAATGATAAGAAACGGAATGAGACAATGGAGTATAAGTTATATAAGGAAGAAAACTTTTCTGTATCGAAATGGACTGGCGGCGTAACCAAGCAGCTGGCAATTTTTCCTGCCGACGGGAGCTATTTGGAGCGCAGATTTATATGGCGGCTCAGCACCGCTACCTGTGAACAGGAGGAATCCACTTTCTCCAAGCTGCCTGACTTTGACAGGGTGCTGATGGTGCTTTCGGGCAGCGTGGTTCTGGCCCATCAGGACGTGCGGGTCGCGCGGCTTTCTGAGCTGGAACAGGACAGCTTTGACGGAGCCTATCGTACAAAGAGCTTTGGCCGGATCACCGATTACAACCTGATGGTGGCAAAGGGGAACCGGGGGACTCTGGACGCCGTTGAACTGACGCAGGACAGCAGAAAGCTGGATTTTGACGAGGACTGGAAATACGAGAGAAAGACGGCGGCGCTTTTCTGCCGGGACGGATTCGCGGCGGTGAGCGTGGGCGGCGAGACCATCATGATGAGTCCGGGCCAGCAGCTGGTCATAAACGGCGCCGCAGGCGAGGCCTTTGACATTTCCGTAATGGGGGAAGGGCATCTGGTCCGCGCCCAGATCTTCTACGATTATCATCCGGAAGAGATGGGGCCGACGGTGATTCCGCGGGAAAAGGCCACCTTTGACGATTTCATGGCCTGCGTTTACCTGGCCAACGTACAGTTCCGGGGCGCGAGGTTTATCTTTCCGAAGCTGAAGAACCAGTGGTTTGACGAGGAACTGTCAAAGGCGATCCGAACGCTGGAACGGGTCTATCTGCCTTTCTTTGTGGGAGTTCTGGGCGTGTGCATCGTCGCGGGCCTGTGCCTGACCTACGTCAGCGAGACCGCCTGCCTCCTGGCATGTCTTATCTGGCTGATCGTCGATATCCTTCTGGTGTCGCCGCTGATGTATTTTGCCGTAGTGCCGAAGCCTGTGCGCAAGCATATCAAAGATATTCACCATCTGACTCCTTACGAGCAGGGGGTAAGGGAGAAGCAGCTGGGTACCAACGAGCGGCTGGAAAAGGTGCTGAAAAAGTATAAGAATTCCGGGAAGCCTGTCTATGACGAAGATGGAAACCGGATCAAGTGATCCGCGCGATAAAACGTTATGCGTATGATCTGAACATGATCTGAACATGAAAAAATCCCCTTGAACCGCATGGCGCGGCGGCAGGGGATTTTTACTGTACAAAGACTCCAGCTGCGCTGGGAAAATTATTACTCTGCCTGGGCTATAGGGCTTCGATCTCTTCCAGGCTCAGCCCTGTGGCCTCTGCGATATCGGCGGGAGCCATGCCGGCGGCTTTCAATTTGGCTGCGATTTCTCGCTGCATATTCTTTTCGCCCTCTTCTTTGGCCAGATACGCTATGTGCTTCACGTGTTCCTCAAAAGTCACCTGCATCCACCTCCAT
>CALLDR010000159.1 GCA_937997955.1 uncultured Emergencia sp. | reverse complement strand
TTTGATAGTCTGGCTCAGAGGAGCAATCCTTTGTGTTAATTTTTGGAATGGGTCTTGCTTTTTCCTACGCGCTATTGTATAATAAATCTCGCGTTGAACGAGAGGCACGCCTCATGCAGAGCGCGCTGATGTAGCTCAGTCGGTAGAGCGCATCCTTGGTAAGGATGAGGTCGCCGGTTCGAATCCGGCCATCAGCTCCACAAGACCAGTCAGAAATGACTGGTCTTTCTTTTGTTACGCGACGGAAATGCCGACGCAGCTGCCGCTCATAAGTCATTGCCGTAACGCGCTCAACGTTTGGTTTGGAGAACACATCAAACCATTTCTGCGCGTATGCCTGAAACTCGTGTTTCGTCTCCACAAAGCGCGCTTCCCTATCATTCAGCGCACGAATCAAATTTATTGCTTGATCGCCCTCATTATATTCAAACGACAAGACTCCGGAATTGTTGCCAGTTTTTTGCTGAACGCAGCCTGCGAGGACAGCTTCCGCAGCTCTCAAACAACAGTAGCGGCATCGAAGGAACATCGTTGCAGTATCCCTTGGATCGCGCTGATGGACCCGGCTTCCGCCGGCGCGGCATGGACAGACGCAGAGCCTGCGTTCCCTCAGGAACGCAGGCTCTTTCCCGTCTCGGATCAGGGCGGGCTTGACGGCGCGCCATTGTGCGGGGCCGCTATTTATTCCGCGCTCTTTAGCGCCTCGACCATGTCGATCCTTCGATTCTTTCGCGCGACCATCCAGCCCACGGCGAGGGACACGGCGAAGGTCAGCAGGATGCTGACCGAGCAGGTCAGAGCGCCGACGCTCATGCTCAGTTCATACTCGCTTGCCAGCGATTGGATCAGCACATGGAGCAGTCCGACGCCCGCCGGGAAGCCGATCGCCACGCCGATAATGGTCAGCCAGATGTTCTGACTGATGAGCAGCCGGCCGATATGCCTGTCCCGAAAGCCGAGCACCTTCAGCGTCGCCAGCTCGCGATAGCGCTCCACATAGCTCATCACGCCCAGGTTGTACAGCACCACGATCCCCAGCACGACCGCCGCCAACACGAGAACTAGCACCATCAGATTCATGATCTCCATGAAGGTATCGTAGGTCTCCATGATCATCGCCTTGTCCTGTTTGCCGGAGATGATTGAGGAATTTTCAATGCCGTCCAAATCCTCGTCGGTATAGATGGAGCTGATGCGATACCCGATCCCCATGCTGTCCGCATAGGCGTCGCTCATCACGATGGATTCCGTCATCAGCGAACGCAGATAGCCCGCGACCTTGACCGCATAGGTCTCTTCGCTGCCATAGGGAGAAAATGTTATGGTATCGCCGATCTGGGCCGTATCCGCCAGCCGCAGGCAGAAATACGCGCCGTCGTCCGCAAGCTCCGTCCGTTCATTTTCCTCCGTCAGGAAGCGGATTCGCCCATTGTCCGCATGATAGACTTCCAGCATGACCGTCCTTCCCTGATAGCTGATGCCGGAGGACGCCTGCCAGTCTCCGTTCACCTCGTCCGCCAGTTCCCGCGCGGCCGCATCGCCCGCGGTCTCTGTCAGGTTGATCCGCGTCGTATAGTTGTTGATCTCCTCATCGAGCATGGTCATGAAGCACTCCATCGTGTCCTTCATGCCCAGCCCTCCCACAAGCAGCAGCATGCAGCCGATCACGCCCACGAGGGTCATGGCGGAGCGCGACTTGTGGCGCAGAATGTCCCGCACATTCCACTTGGTTCCAAAGGGCAGGCGCTCCCAGCCGGGCAGCCTCTCCAGCGCGCTCTTCTTCATCGCCTTCGGCGTATAGGGGCGCAGCGCGTCCGCCGCGGTGCCCTTCAGCATGCGCTTGACCGACAGATAGCTGATCAGCGTGAGCATCGCCACCGTGCCGGCCATCACGGGCACGCAGAAGCCCGGCATGACCAGCTCCCAGCTGGGGATGTCGAAATAGGTGCTCATGGTGCCGTTCGGGCTGATGATGAGCGCCGCGACGGCATAGCCCAGCCCGATGCCCAGCACAGTGCCGACCAGCCCGATGAAGAGGCCGTAGGCCGTGTAGTGGCGCAGGATCCTGCGGTCGCGGAAGCCGAGCGCCTTGAGCGTGCCGATCTGCACCTTTTCGTTGGCGGCGATGCGGTGCATGGTGGTCACCATGGTCAGCACCGCGATCGCGAGGAAGAGCACCGGCAGGATGGAGCCCATCGTCTTGCCCTCCTCCGCCTCGCTCTGCGCGCCGGCGTATGCGGTGTGTTCAGATTTGTCCGTCACCAAAATGGCGCGCCCCAGCGCCTCCTTTACAGCCATCTCAAGCTCCGACTTTTCCATGTCGGACTTGATGTTGATCTGCGGATAGAACGCGATGCCCAGCGCGCCCTTCAGCTTTTTCGGCGAGATGTACGCAAAGCCGAAGGATTCAAAATCGGGCATCAGCTGGTTTTCGTCGGCCACGCAGATCATGTTTTCGCCGCTCTTGATCAGGCCGACGACCTCTCCGCCGATGCTAAGGCCCCGGTATGTGGCCGTCAGCACGTCGCCAAGGGCAATGCCGTTCTCCCGCGCAAAGCGGTCGGAGAGCCAGATGCCGTCGGAGTTTTCGTCATAGGCCTCGCCATCGGTCACCAGCATCGTGGACACGCTATAGTTTTCGGAGACATTCAGCGCGATGGATTTCTTCGTGTCCTGTATGCCGACGTTGACGCACAGGTAGCGGGTGGCCGCCTCCACGCCGTCAATGTTCTCAATCGCCTCCACATCCTTGACGGAGAACCCCGTTTCGTCGTACATGCGGTAGTCGGCGTAATTCGTCTGTTCAAAGAAGGCGGACGTGTCCGACTCGATGCTCTGCCATTCGATGTTGAAGCCCAGGAATACGCCCACGCCGATGGCGATCATGATGATCATGGAGATGAATTGGGCCTTGTACCTCCACGCGGTACGAAACAGCTTTCGAATCAGCATACTCACCACTCCACTTCATCCACGCTCATGGGGTTCTCCTGCGCCGTGCAGGATAGAATTCTGCCGTTTTTGACGCGGATCACCACATCCGCCATCCTGGCGATGCTCTGGTTGTGGGTGACAATGACGATGGTCTTGCCGTAGTTTCGCGCCATGGAGAGCAGCAGCTTCAGCACGAGCACGCCGGTCTCGGAATCCAGCGCGCCGGTGGGCTCGTCGCACAGCAGAACCTGGGGATTCTTGGCGAGCGCCCGCGCGATGGAGACGCGCTGCTGCTCGCCGCCCGAAAGCTCGGACGGGAAGTTGTTCAGGTGATCCTCCAGGCCGACCTCGGCGATCATCTTCTTCGGGTCGAGCGCGTTCGGCGCGATCTCCCTGACCAGCGCCACGTTTTCGCGAACGGTCAACGTGGGAATGAGATTATAGAACTGGAACACAAATCCCACCGTTGACGCGCGGTAGTCCGCAAGCTCGTTGTTGGTCAGCGTGGAGATGTCGCGGCCACAGACCCGGATCGTCCCGCTGGTGGGGCTGTCGAGGCCGCCGAGCAGGTTGAGCAGCGTGCTCTTGCCCGCGCCGCTGGGCCCCAGGATGACGGCAAACCTTCCCTCGTCCAATTCAAAATCCACGCTGTCCAGCGCCTTGAGCTCATGCTCCCCACTTTTATAGATTCGCGTCACATGATGAAATTCAACAATGGACATTCCTTTCCTCCTCCATTCAGCATCCATGCAGTTAGGTATATCTAACTCCTAATCTTAAAAATTGCGCCGCGACCCGGCGCCACGCTTCTATGATATACCTGATCTCTTGACATGTCAATCGAATTCTTTGTTACCTTCGACGCTTCGCGTGTAGGGCGAGAATCAAATGAAATTTAGCAATCCCCCATTTGTTAGTCAGCTCAGCATGTTTCTAACAAGGAGGCACATCCCATCGCCGCGAGCCCTGAGGCTCTTTGTGGAGCGCGGCTACGAATCGGTGTCTGTGCGGGACATTCTGGATGAAATCGGCGGCGCGCCGGGGATGTTCTACTATGCGGCGGATTACGCGGGCGCAACCCATGTGCTGGTGCGCGCTGACACGTCCATCGAGGATGTGGACTACACCCTCCGGCTGGTGTACAGCCTGGGCGCTGCGGACTGACCCGAACGGAAAGGCCCTCCGCGGTTTCGATCCGCGGAGGGCTTTTGCTTGATTCTATCTGCGCGCACAGGTGGCGATATCGTCTTTTTTCTATGAACAAGCAGTCCTTCTTATTGAATATGCCATCCTTCCGCCTTCTGTCGCACCTTCACGAATCGGCGGTACAGACCGTCTTCCTGAATCAGCGAGTTGTGGGGCCCTCTTTGCACAATTCGTCCATCCTCCACCACTAAAATCTGATCCGCATTTTCAATGGTCGCCAATCTATGGGCAATGGTGATCACCGTTTTTTCCCGGGTGAGTTCAGAGAGCGCCCCTTGAATTAAATGCTCATTTTCCGGATCAATACTGGCGGTCGCCTCATCCAGAATGATCATAGGCGCGTCTTTCAGCATGGCCCTGGCAATGCTGATCCGCTGCCTTTCCCCACCGGACAGGGTGCCGCCGCCCTCTCCGATCGCGGTGTCATAGCCATCGGGAAGCGCCATGATGAAATCATGACACCGGGCGGCCTTTGCTGCGGCGACAATCTCTTCCTCCGTGGCATCCGGCCTTCCAAAGCGGATATTGTTGCGGATCGTGTCCTGAAACAGATAGACATTCTGAAAGACCATGGAGATATTTTGCAGCAGACTGTCACAGGTAAATTCTCTCACATCGTGACCTCCTACCCTGATGCTCCCCTTTTGGACATCATAAAACCGAGCAATCAGATTGCAGATGGTCGTCTTGCCGCTGCCGGATGGTCCCACAATGGCAGTGGATGTCCGTTCCGGAATCCGAAAACTCACGTCGCGCAAAACTGTGCGGCTGTCGTAGCCAAATTCCACATTTTGAAATTCAATATCATAATGGGATAGTGGAATTTCTTTTCCGTCCCGGTCGATGTAATGTCCCTCTTTCAGCGCTTCCAGCCGGTCCATCGTGGTGTCGATTACGCCAAGGACGTGGGCGCTGTCACTGATCGGTTCCAGTCCCGTCAGAATACTGAATGAAAAGAACACAAACATCAGCATATAAGAAAAAGAGAACGCTCCGGCCAGACCCAGATAGCAGGCGGCTCCCGCCATGGCCACAGAAGCGAATTTCAGCGCCAGCAGGTGCAGGCAGTTGGCGGGCGTATAGCCCCATTCAATCTTCAGACATATCTCTCTGCGATCCCGGCAGGCGGCTTTCATTGCTGCCATGGAAGCGCCGCCCTGCCCGAACGATTTCACCACAGGAAGCCCTCTGGCATATTCCAGCGTGGCGGACGTCAAATCACGGCCGGCCTTTGCCGCCACCGGCGCGTTCTTTTGGCTGTGCCGGGAAACCAGCAGCAAAAACAGGAAGGAAAGCGCCGCCCCTGCCAGCGCGATCAGGCACACCAGCGGGCTAAAAAAGAGCAGAAACAGGAAGATGCAAAGGAAATTTAAATATCCTCCCACAAAAGTATCCAACATCCTCATTCCCATGTTTTCCAAGGAATGAAGCCCCGTTGTAATGGAATTCAGGATATTTCCAGTCTCTACCTGCTGAAAATAGCCGAGCGATACCCGCTTCATTGCCTCGCCGATGGCCAGACGGTCCCTTGCTACCAGCTCATAGCTGATGGTCTCCTGAAATCTGGCCCGGAGATAATCAAATAGAAAGCGGAGAAACACAAAGGCCGCAATCATCAGCGCGCTCAGCCAAATCCACCTGCGGTCGAAGGCCGCGCCTTTCTGGCTGCTTTTGATCAGCAGACCCACCGAATAGGCCGCCACCATTGTCGGAAGTGCGGCAAACCAGGTAGAGAAAAAGGAAAACACAAAGCCTATATAGAGCTTCCCCTTAAACGCGCCGCACCAGTTGATAATCCTCTTGACTGTTTTAAACATTTGCCGCTCCCTCCTTTCCACTCACGGATACTGCCCAGCCCTTCGCGCCGATATGGGCTTTCCACATCTGCCGGTACAGCGGGCATTTTTCAAGGAGTTGTTCCTGCTTTCCCTGATCCAAAATCCGTCCTTCCTTCAGTACCGCAATGTTGTCCGCGTTTCGGATCGTGGAAAGCCGGTGGGCGATGACCAGCAGGGTCTTATCCCTGGTCAGTGCCCTGATGCTTTGCTGAATTTTGTCTTCATTCTCCGGGTCGGTGAAGGCTGTCGCCTCATCGAGAATGACCACAGGCGCATTTTTCAAAATCATCCTCGCGATGGCGATTCGCTGTTTTTCGCCGCCTGACAGCCGTTTTCCCGCCTCTCCCGCCGGCGTATCATACCCACGTGGCAGTTTCCCTATAAACTCCTCACACTGTGCTGCTCTGGCCGCCGCAAAAACTTCCTCATCGCTGGCTGCGGGGTTTCCAAGGCGGATATTTTCTTTTAAGGAGCAGCGGAACAGGAAATTATCCTGGGTAACAAAGCTGACCG
>CALLDR010000158.1 GCA_937997955.1 uncultured Emergencia sp. | reverse complement strand
CTCTCTATTTTATCAAAGTGAACAACCTATTACAACTTTAGTATATCAGAACAAGGACTGACAAAATTTTAAGAATCTGTCAGTCCTGTCAGACTTATGACCCTTGATTCCGCCTTTTTTGATCTTTGAATGCTAAAAAACTGACAAAAAACAGATTTTTGCTTTCGTTTGTCAGTATATGCGTGATCCGGTATGTCTGCATGCCGATAGAGAAATGTGTACTGACAGGATTTTCTTAAGCGCTGCGAGCCGCAAAAGGAAAGCTCCGATTAGTGCTGATTTATGTCGGCACGCTTGTGGATCGAAACAGATCGAAAACAGATAAAACGGATAAAATACTTGCGGAACGCAAAAAATAAAAAACGCCGAAACCTGTTAAATTCTATGGTTTCAGCGTTTTTTCTGGTCGGAGTAGTCAGGCTCGAACTGACGGCCTCTGCGTCCCGAACACAGCGCGCTACCAACTGCGCCATACCCCGCCGCCAGATAATATTGTAACACATTTTTTCCAAAAGAAAAGACTTTTTTTGAAGTTTTTTTGAAAATACATGGGAGGCGGCGCGGGGCGTCATGGAACGGCCCGGTGACGGCGCGCAGGCTACCGGGAATTTTCCTCTGCTTCCTTTACGATCTGCACGCCCGCGCTGGCGCCGATCCGGCTGGCTCCGGCTTCGATCATGGCCATGGCGGTTTCCAGGTCCCGGATACCGCCGCTGGCTTTGACGCCCAGGCGATCGCCGACGCAGGCGCGCATTAGAGCCACGTGAGCTGTGGAAGCGCCGCCTGTGGAAAAGCCGGTAGAGGTTTTGACAAAGCGGGCTCCGGCGGCTTCCGCCAGCCGGCAGGCTCTTTTGATCTCCTCATCTGTAAGCAGACAGGTCTCCAGAATGACCTTGACTGCCGCGCCGAAGCCGGCAGCCGCATCCGCCACGGCGCGGATGTCAGCTTCTACATAGGCGTCGTCGCCGTCCTTCAGCCTGCCGACGTTGATGACCATGTCGATTTCGCTGGCGCCGTTCAGGCAGGCGTCTTCCGCCTCAAAAGCCTTTGACCGGGTGGACATGGCGCCCAGCGGAAAGCCGACGACGCAGGCCAGGGCAACGTCGGTTCCTGCCAGAAGCTGTGAGGCCAGAGGAGCGTAGCAGCTGTTGACGCATACGGCGCAGAAATGGTACTGGACAGCTTCCCGGCACAGCCGGCGGATCTGATCTTCTGTGGCTTCTGGCTTCAGCAGGGTGTGGTCGATATATGCGTTGATCTTCATAGTAATCCTCCTTCAAAATACATACAGTAATTTTACCACAAAACCCGGGCATGATAAACTTTGATTTTTCCTTTGACATTATGGCTGAGTACGCATATAATAACAGGTACTGGATAAAGGCCGCCCTGAAAGGCGGTTCTGGCCTGAATCAGGAAAAACTACACGACAGAATTCGAGGTATTAGGATGGAAAAAACAGTTAATATAATCGGAGCTCTGAAATGGCTCAGTTTTTTGCCGGGTCTTGTCATGTATTTCTGCACGGCGGACAGTTTTGGAGAGCTGGCGGCCGCGGTGCTGGGAGGCGTTGCGTGCGGCGCTTTTTGGATGCTGATGGTCAATGAGAAGTCCAGGCTGATCGGGGCGACGATCGCCAACGAGATACAGGAGGCTATTACAGAGACCACGGAAGCGGAGAGCATCATCGAGATCAAACGGATGCGCAGCGGCATTATCGCCAGAGTTTATCTGATCTGCAGCAGAGACAAGGCCGCCCTGGTCAACAGGGCTGTGGCGCGCCGCATGGAACAGTGCGTCTTCAAGAAATATCTGTGGGTCATGCAGCTGACCAACATGGCCGGCAGAGGGGATCTGAGAGAGATGCAGCGGATCCTCAACGAACAGCTTCTGGAGGAGCTGCTGCGGAACCACCGCGAGGACGAATAGCCGAAGGACAGCGAAAAGACACGGCGGACGAGCAGGCGGAAGCCGATAGCAGTAGCAAAAACCTTTGTCCGGGAATAGACTGAATTACAGCTATTTTCTGTGAAGGAGGAATCAATATGAAGCTGGCTATTGTAGGATCGGGGACCATGGGACGCATCGTGCGGGATATGGCCCTGCAGAATCCGGGCATCGATCACGTGTCCATCATAGAGCCCGCCCTGGGCGAAAGCCTCTGCGACGTGCCGCAGCCCGACGTGGTCATCGATTTCAGCCACCCGGACGCGCTGCCGCCTTTGATCAGTTATCTGTCCGCCAAGGGAGGACAGGTGGGCGCTGTCTTCGCCACCACAGGCTACTGCAGGGAAGATGCCGAGCAGATCAGGAGGCTTTCAGAGAAAGTACCGGTGATCAAAAGCTCCAACTTCTCTTATGGCGTCAACACCATGATGAAGATCCTGGGGTTCGCGGCGCCGCTGCTTTCCGGCTGCAGCGATATCGAGATCGTGGAAAAGCACCACAGCCTGAAGACCGACGCGCCCAGCGGGACCGCTTTGATGCTGGCAGACGCGTGTGATCCGGAAGGGTCCAGAGAGCGGCTGTGCGGCAGGGAAGGCGAATCCAAGCGGCGGGGAGAGATCGGCATTCACAGCGTCAGGGCCGGGACTATATTCGGAGAACATTCCGTGCTGTTCGCGCTGAAGGACGAAGTCATAGAGATACGCCACACTGCCTACTCCAAGACCATTTTTGCCAAAGGAGCCATCGAAGCGGCTCTGTGGCTGCAGGGCAGAAAACCGGGTTTTTATTCGATTGAAGACGTATTCTATTGACTTAATCGGTTTTTTGTGGTAGAACATATGGAGCGATAAGCAATTATATACGCCAGAGAAAAGAAGAGGAAAATATGGAAATTGAACTGAAGTATCTGATTCACGATGAATCAGACGTCGAAAGAATTTTTCAGGATCCTGATCTCATGAAGATAAAAGACCATAAGACTGACGAAGAGATCGAGATGCACGCCGTTTATTTCGATACGGAGGACCGCAGGCTTTACCGGGAGGGCATCGCCTTCCGCGTACGCAGGGAGGGCTGCAAGCTGGTGGCTACGTTGAAGTGGAACGGTTCCAGCGAAGAGGGCATGCACAAGAGAGAGGAGATCAACGTGCCGGTCAGCGATGAGGAGAAGCTGCACACACCGGACATCCGCATTTTCGATCAAAGCGAGATGTGCGAGGTGCTGGAAAAGGTCGTAGGCAAGCGGACCCTGCTGCCGGTCATGGATATCTACTTCACGCGCAGACAGATGCGCCTGGATACGGGCAAGTCTATCAGCGAGCTGTCCGTGGACTGCGGCGAGATCGTAGCAGGCGGCAGGACGGCGCCGATTTCCGAGCTGGAGATCGAACTGTATTCCGGCGAAGAGTCGGATATGAAGGCCCTGGGAGAGGCCCTGGCCGCCAAATACCAGCTCAGTCCAGAGGACGCCAGCAAGTACAAAAGAGGGCTGGATTTGATGAAATAAGGTGAGAATCACTTCTTTTTGAGCAAAATGACTGTTTTTAGCAGTCATTTTTGCTATTTTCCTTTACTTTAACGCTCAAAAAGTGTATAATAATATGCATTCTATGTTTAATTTGGCTCACGCCATGAAAGAAACTGCTATAATTTTAGGAGGATATATATCAATGAAAACAACCTTTCTTTCCAAAGAAAATAACGATGTAAAGTTTACGATGGATTTTACTGCTGAAGAGTTTGAGGCTGCAGTAGTAAAGGCTTACCAGGCATCTAAGGATCAGTTCATGATCGACGGCTTCAGAAAGGGTAAGGCTCCAAGAAGCATCATCGAAAAACATTACGGAGAGGGCATCTTCTTTGAAGACGCTATCAACAACCTGTTCCAGGAAAGCTATCCTGGCGCTGTCCGCGAGCTGGAGCTGGAAGTCATCGACAGCCCTGCGGCTGAGTTTTCCGAGATCGGCAAGGGCAAGCCGCTGACCATTACCATCACAGTTCCGGTATATCCGATCATCGAGGTCAAGGATTATCTGGGCGTAGAGGTCGAGCAGGAAGAGGTCAAGGTCAAGGCAGAGGACGTGGACAAGGAGATCGAGGCTCTGCAGAAGAGAAACGCGAGAATGGTCCTGGCTGAAAGACCGGTCCGCGAAGGCGATACCGTCATTCTGGATTACGCCGGTTTCGTAGGCGAGGAGCAGTTCGAGGGCGGCACCGCTGAGAGACAGGAGCTGAAGATCGGTTCCGGCATGTTCATTCCGGGCTTTGAGGAACAGCTGGTAGGCGTCAGCGCCGGAGAAAAGAAGGACGTTGTCGTTACCTTCCCTGAAGAATACCACGCGGACAGCCTGGCAGGCAAAGAAGCGGTGTTCCACTGCGAGATCCACGAGATCAAAGAGGAACAGCTGCCGGAGCTGGACGATGAATTTGCCAAAGATGTCAGCGAATATGACACTTTAGATGAATTAAAGAAAGCTACAGAGGAAAGACTACAGAAGTACGCGGACTCGCAGGCTTTGAACGCGGCAAAAGACGCCATCATCGAAAAGGTCTATGAAGCGAACAAGACGGACGTGCCTAGAGTCATGGTAGAGGACGAGATCGACCGCATGGTGCAGGAGCTGGATCAGCAGCTGAGATATCAGGGACTGTCCCTGGATCAGTATCTGCAGTTCATGGAAAAGGAAATGGCAGCCTTCAGAGAAGAGCTGAGAGAGGAAGCTACCAAGAAGGTAGTGACCAGACTGGTTCTCATGTCCATCGTGGAAGCTGAGAAGGTGGAGGTTTCCGAGGAGGAACTGGAATCCGAGCTGAAGGATATGGCAGCTGTCTACAACACAGACGTCGAGCAGGTAAGACAGATGATCGGCGTTGAAAACATCACCTACTTCATGAAGGACATCCAGCTGAAGAAGGTCATCGACCTGCTGTACGAAAAGGCAGATGTCAAGATGGTCGAGCCGAAGGCTGAGGAAGCGGAAGCGCCTGCAGAAGAGGACAAATAAGAAAATTTATACAGAGATAAGGGGGACATAAAATGGCATTGGTACCATATGTGGTCGAGCAGACCAGCCGGGGAGAGCGCTCCTACGACATTTATTCCAGACTGTTGAAGGACAGGATCATTTTCCTGGGAGAAGAGATAGACGATCATATCTCTTCCCTGGTGGTAGCCCAGCTTCTGTTTCTGGAAGCGGAAGACCCTGATAAAGACATCTGTATTTACATCAATAGCCCCGGCGGCAGTGTGACCGCCGGCATGGCTATTTATGACACGATGCAGTATATCAAATGTGACGTCTCAACCATCTGTGTGGGCCTCGCGGCCAGCATGGGCGCGTTTCTGCTGTCGTCCGGCGCTAAGGGCAAGCGGTTTGCCCTGCCTAACGCGGAGGTCATGATTCACCAGCCTCTGGGCGGCGCGAAGGGCCAGGCTTCTGACGTTCAGCTCCACGCCCAGTGGCTGCTGAAGACGAAGGAAAAGCTGAACAGGATCCTCAGCGAGAACACAGGAAAGGCTCTTGCCGATATTGAGAAGGATACAGACAGAGACAACTTTATGAGCGCGGCCGAGGCGGCCGAATACGGCCTCATCGACAAAGTGATCATATCGAAATAAGTAAGGGGGTTAGGTATGTCAGACAGATACGACGATAATAAACACCTGCGGTGTTCCTTCTGCGGAAAGCCGCAGAGCCAGGTGCGCAGACTGGTCGCGGGCCCTGGCGTATACATCTGCGATGAATGTGTGGAGATGTGCATGGACATCGTAGAGGACGCCATTCGTGAGTCAGAGGCCACGACAGAGCATGTGCAGTACGATTTGCCGAAGCCAAAGGACATCTACGAGACCCTGTCGGATTACGTCATCGGACAGGATTCCGCGAAGAAGGCCCTGGCTGTGGCGGTGTACAACCACTACAAGCGGATCAACGGACTGGGCGATAAAAACAGCGATGTGGATCTGTCCAAGAGCAACATCGTCATGATCGGGCCTACCGGTTCCGGCAAGACGCTTTTGGCCCAGACCCTGGCAAAGATCCTCAACGTGCCTTTCGCCATCGCCGACGCTACGGCGCTGACAGAGGCCGGTTATGTGGGAGAGGACGTAGAAAACATTCTGCTCCGTCTGCTGCAGGCGGCAGATTACGATATAGAGAAGGCCCAGAAGGGCATCATCTACGTAGATGAGATCGACAAGATCTCCAGAAAATCCGACAACCCGTCCATTACCAGAGACGTCAGCGGCGAGGGCGTACAGCAGGCGCTGCTGAAGATCCTGGAGGGCACGGTAGCCAACGTACCGCCGCAGGGCGGAAGAAAGCATCCGCACCAGGAGTTTATCCAGTTCGACACCACCAACGTGCTGTTCATCTGCGGCGGCGCTTTTGACGGACTGGACAATATCATTCAGCGGAGAATGGGCGAAAGGGTGATCGGCTTCAACTCTGAGCTGATCAGGACAAAGAAGGAAGAGGAGAATCTGCTGGCCCATATTCAGCCGGAGGATCTGCTTAAGTTCGGCCTGATTCCGGAGTTCATCGGCAGACTGCCTATCATCGTGACGCTGGAAGAGCTCAATGAAGAGGCTCTGGTCCGGATCATGAAGGAGCCGAAGAACGCTTTGATCAAGCAGTATAAGAAGCTCTTTGACCTGGATCATGTGGAGCTGGAGATCGAAGAGGACGCGGTAAACGCTATCGCCAAAAAGGCTTTGGAGCGGAAGACCGGTGCCAGAGGCCTGCGCAGCATCTTTGAAAAGGCCATGACGGACATCATGTTTGAGATTCCGTCACGAGATGACGTGAAAAAATGCATCATCACCAGGGATACCATCGAGGCTGAAACAGAGCCGGTATTGGTGTACAGCGACGGAAAGACGAATAACGAGGCAGACGCCTCATAATAGAGGCGACGTATGTCGCCTTGTTTTAAAGGGAGGAGGAAAAGCGAATGAGTGAAGAAATGAAAGATACGAATCAGCTTCAGACTGAAGCGGCGCTGCGGGAAGAGCCGGAAGCGGTTCAGACAGAGGCTCCGGCAAAGATCTATCCGTGCATTCCGCTCAGAGGCGTATCAATTTTTCCTAATACAGTCGTTCATTTTGATATAGGGAGAGAAAAGTCCATCAGGGCGCTTGAAAAAGCCATGGCTGTCGACAAGCTGCTGTTTGTTTCCAGTCAGAAAGATGACAACGTGCTGATTCCGACATTTGCGGATATCTATGAAGCTGGCACTGTGGTAAAGATCAAACAGATGCTGAAGATCCAGGGGGACGCGGTCAGAGTTCTGGTAGAGGGGCTTTGCCGCGCCCGTCTGAAGGCCAGGGTTTCCGAGGACACGTACATGTCCTGCACCGTGGACGAGATTCACGAGTCTGTGGAGCTGGACGATCTGGACGCGACAGATAAGGCGGCCATGCGGATTCTGACCGATGGATTTGTGGAATACGCGGCTCTCAGCGGCCAGGTGACCGATGAGGTGGTGGACAAGGTGCTTTCCAGCCAGAAGGCCAACGTGGTGGTGGACAAGATGGCGGACCAGATGGTCATCTCCATTCCGCGGAAGCAGCGGGTGCTGGAGGAACTGGACTTCTCCAGGAGGATCCAGACCCTGACCACGATCATCGCCGAGGAAAATGAGATCGCCGTCATAGAGAAGGAGCTTTCCCAGAAGGTCAAGGAAAGCATCGACAACAACCAGAAGGAATATTTTCTGAGAGAGAAGATGAAGGCGATCCAGGAAGAGCTGGGCGTCAACGAGGACGCCGGCATCGAGGCCGCCGACTGGATGAAGGCGCTGGAGGAACTGCACCTGGATGAAAAGGTGGAGGAGAAGATCAAAAAGGAGATCGGAAAGTTCTCCAAGATGATGCCGAATTCCGCGGAAGCCACGGTGATCCGCAACTATGTGGAGACCATTCTGGCTCTGCCTTGGCACACGTCTTCCAAGGTCAACGTGAACCTGCGGAAGGCGGAGAAGATCCTCAACGAGGATCATTACGGCCTGGACAAGGTGAAAGAGAGGGTGCTGGAATATCTGGCTGTCATCCATCTGTCCAAGGCGATCAAAGGACCGATCCTGTGCCTGGTAGGCCCTCCGGGGGTTGGAAAGACCTCCATCGCCAGGTCCATCGCCAGAGCCTCCGGCAGAGAATTTGTCCGCATGTCCCTGGGCGGCGTCCGGGACGAAGCGGAGATCCGCGGCCACAGGAGAACCTATATCGGCGCCATTCCGGGCAGAGTCATCTCCTGTCTGAAGGACGCCGGAACCAACAATCCGGTGTTCCTCTTCGACGAGGTGGACAAGATCGGCGCTGATTTCAAAGGCGATCCGGCTTCCGCCCTGCTGGAGGTGCTGGATCCTGAACAGAACAATACCTTTACGGACCATTTCCTGGAGGTTCCTTTTGACCTGTCCAAGGTCATGTTCATCACCACGGCAAACTCCATCGATACCATTCCGCGTCCGCTGCTGGACAGAATGGAAGTGGTTGAGGTGCCGGGCTATACAGAAGAGGAGAAGGTGAAGATCGCCCAGCGGTATCTGATCCCGAAGAAGATCAAGGAACACGGACTGAAGAAGGAGAGCATCAAAATCTCTGAGAAGGCTATCCGCGACCTGATCAACTACTATACGAGGGAATCCGGCGTCAGAAACCTGGAGCGGGAGATCGCCAATCTGTGCCGGAAGGTGGCGAGAAAGATCGTCACCGGCAAGGCCAAGGGCTACAGCATCACGCCGTCCAATCTGGAAAAGTACCTGGGCAAGCATCGTTTCCACTACGACATCGTAGAGGGCGAGAATCAGGTAGGCGTGACCACGGGACTGGCCTGGACCGCCGTCGGCGGCGACACCCTGCAGATCGAGACCACGGCCGTACCGGGAACCGGAAAGCTGGTTCTGACCGGACAGCTGGGAGACGTCATGCAGGAATCCGCCAAGGCGGGCATCAGCTACATCCGCTCTGTGGCGGACGAACTGGGCATCGAAGAGGATTTTTACAAGAAATACGATATCCACGTCCACGTGCCGGAAGGCGCGGTACCGAAGGACGGCCCGTCTGCCGGCGTGACCATGTGCACCGCGGTGATCTCGACGCTGACGGGAACGCCGGTGAGAAGAGACGTCGCCATGACCGGCGAGGTGACCCTCCGCGGCAAGGTGCTGCCTGTAGGCGGCATCAGAGAAAAGGTTCTGGCGGCCCACCGGGCGGGCATCAAGAAGATCCTGCTGCCTAAGGCCAACGAACCGGATATCGACGAGATCCCGGCAGCCGTAAGAAAGCAGCTGGAATTTGTGCTGATCGATCATGTGAGCCGGGCGCTGGAAGAGGCGCTGGCGAAATAGAAACAGGTGATAATATGAGGATTGTAAAATCTGAGCTGGATACAGTGGCGGTCAAGCCGTCACAGTATCCGCCTGATACCATGGCGGAGATCGCCTTTGCGGGGAGATCCAACGTGGGAAAGTCGTCTCTGCTGAATCTGCTCACCAACCGCAGGAAGCTGGCGCGGGTCAGCGGCAGCCCCGGCAAGACCAGGACCATCAACTTCTATCTGATCAACGACGCCTTTCGCATCGTAGACCTGCCGGGGTACGGCTATGCCAAGGTATCCCGGAACGTCACCGACAACTGGGGCGACATGATGGAAAAGTATTTTCAGAACCGGGAGGGTCTGAAAAAGGTGATCCAGCTGGTCGACATCCGGCATAAGCCGACGGCGCAGGACGTACAGATGTACGATTATCTGCGGCACTACGGCCTGGACGGCATTGTCGTCGCCACCAAGGCGGACAAAGTATCCAGGAACGAAGCGCAGAAGAACGTGGCAGTGATCCGGAAGACGCTGCAGCTGACGGCGGAAGACAAGGTCATACCGGTCTCCGCTCTGAAGAAAACCGGCTATGACCAGCTGCTTTCGGAGATTGAGGAAATTCTGGAGGGTTAAATGCAGTTTATTAGTTTCAGAGTGATCCTGAAGAGAATCGGGGCGATCACCAGCCTGCTTCGGGATAAGACCGTGCCTCTGCGGAAGAAGGCTCTGGTGGTCTTCGGCCTGGTCTATCTGTTCCTGCCGGTAGATCTGATCCCGCCGATCCTGTTTCCTTTCGGCTTCATCGACGACCTGATTCTGTGGGTCTTTATCCTGTGGCATCTGAAAGATGAACTGGATTCCTACTGGCTCGGCGAAAAAAGTGAGGATCTGTCAAAAAAATTTCGTGACAAGACCATTGTCGAGGGTGTAGAATTTGATGTAGAAGATGAAAACAAAAATAAGGAGTAGTATTTATGGCAAGTCATGAAGTAGTAGGCAAGGTACTGCTGACCCAGGAACAGATCTGGCAGCGGGCCCAGGAGCTGGGAGCTGAGATCTCCAGGGATTACGCGGGCGAAGAGGTCGTCCTCATCGGCACCTTAAAGGGCGCGGTCATGTTTATGGCTGACATCATGAAGAGCATCACGCTGGATACCCAGATCGACTTTATCGCCGCCTCCAGCTACGGCAGCGGTACGGTCAGCTCTGGCAAGGTAAAGATCAAGAAGGACATCGAGATAGACATCGCGGGAAAGAATGTGATCATCATCGAGGATATCATCGACACGGGAAATACTCTGAAGTATCTGAAGGACTACTTCCTGTCACAGGGGCCTAAATCGCTGAAGATCTGCACGCTGCTGGACAAACCGTCCCGCAGGACGGCGGACGTGGCCGGCGATTACATAGGCTTTACTGTAGAAGACCTGTTTGTCATCGGCTACGGCCTGGATTTTGACCAGAAATACAGAAACCTTCCGTATATCAGCTATCTGGAAGGGTAAGAGATCATAAATCATATAAAAGACGTTTATAATTTTTATGCAAAGGAGATATATAGTTATGGGTTATGAAGTAAAAATCGGCTTGTCCAACAAGCATGTGCATCTGAGCCAGGAGCACCTGGACATTTTGTTCGGAAAAGGCCATGAGCTGACTCCGACAAAGCCTCTGGTACAGCCGGGACAGTTTGCCGCTGAAGAAAAGGTAGATATCGTAGGTCCTAAGAAGACCCTTTCCGGTATCAGAGTGCTGGGACCGGTACGCAAGGAAACTCAGGTAGAGCTGGCGCTGACCGACGCGAGAACCATCGGCATCAAGGCTCCGGTCAGAGAGTCCGGAAAGCTGGAAGGCACGCCGGGCTGCAAGCTGGTAGGCCCTTGCGGCGAGGTTGAACTGGATCACGGCGTAATCGCTGCGCTGAGACACGTTCACTTAAACGACGCCCAGGCCGCGGAAGCAGGCGTAAAGGACGGCGATTGGGTCAGCATCAAGATCGGCGGCGAGAGAGGACTGATCTTCGACAACGTACTGGTAAGAGCTGGTGCGAAGCACGAGAAGGAAGTACATCTGGATACAGACGAAGGCAACGCGGCAGGATGCGGACCAGATGCGGTATGTGAGATCATAAAGTAGTTACATAGCTTGTAGAGATGGGATAGGCCGTCCGGTCTATCCCGGTTTTCTTTCGGAATAGGAGTAAGTTATGCATAAGTTCAACTATTTTTGTTCCATCGTTTTGACGATTACTTTGCCTTTGATGATTTTCATATTGAGTTCCAACTTAGTATTAAGGGTGCCGGCCATCTATACGTATCACTACAATGACAGCCAGGTCATCGACGAGATACCGTACTATGTGACGGGCAGCCAGATGGCTGACGGCATCGCGTCCTACTGGTCGTCTTTCAGCGGAGAGGCGTTCCAGGTTTACGAGAAAAACGGCACGTATCAGGATCCGATCTTTGACGAGGCGGAGCAGCAGGTCATGCAAAAGGCGAAACGCATTCTTAATATTGAGCTGGCGGCGGGGGTTCTGCTTCTGGCTATCACTTTGGCGATCTACATTTACCTTTACCGCAGCGGATTTCGTGACGCGCTCCGAAACCGAAGCAGGGTGGGGCTGGCTCTCGCCCTGGTCCTGCTCATCGCCCACGGCGTCTGCTGGCACATCAAAGGGTACCGCCTCTGGCTGTACGCCCATCTGATCGGCATAGAACTGCCGGAGGAGAGCACGACCCTGGTCACGGTGCTGGGGGATCCGTTTTTTAAGACATATGTAATCTTTGCGTCTATTTTCGGCGCGGCTATGCTGGCGGTTATATGCTATGTCAATCACCTGCTGACAAAACCGTCCAGAATTTTTTACTAGAATGATAGAGGGGAGAAAAGAATGGTATATCTATTTTTAGCCAATGGCTTTGAAGAAATCGAGGCTCTGACCGTGGTGGACCTGCTCAGAAGAGCGGAGCTGCAGGTCAAGACTGTTTCCGTCATGGAAGACCGTCTGGTATACGGGGCTCACGGCATCGGTGTGGAGGCTGATATCCTCTTTGACCAGGGCGATTACGGCAGATGCGCCATGCTGGTCCTGCCGGGCGGCATGCCGGGGACCACGAATCTGTGCAATCACAGAGTGCTGAACGAAGAGCTGAAGAAATTTTATCAGGCAGGCAAGCCGGTGGCGGCTATCTGCGCGGCGCCGATGGTTCTGGCAAAGGCGGGGATCCTTGGCGGCCACAAGGCGACCATCTATACCGGCATGGAGGAAGAACTGCTGGGCGCCGAGCATGGAGAGGGAAATGTGGTGGTCAGCGGCAACGTGATCACCTCCAAGGGACCTGGCACCGCCATGGACTTCGCCCTGGCGATCATCGAATATCTGAAGGGACGCGAAGCCGCGTCCGCTGTAGCGTCAGGCCTGCTCTACGGGGGATATCATGAAGCTTAAATCGGACTATCACATTCATACGTGGTATTCTGACGGCACCATGAAGCCGACGGACGTGGTGAGAATGTACAAGGAGAACCAGTACGACGTGATCGCCATCACCGACCACGACGGCGTGGACGGGATCATGGAGGCGGAGATCGCCGGCGAAGCGCTGCAGATCAAGGTGATTCCGGGCATCGAGTTCGGCACGGATTACGACCTGGACGGCAGAGAGCTGGAGCTGCATATCCTGGGATACCACATCGACACGGCCGACAAAGCCCTGACGGACGCCCTTTGTTCCATCAGAGCGCAGCGGAAAGCCCGCAACGAGAAGCTGCTGGCGCACCTGAACAGCCTGGGTTACGACCTGACGTGGGAGGACCTGCTGCAGCGGCCGGGGCAGGATTACGTGGGCAAGCCCAACTTTGCCCGGGCCCTGGCGGCCAAGGGGTATGAGGTGCCGGAGCTGTGGGACGTGCTGGGACATGTGAAGCGGGAGATGATCTCGTCCTATGAAGCCATCGATCTGACAAAGGGGGCCGGCGGCATCGCGGTGCTGGCTCATCCGATGAAGACCAGGGGTCTGCCGCCGCGGGACTCGGAGGAGTTCTGGAAGGCGCTGGAGCGGATCGTCGGGGACCTGAAGAAGCACGGTCTCGGCGGTCTGGAGTGCTACCACCCGTCGGCTGCGGAGGAGGACAGCCTGAAGCTGGTGGTCCTGGCGGGCAAGTATCATCTGCACATTACCCAGGGTTCCGACTTTCACGGGGACAAGCAGCTGTAAATGCGGACAGCTGTAAACGCAGCCATAGATACAGATACTTTTAAATACGCTGAAGCGCTTTGCGCAGCCATCGATCTGGCACAACAGGTCGCGGCTGCGTTTTTTTTGCGAATCCGTGTCACAAAACGGCGCCTGGCGTTGTTCTATAGACAGAAGGCTAAGACAGACGAGTTGAGGCAGCGGAGTTGATGAAGCGGCGCGAATATGATATAATGAAAATATATAGGTTATCTTGGACTTATGAGGAGAAGGGCAGTATGATAGATGAGCGGAATGAAGCCGCAGAGGAAATACTGAAAAGATACGGCAGGCTGATGCGGAAGCTGGCCTGGGAGATCCTGAAGGACTGGGACGAGGCGGAGGACGTGATGCAGACGGCGCTGTGGGAGATCATTTCAAAGCACCCGGAGAAAGCGCAGCTTCCGCCGGAGCAGTTTCGCGGATATCTGTGCGCGGCGGTAAAGAATACGGCCCTGAATCTGTACCGTCAGAAGCGGCAGGACAGGGAACGGCCCACGGACCCCTTTGTCATGCGGGAAATGACCATGGACCGGGTGGATCTGCAGACCTTTGAAGACCGGTACGGCTTCAGCGTGGAGATGGGGCAGCTGATCGAATCCCTGGACAGCGTGGACCGCGATATCATTCGCCTGAAGATCGGTCTGGGGTTCAGCCACAGTGAAGTGGCGCTGGCTGTGGGAAAGAGTGAGACGGCCGTGCGCAAGCGGCTGGAACGGGCGGTAAAAAAGCTGCAGGTGATTTTGTTGGAAAAGGAGGTGGCGGAAGATGATCGATAAGACGCAGGATACAGAGCAGCTGGCCGAGGTCTTGATGGCGGCTTACGCAAAGGAGCTGTGCCGGAGCCAAGATGCTTATCTGGACGGCCTTGAGGACGATCTGTCGGACGATCCGCCTCTGTTCGCACCGGCGCCGGAGATACCGCAGCCGCAGCCGCCGACGTTGGAGATGGCACTGTCAGAAAAGACGCTGCCGGAGATACCGCTGCCGCGGCCGGAGCAGATGACGCCGGCTCCTTCCGAGGCGGGGGCCGGAGATCGCCGGAGACGCGGCGGCAGGGGGCGGACGGTTAAGCGGGTCTTCGCTTTGGTGGCCGTCCTGGTTTTGATCCAGGGAATGATCGCGGTGTCTGAAGGATCAAAGGAAAATACGTTCAACTTCTTCCAGGAGGAAAGGGACGGCCGCACGGTGCTGACGTATCTGGGGCTGGGCAGCGGCGGAGAGCTGCCGGCCTTCGCCCTGGGCTATGTGCCTGACGGCTACCGGCTCATCGATGAAACTGTCACTGACACGGCAAAGGAGATCAGCTATGTCAACGACGCGGACGAATATCTCTACTTTACTGTACAGCGGAATGAGGATTACAACGCGTCTCTGGACGACGAGGGCATGGAGAAGGAAACGGTTTCCATCAAAGGCTACAGCGGATATCTGTTTCACGGCGGCGGTGAGTGCGTGCTCATGTGGCAGATCGGAGAGTACACGTTGGACCTGTCAGGGCAGATGCCGCCGGGGGAGGCCGTAAAACTGGCTGAAGGCGTTGTATTGAAGAAAGAGAGGTAATGAGATGAAAGCGATTGGTTACAGGATCTTCGCGGCGGCCGTTGCGGTGTACAACGGGGCGCTGATCCTGGCGGTGATATTTTTCGTGCCGAAGACGTCGTGGGACATGACACAGCAAAATCAGGTTATAGGAGCGATGGCGGGGGTCAGCGCCCTTCTGCTGGTCATCGTGCTGCTGCTGGGAAAGCGGCTCAGCGAGCAGTCCAGAATGCAGGTTTTTGTCAGCACCGGCCTGGCGGCCATCGTAGCCTTTCGATGGCTTTTGATGGTCCTCATGTGGTAAAGCCGCGGCGGAGAAGGAGAGGTGAGACAGAAGATGAGACGAAAGCTGGAGCCAGTGATGAAGCGGAAGCTGCTGGCGTATATGGGACTGCTCATCTTTGCGGGACTTCTGGTGGCCGCCGTAATGGCGCGCAACCTGCCGGAATGGCCGTCTCAGGCGGTGACAAAGGGCGGTGACCAGGTGATCTTCAACCGGCCGACGGCCAGCGGAATGCTGCAGATGGAGCCATATAACGAGGTTGATGAAGAGGCGTACCGGCAGATGGAACCGGACGGCCAAGGGCTGGGGGTCAAAGCGCCTTTGCCGGAAAACGCGGAGAATACCGCCCATGGATATCGGTATACCTTAGATGAGAACCATGAGATGGATCAGCTTCACGACGAGGTCTGGAACTGGGAAACGCCAGTCTACCCTGATGGAAGGGCCGCTGTCTCTCAGAACACAGGCAGACAGCAGGACCGGGGATACGTTAAGCTGATCCAGTACAGGGGAGAACGCCCCTTGGGCGAGGAAAAGCCGTATTCTCAGATGGTCATCGATATGAAGCTTACGAAATCCAAGGTAAACGGCGTCGTCTTGTGGGCGGTCAAAAGCAGCGGAGACTGTGAGGACCCGGGACGTGCCTGTTATACAGCCGATATAGCGGCAGCTGAAGCGGACGGCGTCAGCGTTTATTTGGAGGCGGAGAACGTGTCGGAGGACTATTTTCTCAATCTGCTGGAGATCGCCACTGGCGGCGAGGACAGAACTGAGGAGATCCCTTTGATCTCGTCGGGAAAGGGCGACAGCGAGGAGGCCATCGCCCGGGAGAAGGCGGAATATGAAAAGCAGGCGCAGCAGTGGGAGTCGGAGGCTGAAATCGTCAGAGGGGCCGAGGAAGTGCTGGCGGCGGAGTGGAAGGAAGAGACCGAGGCCGGTTATGGGGCCGGAGATCTTCAGCGCGCCGCGGACAGCAACGCATTCTTCGTCAGGGATTTCACCGTCTGTGATGAAGTGAAGTATCGAGGGGACAAAGCCTATAACTTTAAATGTATTTATGATGTGGCGTATCCCTGCGATCGAAAGGACAATGAATACTGGGACGGCTTTTCCCTCTCGGTAACACGCTATATGCTGCTGGAAAAGGGCGCGGACGGGACCTATGTGGACAAGGGACTTCCCTGTATAGAGATCGATGAAGGACCGCTGGAGGAGCTTCAAAATGCCGGAACGTCTTCCCAGCGCTATATGTCACCGTCCCAGTGTCCGTATACAGCCAGGATCGATAAGTCCGAGGTCAGAGGAAAATCGCGAAAGGACATCAGTCTGCTTCTGCTGGAACAGCTGGCGGAGGAGATGTCCAGCCAGGAAGGCGGCAAGGGGATTGCCGGCGGGGGAAGCTGGCTGCGGACCCGCGACAGGACATTTCTGATCACAGCCTGGAAGGATCCGCGTATCGTCAGGATCAACAGGACCAATGACGATAAAAGATGGATCGTCAAAGGGGATTACAGCTGGAAATATGTGGGGTATACGGATTCCTACGGCTACATGGGCGCGGCCTTTCCGGGGTACAGCAGGGAGGGCTGGATCGACCGGTTCGACCAGGATAACCGCTTCGTGCTGCAGGAACTAGATGACTGCTATACGATGGAGACGCTGGCTCATTATGAGCTGTGGAAGGAATGAGGGGAAGGGATTCAGGACAGAGCAAAAGGGCTGCCGCGCTAACGGTTATTTTCCGTTAACGCGGCAGCCCTTGGTATTCGTTGAGATATTTTTGTTCAGGATTTTACAGTCTGCGTCCCTGTATCGAAATCAATTCTACAGAGTTTGTGTCACCTGATTGTAGAATTTTTCGGCATCTTCCTCTGTGAGATTAAAACGTCTGATCAGCTTTGAAAGGATTCTTTCTTTGGAAAAGCCCTCTTCCAGATTATCCTGAATTAAAGTCGTGATGCCGCCCTCTTTTTTGCCGATTTCAATGCCATCAAGTCTTGCATCTTCTGCCAGTATCTGACCGTACTCCTCCATGGTGATGTTATTTCCCAGAATCATTTTAGAGACCTCCTTCCTGTTTCGCAGGAACTCCGTGAGAAAGCCTTCGCTTATACAGCGGGTAATGGCCGCATCCACGGCTTCTTCCCTGCCCATACCGTTTTTCCGGTACTCCTTGATGTAGTAGATCAGGCGGCTGTAGCCTTCCAGCGTTTTACTGCGCCTGATAATCTCGTTGTGTTTATTATAACTCACGTTGATGATTTTGACCACCAGTTCCATAGAATTTTCGGGAATTTCCTGGTTCGCGTCTTTGCGCAGAAAGCCGTCGGACAGCCGCAGGATGCGGGCGTCCCAGTTTTCTTCGCCGGTATAGAGGACGTAGAACTCTGGAATCGGAAATTGGTAGAGGCGGGAACTGTAGATGGCGGTGTCGGGTACCATTTTTTCCAGGGTCCGAGCCGCATAGCCCAGGAGCCTGAGCGGCATGTTCATGGATTTTGTTGACTGCTGCTCCGCCATGACCACATAGTGCGTATCGATGACGAAGCTGAGGTCATTGCGCCGGTCATGGAAGAACACTTCTTCCAAGGTATTGATGTCGATGTTCGTATCGGGGCCGTAGTCGGTGCCTTCCAGGGCGTTATACAATTCAATGGCGTTTTCCTTTTTGGAAAAGAGCGTTCGAAACAGGGAGTCCTGGTACTGGACATTGGCTTTGCGCTGGAATTCCTTTTTTACAGTATCATTCTTTGATACTTTTTTAGATTTTTTATTCTTCTTTGCCATTTGTTTTCTCCTTCTCAAAAACAAAGAGAACGACGGAATTCGTCGTTCTTAAATAAAGTGTTATGGAATTAAAAAGGCGGGATACCTGAAACGCGTTTCCGCGTTAAAGCCTATCTCGCCTTCTATCATAATATTGTACCACAGATTCCCAGGTAAGTGCCAACTTTTTTGTTAAAAGAAGATATTTTTTATAAAAGCGGAGAAAAGGGCGGAAAAGCTGATGGGACGCAACCTGTAACCCTGGCCTGCAACCCTGCCCTGTAACCTCTGACCTGCAACTCTGCCCCGGCCTTAACCCACAACTTGCTTGTAAACTGGTCCGGAAAGTATTATAATAGAACTGACTGAATATTACCAAGGGCGCATGGGGCGCCTGCAGGTATGACCATGAGAGAAGAGGAGAGCAAAATGGTTGTAGATTTCATGAAAAAACCCATCGCCGCGGCGATCAGGACGGAAAAGGATTTCAGCACGGCGCTGCGGTCCGATGTGGACATGGTGTTCCTGCTCCATTCCAACATTATGACCGTCACCCAATGCGTCAAGGAGATCCACAGCGCGGGGAAAAAGGCGTTCATTCACGTAGATTTTTCGGAAGGCATCGGCAAGGACAGATATGGGCTGGAATACCTGGCCAAGCAGGGGGTCGACGGGGTGCTGACCACCCGGACCAACATCGTGCGGACGGCGAAGGAATGCGGTCTGATCACGGTGCAGAGATTCTTTATCGTGGATTCCCATTCCGTGGGCACGTCGGTGGAGTCCATCAAAATTTCCAAGCCTGATATCATCGAAATCATGCCGGGCATCGTGACAAAGAAGATCCGGGAGTTTGCTGGCAAGGTGGACATGCCGATCATCGCAGGCGGCATTGTGGAAACCATGGATGAGGTGCGGGCAGCGCTGGCCGCGGGCGCGGCGGTGGTATCCACAGGAGAAGCCGGGCTTTGGAGCATGAAAGTGTAAAGGAAAACAGAAAGTCACAGGGCATCGAAATTGAAACGGGCCAATTAAAGACAAACGAAATCGAAACAGATAAGTAAAAAACAGACAGATTTGAACAAACGAATTACAAACAGACAGATTTGAAACAAACGAAATGAAAGCAAACAAAATTGAAGCACACAGTTGTGCAGACATTGGGAGGAGAACTTTATGAAGATCAAGTTTTGCGGCGCGTCCTCCGGCGTAACCGGTTCGTGCCATCTGCTTACCACAGAGAACCATAAGATATTGCTGGACTGCGGACAGTTTCAGGGCGGAAAGGCTCAGGAGGCCTTGAACTGGGAGCCGTTTCCTTTCGAGCCGTCCGAGGTGGAATGCGTGATTTTGAGCCACGCCCATATCGACCACTGCGGCAGGCTGCCCCTTTTGGTCAAGCGTGGATTTACCGGCAAGATCTACTGCACCGACGCTACGGCCGATTTGCTGGACGTCATGCTGAAAGACAGCGGATACATCCACGAGAAGGACGCGGAGTGGAAGAGCAGGAAGGCAGAGAGGGCGGGAAAACCGCCGGTAGAGCCTCTCTATACCTACGACGACGCGCTGAAAGCGCTGGAATATGTAGAACCGATCCTGTACGACCAGCAGATCCAGCTCAACGAGGATATGAAGATCGTCTTCAACGACGCGGGACATATCCTGGGCTCAGCCATTACAGAGCTGTGGGTCAGAGAAGGGGATAAAGAATCAAAAATCGTATTTTCCGGAGATCTGGGCATGATGAACCGGCCGATCCTGCGCGATCCGACCATCATCAAAAAAGCCGATTACGTGATCATGGAGACCACCTACGGCAACCGGAACCATCCGGAAAACGCCACCAGCATCAAGGAGCTTCTGGATATCGTGCTGAAGACCACCAGAAGAGGCGGCACCGTGGTGATCCCTTCCTTTGCCGTAGGCAGAACCCAGGAGCTGATCTTCGAGTTCAACAAATTCTATGAGGAACACAGCGAGTACAAGGACGAGCTGGACAAGCTGATGGTCTACGTGGACAGCCCGATGGCCACCACGGCTACGGAGGTGTTCAGAAAGAACGCGCAGGTCTTTGACGAGGAGACCAAGGAATATATTCTGAAAGGCGACAACCCGCTGGATTTCAAGAATCTGCGGTTTACCAGGTCCACGGCCGAATCCCAGGGCCTGAACATGGACAAGACGCCGAAGGTCATCATTTCCGCCAGCGGCATGTGCGACGCAGGGCGCATCCGCCATCACCTGAAACACAACCTGTGGGACGCCCGGTCCAGCGTCATCTTCGTAGGCTACCAGGCCGAAGGCACTTTGGGCAAGCTTCTGGTGGAGGGAACAAAGGACGTTACCCTCTTCGGCGAGGCGGTTCACGTCAACGCGGAGATCTACAATCTGGAGGGATTCTCCGGCCATGCCGATCAAAACGGCCTGTTTGCGTGGCTGGCAGGCTTCCGTCAAAAGCCGAAGCAGGTATTCCTGGTCCACGGCGAAGAGGACTCAAAGAAGGACTTCGGCAAGCTGATCGCGGAGAAGCTGGGCTATGACCCGGTGGTGGTGCTGGGTAACTCCGAATTTGAGCTGGATATGAACACCGCCCAGCTGCTCAACTATGAGGAAGCGGAGAAGGAGGGCGTCACCTATGAAGAGGTGCAGGACGTCCGCCGGCAGATTTCCTCCATACACAGAGACATTGAAAATATCCTTTACAACACAGATCTGGCCATGGGACAGAATGTGTCCGAGGAGAAGCTGGTGCGCATCAACAATATCGTCCAGGAGCTGGCCAAGGCTACCCTGGTCCTGGGCTCGACAGTAACAGAAGAAGACCGTTAACGGAGAAGCAGATAGATGAAGAAAGACGTAATCGTAATAGGAATTGCAGGCGGTACCGGCTCCGGCAAGAGTACCATGATCAACAACATCAAAAAACAGTTCAGCGATGAGATCACCATGCTGAGCCATGATTTTTACTACAAGGCCCACGATGATATGACCTACGAGGAAAGGTGCCAGCTGAACTACGACCACCCGGACGCTTTTGACACAGACCTGATGATCCAGCACATCAAGGAGCTGAAGGACTGGAAGCCCATCGAAAGACCGGTGTACGACTTTACCATTCACAACAGAGTGGCGGAGACCGTCACCGTGCGGCCGGCCAAGGTCGTCGTGGTGGAGGGCATTTTGATCTTTGAGAACAAGGAGCTTCTGGACCTGTTCGACATCAAGGTCTTCGTGGACACCGACGCTGACGTGCGGATCATCCGCCGCATCCTGCGGGACGTGCAGGAACGGGGCCGGACCCTGGAATCCGTGGTGACTCAGTATCTGACCACGGTTAAGCTGATGCACGAGCAGTTCGTGGAGCCCAGCAAGAAAAACGCTGACATCATCGTGCCGGAAGGCGGCTTCAACGTGGTAGCTCTGGACATGCTGAACCAGAGAATTCACGCCCTGCTCCACGAGGACGACGGATTTGGAGGATATTGATATGGGCGACCTGAAACTGGCCCTTCTGGGCTTTGGCAGCGCGGGACAGGCTTTCGCGAGAATGCTGTCGGAAAAAGAAGATGAAATCAGGAAAACCTATGGCCGGGGCGTGCGCGTCACGGCCATTGTGACCCGGTCAAAGGGGACTGTCGTCGATCCTTCGGGCATCGATCTGGCGAAGGCGTGCGGCGATATAGACGCCTGCGGCCGGTTCGCCGACAGCACGCCGGGCCTGTGCGGCCTGAGCGCCTTTGATGTTCTGAGAGACGCGGACTACGACGCCGTCTGCGAGCTGACTCCGCTGAATATTTTCACGGGACAGCCCGCCATCGACCACATCAAAGCGGCATTTGCCCGGGGCAAACACGTGGTCAGCGCCAACAAAGGGCCCATCGCCTGGGCTTTTGACGAGCTGTCGGCTATGGCGGCGGAAAAGGGCTGTCTGTTCTTCTATGAGACCACGGTCATGGACGGCACGCCGGTGTTCAATCTGGTTGAGCACACGCTGAAGCTGTGCCGCGTGACGGAGGTATCCGGTATCCTCAACAGCACCACCAACTATATTTTAGAGGGGCTGGCCGCCGGGAAGGCGTATGAGGATATCCTAGCGGCGGGCAAGGCGCTGGGCTTTATCGAAGCGGACCCGTCCATGGACGTGGACGGCTACGATGCCGCGGCAAAGGTAACGGCGCTGCTCAACGTTTTGATGAAGGCGCATCTGACGCCGGACAAGGTGGACCGGACCGGCATCGCCGGCATTACGGCGGAGACGATCAAAGAGGCCGCGGGCCGGGGCAAGGTCATCAAGCTTCTCTGCAAAGGAGGCCTGACGGAGGACGGCAGCATACAGGCCAGTGTCAAACCGGTGGAGGTTGACAGAAATGACATGCTGGCCGCCATAGACAGCACCACTTCGGTGGTATCCATCACCACAGATCTGATGGGGAAGCTGTCTGTCATCGAGCACGCGCCGGAGATCCAGCAGACGGCTTACGGCATCTTCGGAGATGTGCTGCGGGTATTAGAAGGCGAAATTCAGAAAGAAACAGAGGTATGAGGCCGGACATGAAAAGAAAGATCACTGAGCAGAAATGGTTTCTCTACGCGCTGGTCCCCGTCTGCGCCCTCATGTGGGGGCTGTCCTACCTGGGAACGTCAGTCACGCTGAATCATCTGGGCGTGATGGAGCTGCTGGCCCTGCGCTGGACCGTTTCCGCCCTTCTGTTTTTGATCCTCATCGCCCTGCGGGTGGTGAAGGTCAGCTATAAGGGGAAAAATGTGAAGCTGGTCCTGCTGGTAGGCGTTTTGCAGCCGTGTATCTATGCCATCTTTGAGACCCTGGGCATCAAATACACCACGACCTCTGAGTCCTCCATCTTCATCGCGACCATTCCCTTGATGGTGCTGATCATCGGGGCGCTGTTCCTGCACAGAAGGAACAGCAGGAGGACCATTTTCGCCATCGTCATGGCCTTTGCGGGCGTCATCATCTGTGTGGCCTTTTCGCCGGAGTTCTCCCTGGGCGGCAAAGGCATCGGCTATCTGTTTCTGATGGGCGCCGTGATCAGCGGGGCCATCTACACCTACGCCAGCAACAAGGCTTCCGCCGACTTTGACGCCATCGAGATCACCTTTACCATATCGGTTTTGGGCGCGGTGTTCTTTAACGCTGTCAGCTTTGCCATGGGCAACGGGCTGCACGGTTATATGCTCTGCTTTACAGATACAAGGGTATTGTCCGGCGTATTGTTTTTAGGGATATGCTGCTCCTGCCTGTGCTATCTGATCTTCAACTATGTGCTGGGCAAGCTGCCGCCGGTCATCGGAACCAACCTGGTGTCCAACTCGGTGACGGCTGTAGGCGTCGTCTCCGGCTGTGTCTTCGCGGGGGATCCCTTCGGCTGGCATATCGTCGTGGGCGTGGCCCTGACCATCGCGGGCGTGTGCATTTCCTCCGGAGGAGCTGAGAGATAAATCATTGAGAAATGAATTATACGATGTAAAACAGACAGAGAGCTGTGTGCCGCACGGGGATCCTGTCTGTTTTTTGTGCGGGCAGGACTGCCCGCTTTTTGTGTAGATTTATTTACATTTTTGTTGACAATTGCTGTAAATCATGGTAAAAAGATGGTAGAGGTTTCGGAAAGGGGGCGAATATGCCGAGAGAATGGCAGCAAAAGCGTTATAAACAATTTGTCCTGCCCGACGCCGTATATTTTCAGTGCGTATGGGCCGTGCGGGATCTGTATCGGATGGAAAAGAGGATCGAGGAGCTGGAGCGGAAGAAGAAAGCTTCGGAGCGGAAAGCTTCAGCGCGGAGAGAGCCGGAGAGGAAGGATTTGCGGCGGAGAGAGCGAGATGGTCTCTACAGCGCCTTACGGGTCAGCGACCAGGGGATCTACTACGGAGACGGATTTGACGCCCGCGAGGAGGAACGGTCCGAGCTGAGGGCGCTGAAACGGCGGGTAAAGCTGATCCGGGAAGCGCTGGACACTGTGCCGGAAGAGTACCATGCAAATATTTTGGACAATATTATTCTCCGGACGCCCAGCAAGGCGTACCCGGGAAAGATGTGGAAATACTGGAAACAGAGGTTTCTCTACGCCGTAGCAAAAAAGTTGGCCATGATTTAAAATTGGCACTTGCGCGGGAATCTGAAATGTGGTAATATGATATTGGTAAAAATGGAATTTATTGAAAAAGAGATCGCGGGGCGGTCTCTTTTATCGTTTCCGAAGGAAACAGAAAGGAGGAAACCTTGGAACGAGGCAAGCAAATCATCGGCATGCTGCTGATCCTGGTCAGCATCGGCGCGCTGGTCACCTGGGAGAAGTGGGGCAAGAACCGGTTTCTGTACGATGAAGTCCTGGTTTTGAACCAGAATGTGGAGAAGGGGACGGTGATCACAGAAGCCATGCTGGAAAAAAAGCATATGGATGTCAGCGAGAGGGACTGCATCAAGGCGGAAGAGCTGCAGACGGCAATTGGCCGTGAGGCGGCTTTTTTTATTCACAAAAATGTGCCCCTGTTCAGCGCCTATTTCCTGCCGGAGGGCCTGACGCCAGATGAAAGCCGGGGCAGATACATTTTGTCCATTCCGTCCCATTGGCTGGCGGCTGTGCCCAGGTCCCTGTCAAAGGGCGACAGGGCGTATTTTTACTGCGGCGGCAGGCTGGTCACATCGGCGCTGACAGCTCTGACGGATCTGGAAAACGGCTGCATCGAGGTGGTAGTCAGCGACAAGCAGGCGGCGGAGCTGTCGTCTCTGGCCGACGCGGGGGAAAAGCTGGTCATCATCTACAACTGAGAAAAGGAGGAGCATATGAAAAATATCATCGGTTTCTTTGGCGGTGACAGCCAGGTAGGAACCACCATGATCGCCACGTCTGTGGCTGAGTGCCTGTCTCAGAGGAACAGGCGCGTGCTGCTGGTCTGCGGCAGCGGAAAGTTTGGAGATGGATTTGTGCATCTCAGCGGAAAGCACTCCCTGGACGACCTGAAGGCGGGCATTATCAGCGGAAAGGTCGGAGAGGAGGATCTGATGCAGACTCTGGAGGAATGCCGCGGTCTGTGGGTCCTTCCGCCGGTGCGCAATCCGCTGGCCGCCAAATACTTCCCGGAGAATACCCATCAGATCCTGCTGGCGGCCCTGGACGAGAAATTTGACTATGTGGTGATCGACGGCGGAGATGACGCCAACCTGGGCCTGACCATTTCCGCCCTGAACCTGTGTCACAGCCGGTTTTTCGTGGTGACCCAGCAGAACAAAGGGCTGCAGCGGTATGTGCAGCTGCAGAAGAACGTGCTGGAGCCTTTGGGCCTGTCCGGAGACCTGGTGGTCAACAAATATCAGAGAGACCCGTCTCTGTTCAGAATACAGGAGATTCTGACCCTTTGCCGCGCTGACGACGCTTTTCGGATCCCCTATGTGGAGTACGGATGGCAGGCGGAAATGGAGGGAAGGACCCTTTGCCGCTTTCACAGATTTCACAAGGCGGTGCAGGTGATCGCGGGGCGCTTTGAGCCAGAGGAAGAAAGGAGGCGGCCGTGGGAGTGGAAAAGGAGTTTTGCCTAGAGGAATACATGAGCCGGATGCTGAAGCAGGACGACGGGCCGGGACGCGAGATGGAGCGGTTTCACCAGGTCTGCCAGATCGTGGAGATGGAATTTGACAAGGAGTGGAACGAGACCGACGATGCGGCGAAGAACCGAAAGCTGGAAAAGGAGAAGCTGGCTATCATGGGAGCGGAGGCGGAGACCTCTTTTTATAAAGAGAAGATCAAGGAGATCCTGCTGGACAAGAAGCTGTCGGAAGCCTGGTATCCGCCCTGGTATCCCAATCTGTTCGAGGGCGTGTTCGCGGAGCTTTACGGCCTGGCTGGACTGGCGCCCTGGGCTTATGACATGGAGGAGAAGTATCGGGAATCCTCCTCCGCCAAGCTGATCGGAGACCGGCTTTACTGTCTCATCGACGGCAGGGCCCAGCTGCAGCCGCAGCGGATCGGCAGGCGGCGCAGGGAGCAGCTGAAGCGCACCCTGCTGCTGGCGACGCCGTATGAAAGGCTGGAATACGGCTTTCACGAGGTGTATCTGCATAACGGTATCCGGATCACCATCTACTCCGGTGACCGGACAAAGGACGACCAGGATATCATGGTGTTCCGAAAGTACGTGCTGCAGGATCTGACCTTTGAACAGCTGGCGGACAAGGGAACCATTCCCAGGGAGGCCATACCCCTGTTTCGGAAGATGATCGGCATCGGCTTCAACGTCCTGTTTACGGGGCAGGTCAGGTCGGGAAAGACCACCTTTCTGCAGGTGTGGCAGCGGTATGAGAATCCGGAGCTGGAGGGACTGGCCATCGCCACGGACCCGGAGACACCGTGGCACAGGATCATGCCCCAGGCCCCTATCATGCAGCTGGTCGCTGACGGGGAGAAACTGGCGTCGGTGACAAAGTCGCTGCTGCGAGGAGATAACGACTATATCCTGCTGGAGGAGATGCGGGACGCGGCGGCCTTTCGCCTGGCTCTGGACATCACCTCTGCCGGTACAGCACGAAGCAAAGCCACGATCCACGACAGCGACGGCGTCAACGTGCCGTATAAGATGGCGTCGAAGATCCGGGAAGCCTACGGCGGGGACAGCAGGGCTGTCATCGCCCAGGTATACAGAAATTTTGACTACGCCATCGAGATGGCTCAGCTGCCGGAGGACAAGAGCCGCAAGGTCATGAAGGGCATCGTGGAATACGAGTATGACAGCAGCGGCGACCGGGTGATCGCCAGGCGGATCTGCAGATATGATTTTCTGACGGGCCAGTGGCTGTGGAATGAGGAGGGCGGCCTGACGAAGGCGGAGAAGTATCCGGAGCAGCGGGCGGCCATTCTGGAGATGCGGGCGCTGCTGGAGGAGCTGAGCCGAAAGCACAGGCTGCGGGAGGGCCGCGTTGTCTATCCCGCCTATTATGACGGCGGCCGCCGGCAGGGGAGGTGAGGCCATGGACGCGGCGGTCTTTATCTATGCCCTGTATTTCAGCGGGGTGATCCTGTGGCAGTACGGCCTTTTGACGGCCCTGCGGGGAGCGGTCAGAAACCGGCTTCTGATACGGCGCAGTCTGAAACAGCTTACGGACAGCGAGGATCTGAAGATACGGACGCCTCTGGGACGGCAGATACAGCTGCTCATCGAGGGAGCTGAAGCGGGCAGGTTCTTTACGTCGCCGGAGCAGCTGCAGGCAGGCAGCCTGGTCTGCGGGCTGGGAACCGCCTTTGTGGTGGCGTTTCTGGAGGAACCGGCCATGGCGCTGCTCTGCGGCGCATTTGCCGGAGCCATGCCTTGCTGCATTCTCCTGGCCAGGCTGCACGCCAGAAGAGTGAGCCGGTCCCGGGAAGGGGATATTCTGGTGCAGGAGATCCTGAATAACTACAAGATCTACGATTACAACATGAAGGAGGCCATCGAAGTGACGGCGGCAACCATGGAAGACGCGCCGGAGGCCAGGCGGCTGGTATTACAGCTGGCGAAGGGCCTGCAGCGGGCGGTGACCAGGCGCGAGGTGGAGCAGGTTCTGTCCGTGTTCCGGTATTCTTTGGACACGGCCTGGGGCAACGCTCTGGCCGCCAATATCCTCTTCGCCTGCGTGTACGGCATACGGGTAGACGCGGCCATGGAGGATCTGCTGGGCGGCATCGTCAAAAGCCGTCAGGTGGTGGAACACGGAAAGAGGGAGAACAACGAGGCCAGGATGATGCTGAAATATCTGGCTCCGGTCAGCTTTGCCCTGTCAGTGGCGGCAGCCTGCCGGTATTTTGATTTCACCCTGGGCAAGTTCCTGCGGTACCAGCTGGGAACCGCTCTGGGCCTGAAGTGGTTTCTGATCATGGTCATGCTGTACGCCGCTGGCGTTTTGATCAACATGTTCTTTTCACGGGAAAAGATGGATATCTGAGAAGGACAGGAGGCAGCGGCGTTATGAAGAGGAGGCAGCGTTATGAAAATGAGGACGACCCTTGGCTTTCGGGCCAGACGGCTTGCGGGCTATGGCAGGCGTCTGAAGCGGGAGACAGAGGGAAAAAGTAAAAAGCCGTTCCACGGGCTGTGGAGGCGGCTGCAGAGGGACAGGCTGGAAAGGGAGATCTGGAACAGCTGCATCGTGCTGAAGAATCTGGCCATCGTGCACCGGGGCCAGCCCATGTCCTGCGATTTTATTCTGGAACAGCTGATGACGTGCAGCCGGCCGCTCAGCAACGTCTACGCGGACATTTTATCCGCTTATCGGAACGGGCGGGGCGAAAACGCCTTTGATCTGCTCTATGAGCAGGTACCCGTCAAGGCGGCGCGGTATTTCTCTTTTATCCTGTCCCGCATCGACCGCATCGATCCCGGCGAGCTGATCAGCCATATGATCGCCTTTGAGGAGACCTTTGCGGCGGAGCGGATGACCAGAGGCATGAGGAGGGCGGAGCGGCGGAGCCTGATTACGACCATGGCGGCTACAGCTACCGTCTTTGCCGTGCTGCTCAATTTTACTGTCGTGGTGGTGCTCATGGACGCCATGCGGCTGTTGGGACAGGCTTTTTGAAACACGATACGAGAATAAGGAGGTAGAAACATGAAAAACCTGATTATCATCATTGGAACGATTCTGCTGGGCGTGATCATCGTAAACACCATGGTCCTGGGAGACAGCGACACGTCTCTGCAGGGGGCGGCGCAGAATCTGGTGGAAAGCGGCATCGAAAGCATCGATTCCATGACGATTGGAGAATAGCTATGAAGGACCTGATCGTAATCATCGGAACCATACTGCTGGGATGCCTGCTGTTTGGCTGGATCGCCGGCGACGAGGACAGCCTGAAAAGCGCCGCCGGAGACTGGTTTGAAAGGGCTGTAGAGTCCTATCAGGAGCTGTGATATGAAGAACCTTATCACCAGTATCGCCTGCGTCATGGTCCTGCTGGCCATGCTCGCGGAGTTTGCCCACGGGCAGGCGCTGTACAGCCGGATCATGGCGGCCGACCAGGCGGTGAATAGCTTCAGGGACGTGGCAAGGGCGGAGGGCTGTATTTCCAGGGAAAACGAAAGGTGGATCAAAGAGGAGCTGGCCCGCCTGCTGGACTGCCGCCCGTCAGATGTACAGGTCAGCGGACCGTCACAGCCGGTGAGACTGGGACAGCGGATGACGTACACCATCAAAGCGCCTGTAGGGGAAGCGCTGGCCCTTCCGGGGTTTTGGAGGATCGGAGAAGAGGACAGCCGGTTTGACTACCGGATACGGCAGTATGTGACCAGCGCATATGACGGCGGAGAGGCAGGTGAGGGACCGTGAAAAACCTGATCATCACGACGGCCATGGTGATTTTCATTCTGACCGTCATGGGCTGGCAGCTGAAGCTGGGAGAGACGCTGCATCAAAAGCAGAGACTGCAGTACGCTGCTGAGGAAGCGGCCGCGGCCGCGGCGCTCAGCGCGTGGGTTTCCGCGGACGGAGAGCAGGAGAGCAGCCTGGTCTGGGACGAAGAGCGGGCCAGGCAGGCGGCGGAAGAGAGCCTTCGCATGGAGTTTACGGAAGACGCGCTTCCAGATCCAATTTCTGCGGAAGTCACCTTTGATCAAAAGAGGACAGGCAGCCTGGCGGTGGTGGTCAAAGCCAGACTGGGCAAGATCACAGCTTCCGGCTGGTATCCTGTCCCGCAAAGAGAAGAAAACGCCGGGGAAGCAGAGAAACCGGAAGAAAACGAAAAAGCAGAAGAGACAGACTGAATAGATAAAACAGACAAAACAAATGAAACAGATGAGACGGATAAATTGGAAAACAGAACATGAAAGGAGATAATATGAAGAACTATGAAGAATTTAAGACAAGCCTGGCCGAAGAGATGCTGCACTATCTGCCTGAACGGTTCCAGAACTACAGACTGCGGACAGACCATGTGCCCAAGATCAATGGATTTCTGGAATCGCTGAGCATCATGCCGCCGGACGGGAACTGCGCGGTGCCGACGCTGTACGTTTCGGATCTGTACGAATATTACCTGGGATGCGGGAGCATGGAGGCCGCGCTGTGCAAGGCGGCGGAGGTCTATCTCAGCGGACTGGACTATCTGGAAACCGCGCCGCCTCAGATAGATCTGGCGGAAAATCCGCTGCAGATCGTCTATCATCTGGTGGGGACTTTGCGGAACCAGGCATTGATCAAGACAGCGCCCAACAGGCCGTTTATGGATATGACGCTGATCTACAGGCTGATGCGGGAGGACCCGCGGGGCGGCTTCAACAGCGCTATCATCACCGGGGAGATCATGGAGAGCCTGGGAATGACAGAGAGCCAGCTGTATGAAAAAGCAGCAAAGAATACACCTTTGCTGCTCCCTCTGCGCATCCAGCGGATGGACGATGTTTTTTACTGTATGAGCAATCGGTACTATGCCCTGGGCGCCGCCAGCATTCTCTACGACGGCGCGCTGCGGCGCGCCGCCTCCATGGCAGATGACGATCTGTATATTTTGCCGTCATCTGTGCACGAGGTCTTTCTGGTGGCGGCGGGCAGCTGTGACCTGGACATCCTGGCCCAGACGGTCCGGGACGCCAATCAGGAGATCCTCAAACCGGAGGAAGTCCTGACTGACAGCGTGTATCGGTATAACCGGTTTTCAGACCAAGTGACCATGGCTTCCGGTTCTGGAATCAGTTGAAAGGGCCTCTGAAAAGGCCTGAGAGAAGCCTATTCGCGGCATTTGCCGCTGCCGCAGCTGTGGCTTCCGCCATGGCTGTGGCAGGAATGGCCTTCTCCATGGCCGTGATGCCCGCAGGTGGCTCCTTCGCTGTACTGAAGGGTTCCTGCCAGCAGCGCGTCTACGGCAGCGTCCGCATCGCCGGAGATGCCGGCAAAGAGGCGGATGCCGATCTGCGCCAGAGCCATCTGCGCGCCTCCGCCGATACCGCCGCAGATGAGCATTTCCACTCCGGCGTCCTGAAGAAAGCCGGCCAGCGCGCCGTGGCCGCTGCCCGCGGCGTCGATGACCTGGGAAGACAGGATCTTTCCGTCCTCCACCTGGTAGATCTTAAAGTTCTGACAGTGTCCGAAGTGCTGGAAGATCTGTCCGTTGTCGTAAGTGACTGCAATTTTCATAATCGTGTTCTCCTTTTCTATACATGCTGTCTTTTTATGTTCACGGGAGAAATCAAAGCTGCCGCCTTCGATGAGCAGCAGTTTTTCGTTGACCAGGGCATCGGCGATCTTGAACCGGGCTCTCTCGTAGATTCCGGTGACCGTGGATCGGGACACCTCCATGCGGGCGGCGCAGGCCTCCTGGGTCAGATTCAGATAGTCGATGAGGCGGAGGGTCTCATATTCCTCCACTGTCATGATGACTTTTGCGCAGCACTGTCCCTGGCTGCATCCCAGGGGAACAAAGCCCTCGCTGCCGGGTATCGCGCCTACGATGCGGTTTTTGCGTGGTCTGGCCATAGTGAAATCTCCTTTTCTGACATATGTTAATAATAGTATACGATTGTTTTGAACATATGTCAATAATTTTGCCAGAATTTTAAAAAAGCATAAAAACCGGAGGGATTTTTTGATTTTTTACAAACAAATGGAGAGACGGGGCTGGTATACTGGTGATAGTCAGAAAGAGAGAGGATGTATTAGAATGTTTCAGTTGAAAGTTTTAAGCCGGGAAGTGACGGAACAGGTACTGCGGATGCCAGAAGTCATTGAAACGGTTGAGGAGGTCTACCGGCTGAAGGCGCAAGGAAATACCGAGGTATTTCCTCTGGTGTTCCATGAGTTCGAGCCAGGTGCCGCCGATATGGATATCAAGTCCGGTTGGCTGAAGGGCAGTGATATCTTCGGCCTGAAGGTAGTATCTTGGTTTGGAAATAATACAGAAAAAGATCTGCCGGCCCTGATCGGAACGATTCTGGTCATGGACGCGAAGACCGGAGTTCCTATGGGGATTCTGGACGGAAGCCACATTACAGGCATACGGACAGGTGCGGCAGGAGCTATTGGCGCGAAGTTGCTGGCGAGGCCGGACGCCAGAAACCTGCTGGTCGTGGGGGCAGGCCATGTGGCGACGTTTCAGATCGCGGCCATGCTGACGCTCTTTGAGCAGCTGGAAAAGGTAAGAGTCTATGACGGCCTGAGTCAGGAAAACGCGGAGCGCTTTACCGCTTCCATGCCGCAGGTGATGAAAGAACATTTCGGCATAGACCCGGGACGGACAACCTTTGAGGCAGTAACGGATCTGGCAGGTGATACGGCAGACAGCGACATCATCATCACGGTAACGCCGTCCCGCGATCCGATCATCAGGAAGGAATGGGTCAAGCCGGGGACTCATTTCAGCTGTATCGGCAGCGACATGAGCGGTAAGGAGGAGATTGACCCGAAAATCTTTTCCGATGCCAGAGTTTTCACCGACGACACACCGCAGTGCATCGATGTAGGCGAAATCGAGATACCGATCCAGAAAGGCATCCTGAAAAAAGAGGATATCGCCGGGGAGATCGGTGAAATTTTGACGGGACAGATTGCTGGACGGGAGTACGATGAACAGATCACGGTCTTTGACGCCACGGGCACAGCGCTGTTGGATCTTTTGACGGCAAAGCTGGCGCTGACAAAGGCGGATGAGCTGGGGCTGGGTGAAAAGGTAAATCTATAAAAGAGGTGGAAGACATGAAAATCAAAACATTTAAAGTAGAACGGTGGATGAATGAGTATGAGGACGATGCGGTTTACAATCTGGGCGAGACCTGCGTGGATTCCATTACCATCAAGGAACTGCTGGAGCTGTGCGGCGAGGATGTGAACAGCTATATGACGAAGCTGGCCGATACGCGGCTCTCTTACAGCCATATCTTCGGATCACCGGAGTTCCTGGGCGGCGTAGCCAGTCTGTATCAGGATCTCAAGCCGGAACAGGTCATTCCGACCCACGGAGCCATCGGGGCCAACAATCAGGTCATTACGGCTTTGATCGGGCCGGAGGACAACATGGTGTCCGTCATGCCGACCTATCAGCAGCATTATTCTATTCCTGAATCCATCGGCGCCGACGTCCGGATCCTGCAGCTGAAGCTGGAGGACGATTATCTGCCGAACCTAGATGTGCTGAGAAGCCTGGTAGATGAGAATACGAAGATGATCACCGTCAACAATCCCAACAACCCTACCGGTTCCTGGATTCCGGTGGAGCAGATGCGGGAGATCGTTGAAATCGCCAAAAGTGTAGACGCTTACGTGCTCTGCGATGAGGTTTACAGGGGCATCGCTGAAGATGAAAGCTACATGGAGTCCATCGTGGATCTTTATGACAAAGGAATTTCCGTAGGAAGCATGTCTAAGGTGTTCTCCATGGCGGGGCTGCGCATGGGATGGATCGCCACCAAGAGCGAAGAGGTGCTGCATCTGTGTCATGAGCGCAGAGATTACGATACGATCAGCTGCGGCGTTATCGATGACAAGCTGGCGGCTCTGGCCCTGGCCAACAAGGAGAAGATCTTTGCCAGAAACCGGGCTATCCTCAACAAGAACCGGGCTATTCTGGATCAGTGGGTAGAGGAAACGCCGGAGGTCAGATATCTGAAGCCTGTGGCCGGTACGACGGCATTGGTGTACTACGACAAGGACATGCCGTCCTACGATCTGTGCGTCAGACTGATCAAAGAAAAGGGCGTCCTGTTTACCCCAGGCGAGTGTTTTGAGATGGAAGGCGCCGTCAGGATCGGATACGCGTACGATTCCAGGACCCTGCGGGAAGGACTTGAAAAATTTACAGAATTCCTGAGAGAACTGTAGGTTTTTGTAGTATAATATAGCCAGGTATGGATTTTGGGCCGCACCTGGCTTTTTTCATAATGTAGAGAATATCGACGAGGGAGATATGACGCTGTGGGAGCTTTAAAAGAACCTTTAAGCGAATCGATAAGGAGGATGACATGGCGCTGAAAGTAAAAGATGTGCTGCAGCTGCAGAGTCTGCAGGGGATGAAACTGGTGGCGGGCAAAAAAGGTCTGGACCGCGTTGTCTGCTCTGCCGGCATCGCGGATTATGAATTCGCGCCGGATATCGAGTATCACAACGACAGCCCTTTTGATAAGGAAAGCTTCGTCATTTCCAGCCTGCTCTTTGCCCATAACGACGAGGGAAGGATTTTGGAGGCCGTGAAGATGCTGTACGAGATGGGTACGTCCGCCTTTGCCTATAAGGATATCATATATGGACAGCTGCCGCAGGAAGTGGTCAGGTTTGCCAACGAGAAGGGATACCCCATCTTTGCCTTCGGGCAGAACGTCTATTTTGAAAACATCATCTACGAGATCATGGACGCGGTGCAGCAGGAGGATACTTTGATCCTGGCGGAGCAGAACATTCTGAAGATGATCGAGCGCCAGCTGCCGAAGGAAGAGGTGAATCAGATCAGCAAAAGCATCTCTCTGTTTTTTAAAGAGTATGCCATGGCTGTCTACGTCAGGCCGCCGCAGGACGGTGAGAAGCTGGACGTGCGGCGCATCCTGCGCAGTTTTTACCTCAATAAGAGCCTGAAAAACAAGTGCATGCTCTGCCGCTATCGGAAGGGGTTGTTTTTGATCCTGACCAGCGACTTCGCGGAGCCGGAAAAGTTTGAGGTGATCCTGCGGGAGGCTATGGAGAGCCTGGCAATCGATGAGGGGAGCGTATGGCTGTGCCGCAGTAATGTTTACCGTCCCTACGAAGAATTAGACCGGTGCCTGCGGGAAGGCTGGCATACGTACGCGGCCAGCATCATCGACGGCAGAGCGTATGACAGCTATAGGCAGATCGGCGTACTTCGCTATCTGGTGCCGCTGGCCGGAAGCTATTCCATGGGGCAGTTCGCGGACGAACTTCTGTCGCCTTTGCTGGACAAGGAGGAGTTTCTGCATACCTGTCTGACGTTTGTGCGCAACAAAGGGGATCTGGCTGCTACGGCCCAGGACTGCGCCTGCCATCCCAACACCATACGTTACAGGCTGTCAAAGGTCAGAGAACTGACCGGTCTTGTGGATAAGACGGAAGCCGAGTTCTACGCGGAGCTGTCCTCCGCCGTGAGAATCTACCTGCTGCGGGAGCAGGCGGGACTGTGAGTCATCTCAGCGGAAATTGAAATTATTTGTAAAGCAAATATATGAAATTTGCTTTACAAATTTAAAACGAAGTGATATGATGGGAATAGAAAGGATGTGATGGAATGGCACAGTCGATGGTGAATTTCAGAATGGATGACGAGTTAAAGAGGAATATGGAGGAAACCTGCAGAGAATTGGGATTAAGCATGACTGCGGCATTTACAATATTTGCACGAAAAGTAACTCGGGAAAAGAGAATCCCTTTTGATGTGTCAATTGATCCATTCTATTCCGAAAAAAATATAACGTATTTAAAACAGATCATAGATGATATTGAATCTGGCAGGGCAAAGCTGTCAGAACATGAATTGATTGAGGAATAGAATGAAAATTTTGTGGGAAGAACATGCATGGAAGGAATATTGCAGTTGGCAGACAGAGAATAAACGCACACTGAAGAGAATCAATACACTGGTAAAGGCAATACAACGGGATTGCTATACAGGAATCGGAAAGCCTGAGCCTTTGAAGGGAGAGCTGTCCGGATGGTGGAGCCGGCGTATTGATGAAGTAAATCGAATCGTTTACAGAGAGAAAGATGGAATGATCGTAATCGCTTCCTGCAGAGGGCACTATGATCATTGAATATAAGACCCTGGCTGGATCATAGCTTATCCGGAAGCCAGGGTTTTGTTTTATTTAATCGACTTAATCTTAATATCGCTGATCCTGTCGGCGGCCTTGCCGATCTTGTTGGCAAGGCTGTTCAGGTCCTTGGAGAATTCTCTTTGAATGATGACCTCTTTCAGGGAAAGCTTCTGAAATTCCAGATCGCTGATCCCCTCCCAGTAGAGGCGCTTTACCTGATTCTCGTTCTTCTTGGCCTTGACCAGGTAGTCCCAGAAGTTCTCGATCCGGTCGTGGGACCATTCGTTCATCGCGCAGGTAAGGGCATAGATCGAGGTGTCGATGAGCCCCAGAATCTCCAGATTTTTATCGGTCGGATGATATTGGAATACGATGAGAAAGTCCTTCAGGTCTTTGATTTTGTCCGTGATGTCGTCGATGATGCGGGACAGGGCGAACAGGTCGTGGCGGTCCAGCGGCGTGATGAAGGAATTCTCTACGTAGTCGATGAGGCTGCGTCTGACCTTGTCAGCATCCTTTTCACAGTGCTCGATCTGTTCCGCCAGCTCATCGTCGCGGGTATCGATATATTTTAAAAGCAGAGAGATGCCGCGGGACGTGATCTCACATTGACGGGTCAGCATATAATAGAAATTCGGCCGTTCCTGTTTTTTGAAAAAGCTTTTCTTTGACATTGTATCCTTCCTTTCTGAAGCGGCGAAGGCCGCTGAATTTTTAAAGCAGGCGCAAAATATAGAATACCGCTCCGCCGATCAGAGCGGAGGCGGGAATGGTGACCAGCCATGCCAGCAGGATCTTCTTTGTAATCGCCCAGTTGACGGATTTAGTGGTATTGCTGGCGCCTACGCCCATGACGGAGGAGGTGACCACCTGGGTGGCGCTGATGGGAAGCCCGGTCACATTGGCCAGCATGACCACGAAGATCGTGGACATTTGGGACGCGAAGGAATTCTGTATGTCGATCTTGCAGATATCCATTCCGACGGTTTTGATCATATTGTAACCGCCGGTCATGGTTCCTACCGCCAGCGCCGCGGAGGCGGCAAGGAGCAGCCAGAGAGGAACCTGGATATCCGTGCTGTAGAAACCTGCCAGCCCGATGGCGACGAGACCCATGACCTTCTGCGCGTCGTTGCTGCCGTAACAGAAGGCCAGCAGAAAGCTGCTTCCCTTGTGGAGCAGCTGTATGCGCCGGTTCCAGACGATGGTGCCGTTGCGCAGCAAATATTCCAGGAGCCGGAGGAACAGATAGCCTGCCGCGAACCCAAGCAGGGGAGAGAAAAGCATGGCCGCGATGACTTTGATCATGATGGAGTGCCATTGTATGTAGACAGGGCCATAAGCGCAGATGCCGCTGCCGATCATGGCGCCGATCATAGAGTGGGAAGCGCTGGAAGGCAGCTTCAGCACCCAGGTCAGCAGATTCCAGAAAAGGCTGCCGGTAAAAGCAGCGGCGACGAAAGCGCAGCAAAGGCTTTGCGGCCCGGACAGGACAGGACGGATATCGATGATATTTGTTGAGATCGTATAGGCGACCGCCGTACCCAGAGCCGCCGCGCCCAGGAAGTTGGCGATACCGGCGACACATACCGCTTTTGCAGGAGAAAGAAGACGAGAGGAGATCGTGGTAGCCACCACGGTTCCGCCGTCGTGCATGCCGTTGATATAGCCAAAGACCAGGCCGATGATGATCATATAGTAAAACATTTCTGTACTCCTTATATAATGTGTATACCCATTATATATGCGGATAGAACTTGGAAACTTTTGATTTTCTTGCATTTTTTAATATTTTGGTTTATAGTGGAACCAGAGAGCGAAAGGAGATTTTACGTGAAATGAAGAAATTGATTTGTAAAGATGATTTTTGGGAGATGTTTCCGGACTGCAAAATAGGCATTGTCGTATGCAGGGGCATGACCAACGTATATCAGAATGATGAGGCCGAATATGAACAGATGATCCGGGAAGCGGAGCAGAAGGCGCTGACCTTTCTGACGGAACCGAATTTTTCGGACAACAGGGTCATCAAAGTCTGGCGGGAGGCCTACATGAAGTTCAAGACGAAGAAAGGGGCCAGATGCGCCATCGAGGCTTTGATGAAGAGGATTTCCAAGGAAAATCACCTGGGAACCATTAATCCTATTGTGGATATCTACAACAGCGTATCTCTGTCCCACGCCATGCCTTGCGGCGGGGAGGACATCGACTGCATGGACGGCGACCTTTTGCTGACCAAGGCTGACGGCAGTGAGCCCTTCTATGTGATCGGCAGCGATGAAAACGATCCGCCGTTCCCGGAGGAGCTGGTGTATAAGGACAACGGAGGGGCTGTCTGCAGATGCTGGACCTGGAGAGAATCAAAGCGGACCATGCTGACAGAGCAGACAAAGAACGCCATGCTGTGCTGTGAATTGGTGGATACCGCCCGGTATGACGAGCTTCTCCAGGTGATGGACGATCTGAAGCGAGAGGTGGAAACGCGTCTGGGCGCTCAGTGCGAGATCACGATTTTGGACAGGGAGCATCCGGAAGTGGAGCTGGCGTAATAATATGACGGCTCTTTATTAAGCCAGGAGAAGACGCCGACACAACTATGGGCTATATCAAAGAGAGTTGTCTTAAAATTAACTTTTTTGGAATTTAGGTACAACTGCTCCCTTTGTGCCGGTATTTTATTACCGTCATTTGTCCCAGCAAAGGCTGTAGAAAAGCAAAAAATTCATCTGAAACAGCAAAAAACAACAAAAAAGGTACAACTTTTCCCTTTTCAATAGGGGCGCCCCCTTTGCCGCTTGGAGTCGAGTTGTACCTGATTTTTATTTTTTGTTATTTTCGGTCGAAAACAGAGCCATAAGTTGTACCTGAAAATCAAAAAAAGCTGTTTTCAGATAACCGCAGTCAGACTGTGATCAGCGAAACTTTGAAAAGGCAGGCTGCCGCACAGCCAAAGCCGCCGCTTAATTCCAGGACAGTGTTGACGCGTAGCTGGTTTTTATAATCCGCAGCTTACCACAGCCCCTGTACGTGCTGCATGAGCAGGCTGACGCTGGTGATGCCGACCCAGCAGCAGAATCCCATGATCAGCGGTTTTCCGCCTGTTTTGATCAGCTTGACGATGTCGGTGTTCAGACCGATGGCCGCCATGGCTAAGACGATGAAGAACTTGGAAAGCTCTTTGATCGGGGAGAAGACGTCCGCTGACACGCCTGCGGACACCGCCACGGTGGTGATGATGGACGCGGCGATAAAGTACAGGATGAAGAACGGGAAGATGGCCTTCATGCTGACCTTCTTTCCTTCTGACGCGTTGTTTTGTTTTTTCGTGCGCCAGAAAGCCAGAACCAGGGTGATCGGGATGATCGCCAGGGTACGTGTCAGCTTCACGGTAACGGCCTTGTCCAGGGTTGCGCTGCCCAGGCTCCACATGCTGTCCCAGGTAGAGGCGCATGCCGTAACGGAGGAGGTGTCGTTGACAGCGGTGCCCGCAAAGATGCCGAAGGCTTCTCCGGAAGTCGTATCAAAGCCGATGAGGCTGCCGAAGGTCGGAAAGACGATGGCGGCGACCACGTTGAAGAAAAAGATGATAGAGATGGCCTGGGCCACTTCCTCGTCGTCCGCGTCGATGACCGGCGCTGTGGCCGCGATGGCGGAGCCGCCGCAGATGGAAGAGCCGACGCCGACCAGAGTGGAGATGTTGGCCGGGATCTTCATCGCCTTATGAAGAACAAAGGCGACGATCAGCGATGTAGCGATGGTGCAGACGATGATAGGCAAAGACTGCTTTCCCGTCTCCACGATAACGTTCAGATTGAGACCGAAGCCCAGCAAAATGACGGCCCACTGCAGGATCTTCTTTGATGTGAACTTGATGCCGGGTTCAAAGGCTCCTTTCTCTTTGAAAAAGACAGTGACCACCATGCCTGCCAGAATGGCGATGACAGCGCCGCCGATGATCGGGAACGCTTTGCCTAAAAACCAGGAAGGAACAGCGATCACCAGGCAGAGGAGCAGTCCTTTGCCGTTTTTATTGATAAATTCCATGAACCGGATACCTCCTAAAATAATTGATGACCGGGATCCTTCGCGGGAAGCGGAGCTTCCGGCAGATCTGCTTGTCCAGACGAAACGGGCAACTAAGGCAGATCCAGGATACCGGGTCAGCTGGCATCTATTATAACGCAAAAAGGGCTGCTTCGCAAGAGCCGCCCTTCACATATTTTGGGACATATTTTTGGAATTGGAATAGCCGGGTCTATTTCTGAGATTTGAGCAGGTCGCGGATCTCTGTGAGCAGGGCGATATCTGCTGGAATCTCCGGTTCTGGTTCCGGCGCAGGCTCTTCCTCCTCCTTTTTCTTCATAAAGGTATTGAACACCTTCATGAGGGAGAATATGACCAGGGAAGTCAGCAGGAAGACGATGATGGCCTGAATGAAATTTCCGACCATGATCTGGGAGTCTCCCACGGTGATGGCGATGCCGGTAAAGTCCAGGCCGCCGATGACAGCGCCCAGAAGCGGCGTGATGATGTCGCCTACCAGGGAATTGACGATGGCGGTAAAGGCGCCGCCGATGATGATGCCGATGGCCATGCTCATGACGTCGCCGCGGGAGATGAACTCCTTGAATTCAGATAAGAATTTTTTCATTGAAATGCTTCCTCCTTAACATATGCAAATAAAACTACTATATATAGTAGCTGTAGTTTCGACAAATTGCAACAGGAAATTTTGCAGATTTCCCTGTGTTTTCATTGAATTTGCCCGGCAGCTAAGGTATACTTAGGATATAGTTTAAATGACGGAGGTAGGACAATGTTAGAAACAGGTATCAAAGGCAGACAGGAAGTCATTGTGACAAAGGAAAATACGGCAGCCGCGCTGGGAAGCGGACTGCTGGACGTGTTCGCGACCCCTGCGATGATTGCTTTGATGGAGTGCACCGCGTGGAAAAGCGTGGCGGATCAGCTTGGCGAAGATGAGGGGACGGTGGGAACCCATCTGGACGTGGCCCATCTGTCAGCGACGCCGCTGGGCATGAAGGTGTACTGCGAAAGCGAGTTGGTTCAGGTGGACGGCCGCAAGCTGGTTTTCAAAGTGGCCGCTTACGACGAAGCAGGGCTTATCGGCGAGGGCACCCACGAGAGATTCATCGTGAAAAATGAAAAATTCCAGGCGAAGGCAGAGGCCAAGGGCGCGAAGTAGGAGAGCGCATCACAGCGCACCATAACGCATCACAGCGCATCATACAGCATCATACAGTCTGACTGAAAAACCTTTGCGGGCGGATTTTAGAGGAGATCGGCCACGCAGAGGTTTTTTGCTGTGTCAGGGGCGTCGGGTGTCAGAGTACAGAACAGAAGGCGCTTGTCAACCGCGCGGCAGGACCTGTTTCAGCTGGAAGCGGCGGGTGTTCTGCGGCGAAAGAAGCTAGGCAGGAAATTCGTCTTTGAGAAATGCAAGCCGGACCACAGCAGCGTTTCGCTGCAGCTCCAAGATGGCTGAAGCGGCAAAGACCAGGAGAAGCTTTTTGTGTGAAGTCCGGCAAAGCTGAAACATGGTAAAACTGAAATATGGCAAAACTGGAGCCGGGCAAAATTGAAGCCTGACAAAGCCGGAGCCTGACAAAGCAGGGGTTAAATTGGTGGATTTCGCGCGCGTTTCGGACGCGATTTGAGCGCAAAAGAAAACGGGGCCAGTATTTCCCTATCTGTTGGCCTCGTTTTATGGGTAAACTCCACCTATATGGTTTGGGTGGCAAAATTAAGGAGGCACGAGCAAGGCGGCCCTTGCTTTCTGCCTATATCAATAGTATAATGGGAAAAAGGATAAATGTAAAATGAGGATTTCTATAAAAGATTTGAAGAAAAACTTTTATGATTTTATGCATGATTTTATGGACGCGGGAAGAAATGATGAAGAGCCCGCGGGCGCGCGGGCGTAGACGTACTGCCGGAGCTAAAGGAGAGAGAGGCACCGATGAACAATCCTAAATACACGGCATTTTTAAGTATTGCAGAGACAGGCAGTGTGAAGAAGACGGCAGAGATCCTGGGGTATACCCAGACGGGGATCAGCTATTTGATCAATTCCATGGAAGAGGAGTGGGGGCTGAAGCTCTTTGTCCGCAATTACGGAGGAACGGTCCTTACTTCTGAGGGCGAGGTGCTGCTGCCGTATATCCGCAGCGTGTGCAATTGCGAAAGCCTGCTGACAAACAAAGTGAGCGAGATCAAAAATCTGGATTCGGGTCTTTTGAGAATCGGCACGATCAGCAGCGTCCACATCAACTGGCTGCCCGAGATGGTAAAGGACTATAAAAGGCGGTATCCGGGCGTAGAGGTGGAGATGAAGTGCTGTGATGATTACGACCGCCTGGAGGATATGATCTGCACAGGCGAGGTGGACTGCGGATTCGTCATCATGCCCTGCAAAAAGAAACTCAAGGTGGAAGAGATCTACGAGGACCAACTGGTTGCCGTTTTGGACAGAGAACACCCTTTGGCTGACAGCCAGTCTTTTTCGGTCAGCGATTTAGACCAGTATCCATATATCCAGTCTCTGGTCAGTTCCGAGTCGGAGGCAAACGCGGTTTTCGCCCTGTACGATAAAAAGCCCAATGTGGTTCACTGGGTAGATAACGACTTCACCATGCTTTCCATGATCAGCAGCGGGTACGGTTTCGCCATCTTTCCGGAGCTTTTGCTGGAGCATCTGGATTTTCCCGTTATCGCAAAGCCCCTCGCGCCGAAGGCGTCCAGAAAGATCGCGTTTGCGGTTCGAGGAGCGGGGCCGATTTCCCAGGTGGTCAGGTCCTTTCAGGAGACGGCCTTTGACTGGGTTCAGCAGTGGGCAAAAGACAGGCAGACGGCCCTAAACAGCCGTCAGACGACAGATAAAATGACGATAAAAAAATCCTGATCCCTTTTCCATGGGCTTCAGGATTTTTTGTAAAAAGAAAACCCCCGGCTATGCCGGGGGATTATTATAGGCTGATTGCTTTTAAGTGACTCTTTTAAGTACTTCTCTTAAGTGATCCCTTATCGAGCCTGCGGCCGCGGGGAATCCTTTTTACAAGCATTTCCTTGGCCGGGATCATTCACGGGGATCTCTTTAAGCTCTCTTTGGATCTTAGATTTCAATCTTAGATCTTTATCTTAGTTTATCTTAGATTTTGATCTTAAATCTCGATGGTCTCTGTTTCTCCAGTAGCCAGATCCGCAATAACAGCAGTGCCGCCGGTCACAGCGAAGATTTCAAATTTGCCCGGGCGGATCATTTTTTCCAGAGCAGGCCTCATTTCCAGCGCCTTTTTCGCCGCGCCTTCGTCCGCGAGAAATTCAGCTTTGCCGCGGATACGGATGAACTTGGTCCCCTGGCAGGCTGCGATCTCGACCTTCGGGTTCTTCTTCAGCTGCTTGGAGGTTTCCTTTTCGTCAGCGGTGCAGTAGCAGAGCTTGCCGTCGTACTCCATAGTAAAACCCTGTGGACGGACGCATGGCTGGTCTCCATCTGCGGTAGCGACAAAACAAGGCTTCGCTTCTTTTAAAAATTCCATGATCTTTTCCATGTGGTTTTCTCCTTTCGATTCTGATTGACTTGGTACTATTTTACTATTAATTTCAGGAAAAAACAAGTACGCGCTTATACGTTGAACAGGAAGGTGATGATGTCACCGTCCTTTACCACATATTCCTTGCCCTCGGAGCGGAGCAGGCCTTTTTCTTTGGCCGTGGCCATGTTGCCGCCGCACTCGATGAATTTGTCGTAGGCGATGGTCTCGGCGCGGATGAAGCCTCTCTCAAAATCAGTATGGATTTTGCCCGCGGCCTGCGGAGCTTTGGTGCCTCTGCGGATGGTCCACGCGCGGCATTCGTCCTCACCGGCGGTCAGGAAAGATATCAGGTTCAGCAGGTTGTAGGAGGCTTTGATCAGCTTGTCCAGGCCGGATTCGCTGATGCCCAGCTCTTCCAGGAACATGGCTTTCTCATCGTCATCCAGCTCGGAGATCTCCTGTTCGATTTCGGCGCAGATGACGACGACCTCCGCATCCTCTGTGGCCGCAAATTCGCGGACAGCTTTGACGTACTGGTTGTCGGAACCGTCGGCGGCATCGTCCTCGGAAACGTTGGCTACATAGATGATCGGCTTGTAGGAAAGCAGGTCCAGACTCTTGACAAACTCTGCCTCTTCCTCGTCCAGCTCCATGGCTCTGGCGGACTTGCCCTCCGCCAGGAAGTCGTTGACCCGGTTCAGGATATCCAGCTCCTTCTGCAGAGACTTGTCGCCCTTCAGATTTTTCGTGGTTTTGGTGATGCGGCGCTCCAGGATCTCCATATCGGAGAGAATCAGCTCTGTATTAATGGTCTCAATGTCGGAGAGGGGATCGATCTTTCCGTCGACGTGAACGATATTGTCGTTCTCAAAGCATCTGACCACGTGGACGATGGCGGCGACTTCACGGATATGGCCCAGAAACTTGTTGCCGAGGCCCTCACCCTTTGACGCGCCTTTGACCAGGCCCGCGATATCGCAGAACTCGATGGTGGTGTAGACGGTTTTCTTGGAATTGTAGATCTCGTGGAGATTGCGGATTCGTTCATCGGGAACCGTTACCACGCCGATGTTGGGTTCGATGGTGCAGAACGGGTAATTGGCCGCCTCCGCGCCAGCTTTGGTAATTGCGTTGAATAATGTGCTTTTGCCTACGTTAGGAAGGCCGACAATGCCTAATTTCATATTGTTAACTCCTCTTTTCTTTTTCTTTCTTCCTCAAAATCATATATGCTGCCAGGCAGAACAGGAACACGCAGAAGCTCAGCACCTGGGCCTGTTTGAACGGGCCGATCATCAGGCTGTCCGTCCGCAGCTGCTCCACAAGTCCCCGCTCCAGGGAGTAGAGCATGCCGTACAGGCAGCCGATCTGTCCCGGAAAGCTGCGCCGCCGGTCCAGCCATATCAAAAAGATGAACAGGGCCAGGCACCACAGGGATTCGTACAGGAACGTCGGGTGGACATACTGTCCGTCCGCGTAGATGGCCCACGGAAGATCCGTAGGGCCGCCGTGGGCTTCCGAATTGAAGAAGTTTCCCCATCTGCCGATGGACTGGGCCAGCGCCACTGTCGGAAATACCAAATCGGCCAGCTCTAAAAAGTTGATCTTTCTGTATTTGCAGACGCAGACGCCTACGATGATGCCCGCGATGATGCCGCCGTGGATGGCCAGCCCGCCGCTGCGGATGTCCAGGATCTTGCCGATGTCTCCCGCGTAGTTTTCCCAGCTGAAGATCACATAGTAAGCCCTTGCGCCGATGATGGCGGCAGGGATCAGGAATATGGCGAAGTCCAAAATGTGGTCGCTTTGGATACCGTGTTTCGGTGCCCGTTTATAGCATAAAAGAATGGCGATGACAAATCCGAGTCCGATGAGGATGCCATACCATCTGATGTCCAATCCGAACAAAGTGAACGCTACCGGATCTGGTGCTTTCATAAAATCTCCCCTTTGTAAAATACTCGTCGACATTTTGCGGCAACGCCGCAGAAAAGTTTAAAACTTCTAATCGACCCTTCCATTATACTGCGGCGATACCGCTGAATACAGAATCGCGAGCCGCAATTCAATGGAAGGAACCTTGCGGCAACGCCGCAGGAAAGTTTAAAACTTCCAATCGACCCTTCCATTATACTGGAATTTCTGCTAAAATACAATCCATGAAATATGAAAATATGTGTAAAGGAAATTTTATCGCCCGGCCGAACCGGTTTATCGCTGAAGTGGAGATAGACGGGCAGCCCGTCCGGGCTCACGTGAAGAACACGGGCCGCTGCCGGGAACTTTTGCTGCCGGGGGCGGAGGTATGGCTGGAGGACTTTGAAGGACGCATGGGGAGCCGCAAGCTGCGGTACTCTTTGATCGGGGTTCGGAAAGGAGACCTTTTGATAAACATGGACTCCCAGGCGCCGAACAAAGTCTGTGAAGAGGCCCTTTTGTCGGGCGCGCTGCAGCTGCCGGGCATGGGACCGCTGGCAAAGGTCCAGCGGGAGAAGACCTACGGCGGATCCCGTTTTGATTTTTATGTAGAGGATAAGGACGGCCAGGGCGGCTGGCTGGAGGTCAAAGGCGTGACCCTGGAAGAGGGCGGCACGGCCAGATTTCCCGACGCGCCTACGGAGCGGGGCGTCAAGCATGTGCAGGAGCTGGCGGCGGCCGTGTCTCAGGGATACCGGGCCTACGTCCTGTTCGTCATACAGATGAAGGGCGTGCGTCGGTTTGAACCTAACGACCGGACCCATCAGGCCTTCGGCGACGCGCTGCGGGAGGCGTCAAAAAAAGGCGTCTGCGTCATGGCACGGGACTGCCGCGTGTGGACGGACGGCCTGGCGCTGGATCAGGAGATACCGGTGTATTTGTAACAGCGTGGATATTGACAAAATTGACAATATTTTAGATTTGTGTCAGTTTTGTCAGCAAAATCTCGCAAAACGCTGACAAGCGTGACAAATCCTTTGGAATCTGTCAATTCTGTCAAATTTTCTGGCCGTTGATTGCGCTTTTTTGGCTTTTATGAGTCGTAATGCTGACAGAAAACAGAATTTCCTCTGAATCTGTCAGCGCTGTCTCGCTATGTATTATTTCGCGTACACCATGGCGTACACTGCGGTGAATCGCGTTTTGTCCGAAGACTTTCCCGAGTGTGACTCGTCAGGGTATGGCTCTTGTGGCCCGTCAGGCCGCCGTGTGTTTTATATGGAGAAGGTTTTTCCGGCCGTAAGGATCTTGCATCTATCGCCCATTTTGATCTTCAGATCTACGATAGCGTCCATGCCGGTGCAGTGCAGGGGCGCGGCGTAGTCCAGACCAAAGGCTTCAAGGCGGTCGATGATACGGCTGCGCTGGTCCTTCGGGAGCGCGTAAAGGTGCATACCCGCGACGAGGCCGGAGATCTTTTTGTCCGGAAACAGCTGTTTTACGTGGGTAAGGATGGGTATGACGCCTTTGTGGCTGCAGCCGGAGAATACGTGGAGCCTGCCGTCTTCTTCGACGATGAGGCACTGTTCGTGATTCATAGGGTCAGGTTCGATGAACGGATCTGAGACGAGTTGGCGGAAAAAGTTCTCTGTCGGAGGATATTCTTCCATGGAGGGAATATTGCCGGCGATCCACGCGCGGCTGCTGATTTGCCGCAGTCCTTTTGTCAGCCGCAGACGGGGCCGCAGTTTTTCGTGCAGGTCATCGTCCCAGAGGATGCCGCAGTTGTAGTCGTCCATGACGCCGTGTGTCTGCCCATAGGTGACATAGAGGGCCTCCTCGTGAAGATAGATGGGCGCGTGGGCGTTTTGCGCGGCGAAGGCTTCCACGCCGCCGGTGTGGTCAAAGTGGCCGTGGCTGATGACCAGGGCGTCCACGTCGGCCAGATCGATGCCTCTGGCTTTGGCGTTTTCCGCAAACATGGCGGACGCCCCGGTGTCGAACAAAATCTTTTCTCCCTGGCTTTCGATCAAAATCGCCAGTCCCCATTCGGCGCGGCAGTCGGCCCGCTCTGTTTTGTTGTCGATCAGTATGGTGAATTTCATTTTTTCACTCCTTGTTTTTTGATACGTATATTATATAGAAGAGAAGCGAAGGTGTCAATTTTTCAGACCGCCGGACCGTGTCAGGCCGCCGCTGCGTTTTTGCTGTCAAAATTTTGATCGATAAATTTTGGCGGGCGGCGGGCAAAGTTTGGCCGGAAAATTGCGCGCCGCGGGAAAGGGTACCGCGGGAAGTGCCTTTTTGGCAAGCATTGGCTCTTGCAAAAGGGGCGGGCAGGTGGTATACTGGACTCATAAAAGAACATATGTTCTTTTGGAGGTGGGAGCTATGAGAGTCCTGCACGTGGACGCCAATTCGGCGTATCTGAGCTGGACGGCGGTGGACCTTTTGGAAAAGGGATATCCTTTGGACCTTCGGACTGTGCCGGCGGTCATCGCGGGAGATCCGGAGAACCGGCACGGCATCATTCTGGCAAAGTCCATTCCGGCTAAGGCGTATAAGATTGGAACGGGGGAGAGCCTCTTTGAGGCGCGCCAGAGATGCCCGGAGCTTTTGGTGTTTCCGCCGGATTATGATCTGTACCTGGCCTGCAGCGACGCTATGTATGATGTTTTGTATGAGTATTCTCCTTTGATCCAGCGGTACAGTGTCGACGAGTGCTTTGTCGATTTTTCATCCTGCGAGGAACGGTTTGGCCCGGCGGAGAAGGCCGCCTTTGAGATCAAAGACCGGATGCGAGATGAGCTGGGGTTTACCGTCAATATCGGCGTAGGCGCAAACAAGCTGCTGGCAAAGATGGCGGGAGAGCTGTCAAAGCCGGACAAGGTGCATACCCTGCTGACGCGCCGGGATCTGGAGGAAAAGCTGTGGCCGCTGCCGGTGGGGGAACTGTTCATGGTGGGACGGGCGTCCGTGCGGAAGCTGGAAAAGATCAATATCAGAACCATCGGCGATCTGGCGCGGGCCGATAGAGCTTTGCTGCGCGGTCTTTTGAAGAGCCATGGACAGCTGATATGGGAATATGCCAACGGGATCGACGGCGACCGGGTGATCCCCAATGGCGAGATCATCCAGAAGGGCCTGAGCAACAGCATGACGCTGCCCGCGGACGTGCTGAACCGTCTGGAGGCGGAGGAATATCTTCTGTCTTTGACGGACCGCGTTGCCGGGCGGCTGCGGAGACAGGGGTGCAAAGCGTCTCTGATAGGCGTCAGTGTGAAGGCGGCCAGCTTTGTCCGATATACGCACCAGATACAGCTTCCGTTTTTTACCGACGATACGACAAAGATCTATCGGTATGTCTGCAGGCTCTTTGAGGAATGCTGGAAAGGGGAGCCGATACGACAGCTGGGCGTAAGGCTGTCGGAGTTCGTGCGGACCGATGAATACCAGCTGTCGGTCTTTGATTTTGAAAAGCTGCCGGAGGATGAAGCGCTGAACCGGGTGGTGGACCAGATACGGGCCAGGTTTGGCCAGACCGCTATCTACCGGGGTACCTTTGCCAATACGGACATGAAGCCGCTGGAGGGCGGCGTCAACGACGGGAATTATATGATGATGGGAGGATATAAATTGTGAAGATCGTGGCAAAGCCTATCGCGATGATCGCTACCTTCAGCTCTGACCGGAGCAAGAAGCCGGTGCCGTATAAGTGGAGGTTTTACCGGGACTCGGGCGAAAAGGTGGAAGTGATCGTTGAGCAGATACAGACGGTGGAGGAGAGCCGGATCGCAGGGATCGACGCGCTGATCTATACCTGTCAGTCGAAGATCCTGGATCGGGAATGCATCTACCAGCTGAAGTATATCGTGGGGCAATATCGGTGGGAACTGTACAAGGTATAGAACAAGGTATAGACGGCGGCGCAGGTAAAGCCGCTGGTAAATGAACGCGGCAAAGGGGCACTTGGGCTCTGCTTAGGGTCCTGCCGGCTCATCGGGAAAAAATCGAAAAAAGTTTAAAAAAGTTGTTGACAAAGCTATCGCGTTCTGGTAATATATTTCTTGCAGTGATTTGAAAGGATCAAGCAAATCGCGTGGCGGTGTAGCTTAGTTGGCTAGAGCGTCCGGTTCATACCCGGAAGGTCGGTGGTTCGACTCCACTCGCCGCTACCATTTTTTTATGGGCGTTTAGCTCAGCTGGGAGAGCACCTGCCTTACAAGCAGGGGGTCATAGGTTCGAGCCCTATAACGCCCACCATTGTTTCAGATCGAAGCAAGCGCAGTCCATGAGGCAATTTGTACACATGAGCTGCACAGGATATTTCGCTCAATGCAAGGCGCGTGACTGAGCGACGAGGGCGCGTACTTCGGTACGTAACCGAGGAGCGAAGGAGCAGTAACGCAGCAGTGTGCGAAATAGACAAACAATGCGGCCTGGTAGTTCAGTTGGTTAGAATGCCAGCCTGTCACGCTGGAGGTCGACG
>CALLDR010000157.1 GCA_937997955.1 uncultured Emergencia sp. | reverse complement strand
TGTCCTCTTCTGGCGACAGAAGCCTGCGGCATTCTTGACGAGCTGCTGGCGGAGAAATAGGCCATGGATACAGCTGTAAAAGCCCGTATAGACCAGGTCAAGGCCGACTGTCTGGCCGGCAGGCGGCAGGACAGGCAAACTATCATCGATCTGCTGGCTATCTGCCCGGGCAGTGAGGAATACAGGTATCTGTGCCAGGCGGCCAGGGAAGCCGCCGCCGTCATTACCGGAGGCGAGGCCTATCTATGGGGCGCCATCGGCGTGGACTTCGCCCCGTGCCCGATGAACTGCCGTTTCTGTTCCCTGGGTGAATCCTGGGGCATCGTCAGGGACGAGGTCAGTTACAGTGAAGACGAGATCATCAGCCAGATCCGCCAGTATGTGAACTGCGGCGTCCGCTTTATCGTTCTGCGGACCACGGAGTTTTACAGTGTGGATACCCTCTGCACTTTTATACGGCACATTCGCGGGCAGGTAGAGGGGGCTTATGAACTGGTTCTGAACATCGGGGAATTTGATATCCCTACGGCGCAGAAGATCTATGACAGCGGCGTCAGCGGCATCTACCACGCCCTGCGGCTGGGTGAGGGCCGGGATACGGCCTTTGATCCGGCAGAACGCTGTAATACGCTGCACTCCGTTCACAGCTCGCCGCTGAAGCTGATCCATCTGATCGAGCCTCTCGGAGAGGAACACACCGGCGAGGAGATCGCCGACGTCTTTCTCAACTCGCTGGATCACGGCGTATCCATCTCCGGCGCTATGGCCAGGATTCCCGTCCAGGGAACCCCTATGGGAGATATGCCCCAGGTCAGCAACGAGCGCCTGGCTCAGGTAGTCGCCGTCACGAGACTGTGCGGCGGCAAAGAGGTTCCTGATATCTGCGTCCATCCCGCCTGTCAGGAGGCTGTGGAGGCCGGAGCCAACGTAGTGGTCGTCGAGCGCGGCGCGGTTCCCCGCACCGGTCAGATCTCCGAAGACCTGTGGAACGGCTTCGACTGTGCCAAGGCGAAGGCCCTTCTGGAAAGCGCCGGTTATACGGTAGTCCAGAAGAGAGACGACGACAGATCGCTTTCATCATAAAAATCAGTTACTCTTTACCCAATAGAAAGCCCTGCCCTTATGCGGACGCATAGAGGCAGGGTATTTTCATTATTTTATTTTCACATTCTGTTTACATGCTGTCTACAGTCCGTACTCTTTGAAAAGGCTCTCTCTGAAATCGGAATCTCTGATGGCTTTTTTCAGATCATCCAGCCGATCGTCCTCCAGAAGCTTTTCATTTAGGGTGTTCAGGCGTTCCTGACTGGCTTGGACAGCTTCTAATTCTTTTTTTGTCACTTCAGCTTCCTTTTTTGTCGCTTCGGCTTCTTTCTTGGCCGCATCAACCTCTTTCTTTATCACTTCAGCTTCTTTTTTTGTCGCTTCGACCTCCTTCTTGGCCGCATCAACCTCTTTCTTTCTCGCGTCAATCTCTTTCTTCACAGCTTCTAACGCTTTCTTTGCCGCTTCAGCTTCTTTCCGAACTTCATTCCACCCTATTCTGATTTCCTCTTCCAATGTCATAATGCTCTTGACCTCCTCGCTCTCCTGCAAAGCTTCTACCTGCTCATGGACCTTTTCCAGAAACCGGTCTCCAGGCGTCACTTCGCTCTCGTTGATGTAACGAAACAGGCTCCGAAGGTTCGACGGAACCTTCTCTTCGGAACACATGCTGTTCAATATTATGATAAACGATTCGTCGCCCAATGGCAAGTTTAATTTAGGTTCAAACCGCTGGAACTCATAGACCGGCGCGTCTAAACCGAAGAAATCAAAACAGCAGAGGAAGATGACAAAGCTGGGTTTCAGATCCTTGTACGCCTCCCCTTTGCGCAGCATCTTCACGTCTCCCATGCTGGCATAATACCGGCTTCGCTTGGGAAGAGCGTCTTCGGGAGCCACCTGGAGCTCCACATCATACCAAATGTTTCCGTCCTCAAAGCGGACGTCCAGCCTGATATATTTAGCCTGGATACCTGCCATCAGAGTGGCCTCTGTCGTGGTCTTCGGTTTCTCTCTGATTCTGACCGCGTCCACCTTTCTGTCGGGGAAGATACGTTCAATCAACTCCCGGCAAAGCTCCGGGTCCTCCATGACCATGGAGAAAACAACGCTGTTGGTAAAGGGATATTTTATAGGTTTCATGATATGTATTCCTCCATTTCCATTTTATAGAATAGATTACAGTTTTATTCTATCCCAAAAAATTCCACACAGCAATCGATTTCGTTCGACAAAATTCGACATTTCCGGTCATATTCTGTCGAAACATTCCCTGCCATAGAAACAAAGCCGCCAAGCGCGTCACCGTGCCCCTTCCGCCTTGAGGCCTCTGCGCCGGCTTCCCCTCGATGCCCTTCAAACCGTTGTTTTCCCATGGAAAGAGCCCCGGGTCGGCCGGAGCTCCTTCATACTGCTTAAAAAAGCTTATTCGAGATATGTTGATTTGAGATATGTCAAAGTTTATGCTTCCATTTCTCTTCTGGTCGCTTCTTCCTCTGCTCTTCTCTGTTCCATCATCTTCTCGTACTCTTCGTCGCTCATCTTTTCGATGGTGAAGCCGGTGAAGCCGTAGATAATGGAGATGATCGGGCAGATATAGTTGACAAAGGCGTACGGCGCGTATGCCACTGTAGGCTGGCCTAAGAAACCTGTCATAGTGGCGCCGCATACGTTCCAAGGGATCAGAGGTGAAGTCAGCGTGCCGGAATCCTCCAGGCATCTGGACAGGTTCTTCGCCTTCAGTTTTCTGTCCTCAAATGCCGTCTTGTACATTCTGCCAGGCAGAATGATGGCCAGATACTGGTCCGCGCACAGCAGGTTGATGAACAGGCAGGTCAGCACGGTGGTCATAACCAGCAGGCCGTTGGTCTTCGCGACCTTCAGGATCTTCTCTACCATCTGTCCCAGCATGCCGGTGGCTTCCAGAACGCCCGCGAAGGACATGGAGCAGAGTACGATGGACACGGTCCACAGCATGCCGTCGAATCCGCCTCCGCCGACTACGTCAGCTACAGTATAGTCATTGGTCAGTACAATATCTCCGCTCGTCGATTCATAGCCATAGTGCATGATGCTGAAGAAGTCGACAAAGTCAATACCCTGTACGACCCCCATGCAGAACATTCCAATGACTACTGCGCCAAACATGGCAGGTAAAGCAGGGATCTTCATAACCACAGCAATCAGCAAGATCAGAACCGGGATCATCAGCAGCGGGCTGACGACAAACTCATTCTGAATGGCATCCTGCAGAATATCCTTCATTTCCATCTGGACATCGCCGCTTGGAGCTGAACCTCTGCCCAGAATGAACCACAGAACCAGGGCGATCACGTAGGAAGGCGTCACCGTCCATACCATGTGCTTGATGTGATCAAAGATATTGGAACCGGATACAGCCGGCGCCATGTTGGTGGTGTCGGACATCGGAGACATCTTGTCGCCGGTGTACGCGCCGGATACGACAGCGCCCGCCGCCAGAGCAGGATTGATGCCAAGGCCGATAGCTATGCCGATCATGGCTACGCCGATGGTTCCCGCCGTCGTATAGGAGGAACCGATGACCAGCGAAACGATAGTACACAGCAGAGCCGCCGTTACCAGGAACAGGGACGGATTGATGATGTTCAGTCCGTAGTAGATCATGGACGGAATGATGCCGCCCGCCTTCCAGGTCGATACCAGGATACCTACCGTCAGCAGGATCAGGTTGGCCTGCATGGAACGGTTAATGCCCTGAATCATGCCCTTTTCCATGACACTCCACTTCCAGCCGTTGAGCGCGCCGACGATAGCTACTAATGCCGCCGCCAGAATCATCGGCATGTGGGCCTCTCCGTAGGAGAAGAAGATGGAGTAACAGATGACGCCCAGTGTGAATACAACGCAGATCAAGACCTGCCACATAGGAACTCGTTTACCCATAAAAGTTACCCTTGCACAGATAAAAGATAGGGGATTTTACCTGTACATTTTCCTTTCTGTAAAATTTAAGAAAAATAATTTCTCTATAACAAAGCGTCTTTACGCCTCATCATACTTTTTGATCAGGTCCTCCGCGACCTCCTTTGAAAGACCAGCGTCAGCGCACACCTCGATGAACGCCGCGTCAAGGGCTTTTCTCTGTTCATCGCTCAGCGGGCAGATGGTCTGTCCGTCGATGTCCTGAACGTAAGCCCGTGCTTTGTCCATGATGGAAGGCTTTCCGTCCTTCACCCAGGCGGCCCTTTCCTGATAGTTCATGGTGATGTTGCTGTAATTCTGCTCCTTCTTGTAGTTCTTCATGGTGTGCTTCTGGGTCATGAAGTTTCCGCCGGAGCCCACTTCCAGCAGCAGCTCCGCCGCCAGGGTGGTCTCGTCAAAGCGAATCCCCTTTTCCAGATGCTTCAGCGTGCCGATGAAGTCGTTGTCGATGACCAGCTTTTCGATGCTCATCTCGGCGATAACGTTGAGCCCGCCCGCGCCGGAGACGTTGGAACAGCCCGCCATCATGGCCATGAGACCGGACCTGGCGGTTTCACTGCCCGCCTGGTAATCCACGATCTTCGCGTCGGACATGGCCGCGTAAGTGTGTACCGGCAGTCCGTAGTAGTGTCCCATCTGGGAATAGCCCGCCGTAACCATGCTGCATTCCATAGCCTCCATCGGCGTGTACATAGTTTTCATATTGAAGATGCACGGCGCGCCGCCGTAGGAAACCGGATGCCCCGGCTTTACCACCTGCGCCAGCACCAGACCGGCCAGGATCTCTACCGTATGCTCCAGAATACAGCCTGCCAGGGTGACAGGGCCCGTAGCTCCCGCGATCTGCGCGGAGATCAGATTGATAGGGATATCCATTCTCGCGCAGTCGATGATGTTTCTCGCGCCGATATGAGACCACTTCAGCGGGGAAGTCACGCAGATATCAAAGATGGTGTACGGCTTGTTCCGCACGTTTTCTTCGCTTCCCAGCACCGCCGTCAAAAGCTTGAAGGTCCTCGGTACGCCGGCGGCGTCCGTCGCTCCGCCGATGATCGGCTTGATGGAATTCTGCATCTCGGTGTAATACAGATACTGGCTTCCCAGCTCTCCCGGCGCCTCTTCACATACGATGGACGACGATACGAAATCGATGTGGGGCAGGCTCTGGGCCACCTTTGTCAGCAGCTTCAGATCCTTTACGCCCGACAGTCTGACGGTGTCGCCGTCGCTCTCCAGCACGTTGCTGGCGCTGCTGCCCGGATTGAACCGGGTCCTTCCGTCGCCAAAGGTACAATAGAAATTGCCTTCTCTGTCGTACAGGTCAAAGGTTCCCGGCGCTGACAAGATGCTTTTTTCCACCAGCTCTCTCGGAAACTTCACCTTCTGCGTCTGCCGGTCAACAGTGCATCCGGCCTCCTCCAACAGGTCGAGGGCTTCTTCATACGCAAAAATAATTCCTAAATTCTCCAGGACATGCAGGGCTTTTTCATGCATCTCCTTTACCTGCGCCTCCGAAAGGATCTTCAGCTGCAGGCTCTCGTCAAACTTGAATTTCTCCATTACCTCTTTACCTAAGCCTCTCTTCATTCTTTTTACAATTTTCGATAGTTGCATTATACCGTAAATCCCTTTTCACAAGTTAGCCCTAAATCCAGTTGTTTTAGTAAAATGTTTATAATTTTCTTACAACACTGCCGCGAAATTTTCCCTGTCCGTGCAAAAAAAATTACCAAAGTACATGAGCATTGTTTATAGACGCGGACCCTGTTCTGATGTTAAAATATAGCTATATTCAAGTCTTGAGAGGAGAACATAATATGGTTAAACAGAGCTATCCGAGAGTGGAGGTCAATCTGCAGTATCTGAAGGAAAACGTGGCAGCGGTGGTGGAAAGATGCGCAGATTTCGGCATTGACATCGCCGGCGTCATCAAAGGCACCACCGGGATTCCTGAATGCGCGAAGATGTTCGAGGAAGGCGGCGCGAAGCTGATCGCCTCCTCCCGCTTGGAGCAGATCGAAGACGCCAAAAACTACGGCATCGACCTGCCTTATCTGCTGCTCCGCGTGCCGATGCTCAGCGAACTGTCAGAGGTCGTCAGACTGTGCGATATCAGCCTGAACAGCGAAATATCTGTACTGAGAGCCCTCAACGAAGCAGCCGCGGCGCAGAACAAAATCCACAAGGTCATCCTCATGGCCGACCTGGGCGATCTGCGGGAAGGCTTCTGGGACAAAGATGAAATGGTGGACGTGGCCGTCACAGTGGAAGAAGAGCTGGCGAATCTGGAGCTGGCCGGCGTCGGCACCAATCTGGGCTGCTACGGCAGCATCGAAGCTACCGCCGACAAGCTGGACGAGCTGGTAGCCATCGCGGAGAGAATCGAAGGGAAGATCGGCAGAGAGCTTCAGTACATCTCCGGCGGCGCCACCACTTCCCTGCCGAGGATCATCAACAAAGACATGCCGAAGCGGGTCAATCTGCTGAGAGTCGGCGAAGGTATCCTGCTGGCCAGAGACCTGGACGTCTTCTACGGCTACGACATGAGCTGGATGCATCAGGACGTCTATACGCTGAAAGCAGAAGTCATCGAGGTCAAGGACAAGCCGTCCCACCCGGTCGGCAAGATTTCCATCGACGCTTTCGGCCACACCCCTGAATACGTGGACAGAGGCATCCGCAGAAGAGCCCTGCTGGGCATCGGCAAGGTGGACTACGGCAGCATCGACGAGATCTTCCCGAAGGACAAAGGCGTGGAAGTCATCGGCGCTTCCTCCGACCACACGATTCTGGACATCGAGGACGCCGAGCGCGACCTGAAGCCGGGCGATATCGTGGAATTCGGCATCAACTACGCGTCCATCGTATATCTGACCAACTGCCGCAACGTACAGATCGTCTTCGTATAAACGTATAAAAAGGAGCACTCTATGGCCAGGCTCATCGACTACAAGTGCAAATACGCTGCGTACAGCGGTCTTTCCAGGGAAACCGCCGAGGCGGAGGGACTGCGTCTGCCGGACGCCCTTTGCTCGGCAGAGCAGCTGGCAAAGCTGGCAGGCAGTCACGCCGTGCTTCCCTTTGACCCCGTGCTGGAAGCGGAAAACCTGGGCGCGCGCGTCACTCTGGACGATTCGCCGTTGGGCCCGCGCAAGGCCTGCGACGCGGTTACATCTATCGAGCAGCTGGCGGATCTGCCGCGTCTTGACGTGACAAAAGGGCGTCTGTCGGAGACGATTTCAGCCATCCGGCTGATCAACGACGGCGGCGGGAAGGCGTCTATGGAAATCCACGGTCCGATCACCATCTTAAATGGACTGGCGGACATGATGATGCTGCTGATGAAATGGCGGAAAAACGCGGACATCATGGCGGGATTCTTCACCCAGATGGCGGAAGATCTGTCGGATCTGGCAGCGGCGGTCCATGAGGCGGGCGCGAGGATCATCTACTACGCGGATTCTCCTGGCAGTCTGGACATTCTGGGGCCCAAGTACGCCCGCCAGGTCACAGAGCAGTTTACCGTGCCCTTCCTGAAGCTGGCATGTGAAAAAACAGGGCCGGACTGTGTGATCCACCTGTGCCCGAAAACGTCCTTTCTTCTGGCGGGCTGCGGCCTGGCCCAGTGGAAGAAGCTGCAGCTGGAACGCTCCATGCCCTACGATGACGCCTGTCTGGCGGCCTGCGGCAGGGTTCCCATTCTGGGGCAGCGATGCCGCAAGGATACTGATCTTGCGGTCAGCTGCATCAACTATTTAGAATTACTCTAGTATTATCAGGAGTCATCACCTTGCGATGGCTCCTTTTTCTGTATATCGGGAGGTGTATGATGAACAACTACTGCAACGCCTATTTCAAGGTGGATATGAACGAGGTTGTCCGCAATTTCCGCCGCGTTCAGGCCCATATCGGGCCGGATACGGAGATTCTGCCCGTGCTGAAGGGCAACTGCTACGGCTATGGTCTGACGCCCATGGCGAAGCTTTACACCGAGCGCTGCGGCGCGCGGATCCTGGCCAACGCCACGGTCTGCGAGGCTGTACAGCTGCGCAGGGCCGGGATTCGCTGCGAGATCGTGGTCATCGGAGGTATTCCCCAGCATCTGCTTCCCGCCGTGGTGGAATTCGATCTGCAGTGCCCCCTCTTTGAAGAAGTCACCGCCCGCCGCTTAAACGACCTGGCCGCATCGGCGGGCAGAAAGGTCAAGGTTCATATCAAGGTCGAAACCGGCATGAACCGGCTGGGCGTCCGCCCCGGCAAGCCTTTAGACCAGCTTTTGCGTTTGGTAAAATCTTTGGATAATTTGGAAGTGGCCGGGGTCTACACCCACTTCGCCTCCTCCACAGCTGACTACTACGATCCTTTCACCGTGGAGCAGTTCCGGCTGTTCCAGTCGGCCGCAGCTCAGCTTCGGGCGGCCGGTTTTGATCCGCAGTACATTCACTGCTGCAACTCGGCCGCGCTGACATGGTTTCGGGAAGCGCGGGACTTTTCCACCCATGTCCGCTCCTGCACATCGATCCTGGGCCACGAGTCCATGGAGGACGGCCGGGAACCCATCGGACTGGTGGAGCCCTGTGAGATCGGCGCCTATATTACCAACATTCACGACGTCCGGCCCGGCGAAAGCGTAGGTTACAGCCAGGCTTTTACCGCGGAACAGCCCATGACAGTGGCAACTCTTTCCTTCGGCTTTGCCGACGGTTTCTATCCCGGCTGGATGCGAAAGCAGGGACCGGTGCTGGTCGGCGGCGTCAAGACCAGACTGCTGGGCTGCTGCATGGATCAATCCTTTGCCGATGTCACCGGCATTCCATGTGAACTGGGCCAGAAGGTGCTTCTGGTAGGCCGTGACGGCGATGAGCAGATCACCACCTGGGAGGTCGAGCAGTTCTGCGAAAATACCTTTGAATATCTGTATGGAACCATCGGAATCCGGGTTGAAAGGATCTATGACTGGACATAATAGGGAGTATGAAAGAATTACTCCCATCGGACAGATTAGAAGAATTAATAGAGTACGCCGGCAGCGCCCTGATCAATCGGACAGATGAGAGCCGCAATTTCTTTGCGGCTCTGGGCGAAAGGCGCTACTTTCTGACCTTTCACTGGCTGGACCAGCGCAAGGTCAGCATCTACGCCAGCGCCGACGATTTCATTGTGGTCACCGACAGCCAGTCAGCGGCACAGAGCTTCCGGGACGTAGACGTGGAAGGCGACGGCATCCTGCAGCTTCACGAATTTCTGCTGGAGCTGACGGCAAACGACGTCTATAAGCTGGAATCCCTGGAAAACCTGATCATCTCTCTGGAGGACAACCTTCTCATGGAGAAGAGCCCCAGCAGGAACGGGATCAAGGACATCATAAAGGTCCGCAAGGATCTTTTAAAGGTGAAGCGCTACTACGAGCAGATGGAATTTCTCACCGATGAGCTTCGGGCAGTGGATCCCAGCTTCGCCTTTATCGACAAGAAATTTGACCGGCTGCTGGAATTCATCCTTCATCTTCAGGAGTATATCGAATCGGTGCGGGAAGCCTACCAGTCCCAGATCGATATCGAGCAGAACAATCTGATGAAGGTCTTTACCGTTGTCACTTCCATCTTTCTGCCTCTGACCCTGATCGCCGGCTGGTACGGCATGAACCTGGATCTGCCGGAATACGGCTGGGACTGCGGCTACCCTTTCGTCGCGGGCCTGAGCGCCGGTCTGGTGGCGGTTTTGCTGGTAGTATTCAAGAAAAAGAAGTGGTTTTAGCCGCGGCGGGGTGGCGCGGCATGCCGCAGGTCTGAGCCACGCTGCCACCGGTTTGGTATTTTCTTCGTTTTCTTTTCAAATGCCAAACGTTTTGCCAAACTTTCCGCCATCGGTTTGGCATTTTTGCTGTTTTCTTCTCAGATGCCAAACGTTTTGCCAAACTTTCCGCCATTGGTTTGGCATTTTGGCCGTTTTCTTCTCAGATGCCAAACGTTTTGCCAAACTCAAAAGAAGTAATTCTCTATCATCTGCCGAATTGCCTGGGTATCGATATTGCCGTCTACATCATCAAAAGTAAAGAACACATCTCTCCAAGGTATATACCCGTTCAGGATATACTGTTCCAGCCTTCTTTTAAACTTTTCCCGGTAAATCGGATCGCACATCATACCGCAGTGTTCCAACAGCTTAAAGCGATTTTCTGTTCGCACTGCGATTTTAAAATCAGGAGCAATCCGTTCCGCCTCCAAGTTCAGATTTTCTTCGTAGTGATAGGGGATCTTCCTGTCGTACAGCAGATTCGCAATAATCGCCTCGGATTTGGACCTGACCAAATCGCCTTTCAGCGTTTTATGCTGCAGCTTGTCAGGACAAAACTCTGACTTGTCATAGTCCCCTTCTGCCCATTTCTCAAAATCAAAGGAATTCGGAAAAACAGGCAAAATTCCGCTCTGATACACCTTTGGCAGCGACGCCATCACCTCGGCCGGTTCTGTCGTGCGGTATCGCTTCAAATAATTTTCCATCAGCCGCTGATTGCTCTTTGCGTGATCGAGCATGGTTTCCCAAAACCGCCGCTTCTGCAATTCCTGAACGCCGGGCTTATCTCCATTTCCGACGTAAACATACTCCCCGTCTTCCAGCCGTCGGTAATACCGTTTCCCTTTGGCAGTTACAAGTCTCAGTTTCCCCTCGGGCAAAGCGGCAAGCTGCTGTTCGCAGCGCTCTCTGAGACTCACCTGCTTTGCTAGTTCCCATTTCACATATTCTCTGCTGTTCATTACGGCGCACCTCCTTTGTACCATAATTTTACAACGTAAGTATGGAAGTTTCAAGCATTTTTATAAATTTTCCTATAAATTCTTGAAATTAAATTTAAAAGCAAAAACAGGATATTATGGCCTCGTCATCGTTTATCGTATGCACTATCAAAAAAGCCCGACCAAGGCTCTGCCCCCGCGGCGCGGTGGCGGCTTTTGATCAGGCTTTCAGATGTTAAATTATTTTTCCAGAAAAGCTTTTGCCGCCTCAATCTGGCGCTCCACTTCTTCATAAGACGTACCGCCGAAGCTGTTTCTGTTTTTGACACAGTTCTCCGCCGTAAACTGGCTCAGGTCGCGCAGGCCATAGCCAATTCCCAGCTGTTTCAGATCATCTTCGGTTACATCCGGAAAGGTCTTATGGGTCAGTTCACAGTACTTGACAAGATTGCCGACGATCTCGTGAGCTTCCCTGAATGGAACGCCTTGGCATACCAGATACTCCGCGATATCCGTAGCCTCGATAAATCCCTTCTTCAGCTGCTCTTTCAGCACGTCTTCCCGGAAGGTGATGTTCTCCAGCATGCGGGCAAACACATTGATCGTCCGATCCAGAGTATGGATGGAATCGAAGAGTGCTTCTTTGTCCTCCTGATAATCTTTGTTCAACGTCAGGAAAGTACCCTTCAGCATGGTCAGCAGAGTTACCAGATTACCGATGGTGCGCGAAGACTTGCCTCTGACCAGCTCGGCGATATCCGGATTTTTCTTCTGCGGCATGATGCTGCTTCCAGTGCAGAAGCTGTCGTCGATATCGATAAAACTGTACTCCTGGGAGTTGAATACGATCAGTTCTTCAGCAAAGCCGCTTAAGTGAACCATGCACAGCGCCGCGTTGAAGAGATATTCGGCAAAGGTGTCCCTGGAGCCGATGGTATCCAGCGCGTTTTCTGACGGCCTGTCAAAGCCCAGCAGCTCTGTAGTAATGAACCGATCCGTAGGCAAAGTGGTCCCGGCCAGAGCACAGGCCCCCAGCGGATTGACATTGACCCGCTTCTGACTTTCCGCAAATCTTTCATAATCCCTGGCAAGTCCCTGAAAGTGGGCCATGTAATAGAATCCCACGGTGATCGGCTGGGCATGCTGCAGGTGGGTAAAGCCAGGCATGATCACATCCTTCTGCTCCTCAGCCTTTTTGATGATCACGGCCATCAGGTCTTCCAGTCGCTCCATAGTGCCTTTGATGGCGTCCCGCAGGAACAGCGTCTCGTCCACTACATTCTGGTCATTTCTGCTTCTGGCCGTGTGCAGTTTCTTTCCGACATCGCCGATCTCAGAGGTCAGATGCTTCTCAATGGTCATCATGATATCCTCGTCCATAATGTCAAACTCAATTTCGCCGCGATCCAGCTTTTCCTTTACGATGCGAAGGCCGCGGCATATTTCGTCGGCCTCCTTCTCTGAGATAATCCCAGTCTTCCCCAGCATCATCGCATGGGCAATACTGGCCTGAACACTGTACACGTACAGGACATGGTCAAAGCTGATGGATTCATTGTAGTCGGCCGTGCAGTCATCCATCTGCTTTGAAAATCTCCCGCCCCATAAATTTTTCATTTTACGATACCTCCTATTTTCTCAAAAACTCACAAATTTTGCTGCCAGTGACAAACCATACGTCCTCGTTCTGCCTCATGTGGTCCAGCAGCTCTTCCAGCAGTCTAATCCTCCCCGGCGCGCCGATGGCGGCCGGATCCAGCTGCAGCACGTAGCACAGAC
>CALLDR010000156.1 GCA_937997955.1 uncultured Emergencia sp. | reverse complement strand
CAGCGCTTTGCTTTGTGGCGCGTTGTCTTTTGACATTGAAAGGTCCTTTCTTCTCTCTAATTCCCAGGTGTTTTACAAAAATCTTTCGACGACCTTTTTCATGCCGATGCCGGCATCAACATAAGGCAGCTGGATGATGTGATAGCTGGCTTCCGCGTTTCCTTCTATGAGGCAGACGCCCTGTTCTGTTACCGCGACGTCCCATCCGACCATGCCGACGCCTTCCATGCGAAGGGCGGCCTGCTCCGTAATGGCGAGAACCTGATCCCAGTGTGGAATCTGGAACCCCAGGGTCGGAAGTCCCGATTTTGGATGTGTCGGGAAGTGCACGCCGTCCAGATTGATCGCGTCCATACAGGTGACGCCTGTGGCGACGTCGATGGACGCGATGATGCCGCCAGCGTGAAAGTTGTCCACGACATCGCCGCAGCCCATTCGAAAACCGGCGTATACGTGATGGCAGACGCCGTCGTCCACGATGGTGAGGACGCGGATGGTATTGACCGACGAAGGATTGAACGCGGCGATATCAGGGTGCTGGATGATACATTCTTCGCAGATCATGCGCTTGTCCGTACCCGTGATGCGGTCATAGATCTCTCTTTTATCTGTTACGCCGCTGCCGCAGTGAATTTTGATCACGCCTTTGCCCTGGGTCGAGGAGGTCGGCTTGCAGATCAGATCCTCCACGCCGTCGATCTTCTCCAGAAAGGTTTCGTAGGAAAGATTCTTGTTGATGAACCAGCTGCGATGGAACAGATCGTCATATTTCTTCGCGAAACGGCCCTTGTACCGCAGCGTCTTGGCAGCCTGGGCATCGTTGTTGTATTTGAAGATCAGGGCTTCAGAGACCTTCAGCGTCAGGAATGTCCTCTGCTCCTCCGGCGTGTGTTCGTAGAGCCGGAATTTGTAATAGTCCTTGAAAGAGCTGCCGCAGTTCAGACGGGCCTCTTTGATCTTTTCACGGGCCTTTGACGCTGACCAGCCTGTCGCTTTGCAGACCTCTTCCACAGCGTGCTCACGGTCAGCTCTGTTTCTCTCTCTGGTCAGCTCGATATTCCGCTGAGACTGCGCCAGCTGCTTCTTTGTCCGTGACCAGATCTTCCTTTTAGCGTAGTATTTGTAGGAGAAGCCGGCTTCCCGCGCAAGATCCATTTTAGCTTTTGCTTCCTCAAAGGACCAGCCGGTCTCCTGACAAACATAGAGAATATATCGCTCGTTTTCAGCTTTTTTGTTTGCTCTTTGGGCAAGTCTGTTTTGAATTTTTTTGATGACTCCCATAGATGAACCTCCCCCCTTTAGATCACTCCACGATCTAAAATATCAATTTGTATTTGCAACAATAGAATTATATCACACTTTACATTTCTAAACAAGGAAAACAGATGCGGGAGCTGGGCCTGCGCCAGGGCCTACGCATGAAAACCGCCGCGGCGTGTTCCGCAGGCTGGTCAAATCATCTGGCGGGCCTGGCAAAGGTTTGCCAGGCTGGTTGGACTTCCGTCCAGCACTCAGCAAATTCCCGCAAATAGCGATTCAGACCGCACTGGGCGCGTGGCGTATAGAGAACATCTTGCGGCGGCAGCAGCTGCAGAACGGCGGAACGAAAGAAAATAGAAGAGATAGAAAATAGAATAAAATCATGAATTGTCGGTTGAGATAACATGGTATATGTGATATGATTGATGCAAAGGTATAAATTAAGAAGATATAATAGAAAAGAGGTTACTGAATGAAAGCAGAAAATCCGCTGAAATCGAAGCAAAACGCAGAAAGGAAACCGTTTTTTTCCGCCCTCGCAGCCGGCGCGGCCTGTACCGGCGGCACGGCCAATACAGTCAACACTGGCCACACGGCCAATACAGCCCGCACTGCCAAAATAACCAACGCAGCCCGCACCGTCCGCACGGCCCGGCTGGCTTTGATCCTTGCGGTCATGATGGCGGTCCTGGCGCCGGCAGAGTCTTTTGCTGTGGTAAAGTCGGTGGCGAAGCCGGTAGAGACGACATCGCTGCTGTCCTCAGAGGCGATGAAGGAGAAGCATAACTTTGTAGAGGTGACCGCGGAGGGCAGCCAGCTGCACATCGTCTGCGAGACGCCGATCAAGGCAGAGACCTTTAATATCAATGTAAGGCGGGTGACGCCGACGTCCAGCAAGTCCCAGTGGCTCAAACGGGTGACGCCGGAGAAGAAGGACGGCTATTATGCCTTTTCCACAGATGTGAACGTTTCCAGCCTTTCCGGAGACTATGTGCTGCTGATCACCATGCCGGGCAGCTCCAGTTCTATCGTCTTTTACAAAAACGCCAACTTCCGCGTGAAAAATGGAAAGGCCAGCCTGCTGAAGTTCAACACCATCGTAAGTGCCAACAAGACCATAGGAAACAAGGGCAGCAAGTATAAGACGAGCCGCTTTACCGACAAGTATCTCAGCGATATCAGCTTCGTGTTCAAAGATCCGAAGACCGGCAAAACAGCAAAAGTGACCAAAGCAAAGGTGAACTACTTTAAGAAGGTCGCGGATTCTGTGACAAAGGGAGCCAAGTCCGACTATGACAAGGCGCTGAAGATCTACGAATACGTGGCGAAGAACAGCTACTATGACGACGTGGCCTTTGCCACCAAGAAAAACCAGTACCTGGACCCGTACAGAAATCTGTACAATATGAGAAACAAAAAGAAATCCGCAAACAGCTCCGGCGGCAAAATGGCTACGGTGTGCGTAGGCAACGCGGCTATCGTAGTGGCGCTGGCAAGAGCAGAGGGGATTCCGGCGCGGGTAGTAAACGGACATCATATCAGCATGGGCACAGACAGATACTATAACTGGTCCAATGAAAAGGACATATCTAAGGTAGACCATTGGTGGGCTGAGGTCTACGTTGACGGCAGGTGGATCATCGTGGATCCGACGCCGGGCAACGGCAACCGCTGGAACAGCAAGACCGGCAAGTGGAGCTATACAGGCGTGACCAACTACATCTACTTTGACCCGACACCGGAGCAGATGGCAACCTCCCATGTGACCTACAACATCTTCGGAAAAGGTCTGTAGCCTGCAGCCCGCCAAACGCCGCCGTGAGCAGCCGCAGAAACTTTCGTGTACAGCGCGTACAGCGCGCACAGAACGCGCAGAAAGAAACAACTTTGTCAGGTAAAAACCCTTGACAGAGTCTCTTCCATATGCTACACTATTACGGTGTCAGGGTTTGCGCCTTGACAAAGCGGCTGCGGCCACAACCATAGCCGCGGGGAATTCAACGAGAATTCAAAAAGAGGATTTCAGAAAGTAAATGATAGACAAGATAACACAGGCCAGTCTCCTATATGACTTTTACGGTCAGCTTTTGACCAGGCGGAAACAGCAGGTCATGGAGCTGTATCACGAAGAAAACCTGTCCCTGAGCGAGATCGCCGAAGAATTCGGGATCTCCCGGTCGGCAGTTTACGAATCCCTGAAGACAGCGGAGAAATCGCTGGCGGAATACGAGGAAAAGCTGGGGCTGGTGTCCCGGTTCCTCAGGTCCGGCGAAGCCTTCCGGAAGATCGACAGGATGCTGGACGATCTCAGCGCGCGCTATGCCGGCGACGAGGCGCTGACCGGGTCCCTGTCCGAGATCAAAGCCGTCATCAGCGGTCTCGAAGAAGACTGACCGCCCGGCAGGCAGACATCACCGGCAGGTCCGCGGAGACAGACAGCCCGATGGGCCCGGCGGTTTCACGAAGATGAGCCGTCCGATGCGCCCGGGGAGACAGCAAAGGGTGTCCGTCCGGCGGTGTCCCAAAGGCAAGAGGCCGCGGCGTGTGAAACATCAGCAATTCGACTAAGAGGTATATCACATGGCATTTGAAAGCTTATCAGATAAATTACAGAACGCGTTTAAAAAGCTGAAAGGCAAAGGCGTGCTGACCGAGGCGGATATCAACGACGCCATGCGGGAAGTGAAGCTGGCCCTGCTGGAAGCCGACGTCAACTTCAAAGTGGTAAAAGGCTTTGTCAGCGACGTCAAAGAAAAGTGCCTGGGGGCCGAGGTCCTGGAAAGCCTGACGCCGGCCCAGCAGATCATCAAGATCGTCAACCAGGAGCTGGTGGACCTGATGGGAGGCACAGGCAGCAAGCTGACCTATTCCCCGTCTGGCTTTACCACCATCATGATGGTGGGTCTGCAGGGTACCGGTAAGACGACCACCTGCGGCAAGCTGGCCAACTACCTGAAGCAGCACGGCAAGAAGCCGATGCTCTGCGCCTGCGACGTCTACCGGCCGGCGGCCATCGACCAGCTGGAGGTAGTGGGAAAGGCCGTCAACACGCCGGTGTTCACCATGCGGGAGAGCAGAGAGCCGGCGAAGATCGCCAAAGAGGCCAGAAAAGAAGCCGAAAAGAAGGGCTTTGACGTCCTCATCGTCGATACGGCCGGACGGCTGCAGATCGACGAGGCTCTGATGGATGAGCTGGTGGACATCAAAAAAGAAGTCCGGCCTCACGAGATCCTGCTGGTGGTCGACGCCCTGACAGGTCAGGACGCGGTCAACGTGGCCGAAGGCTTCAACGAGAAGCTGGGCGTGGACGGCATCGTCATGACCAAGATGGACGGCGATTCTCGGGGCGGCGCGGCCCTGTCGGCCAAGAAGGTGACAGGCAAGCCGATCAAATTCATGGGTGTCGGCGAAAAGTTCGACGCGCTGGAACCGTTCCACCCGGAGCGGATGGCGAGCCGGATCCTCGGCATGGGCGATATGCTTTCCCTCATCGAAAAGGCAGAAGCTGCTTACGATGAAGAGAAGGCCGAAGAGCTGGAAAAGAAGCTGAAGAAAAACCAGTTCACCCTGGAGGATTTTCTGGATCAGATGGGACAGGTCAAGAACATGGGCGGCATCGGTAAGATCCTGGAGATGATGCCGGGCATTTCACCGGCGCAGATGAAGAGCGTGGATCTGGAGGAAAGCGAAAAGGAATTCCGCCAGATGGAAGCCATCATACAGTCCATGACCAAAGAAGAACGGCAGGATCCCAACATCCTCAACGCCAGCCGCAGAAAGCGGATCGCGGCGGGATGCGGACAGCCGGTCAGCAAGGTCAACAATTTGATCAAGAGATACGAGGATATGAAGAAGATGGTGAAGCAGTTCTCCAATCCGAAGGCTCTGAAGCGGAACAAGATGTTCCGCGGGCTGTTCTAAGTACTCGAGGCGATTAGACAAGGCAGTCGAACAAGATAATCAAGCCTGCCGCGGGCGGAACACAGAACGAGCCGGCAGCGCAGGCAGTAAATAAATCAACAAAAAACAAACATTAAATATCTAAGGAGGAACAAGATAATGGTAAAGATCAGATTAAAGAGAATGGGTGCGCACAAAAAGCCTTTTTATAGAGTTGTTGTAGCAGATTCCCGCACATCAAGAGACGGCAAGTTCATCGAGGAGATCGGATATTACAATCCGCTGACAGAACCGCCAGTCATCAAGATCGACGATGAAAAGGCTAAGAAATGGCTCGGAAATGGCGCGCAGCCGACAGATGTAGTAAAGGGTCTGTTCAAGAAGTCTGGCATCATTGAATAAGAAAGCGGTGAAATAACGTGACTAAGTTAGTTGAATCAATTGCAAAGTCACTGGTGTCCCATCCGGAGCATGTCGTCGTGACAGAAGAGACGGATAAGCACGGCAGTGTTTTGCAGCTTCAGGTTGCAGCTGATGATATGGGCAAGGTGATCGGCAAACAGGGTCGCATCGCCAAGGCGCTTCGTACCGTGGTAAAGGCCGCAGCTACTAAAGAAAACAAAAAGGTGGTCGTAGAGATCGTCTCTGAAGACGAGAAATAGGCCACACCAGTATCATGCAAGACGAAGGCACATGGATATACGGGAAACGTATCTTCATGTGCCTGACATGTAGTTAGGAGAAAAATGGAGAAGATCAAAATCGGAAGAATCGTCAACGCCGTAGCCCTGCGGGGCGAGGTGAAGGTCTACAATTACTCCGGCTATCGGGAACGGTACGAGGAGCTTGACCGGATCATCGTTGACGACACCCCTTATGAAATCGAAAAAGTCAGGTATCAGCAGCACATGGTCATTCTGAAGCTGGCCGGCGTAGACGACCGGAACGCGGCGGAGGCCATGAAGAACAGGGACGTGTTCATCACCGAAGACGACCTTGCGGAGCTGCCGGAGGATACCTTTTATATACGGGACCTGATCGGCCTCTCCGTCATCGACGCGGAGACGGAAGAAGCCATCGGAACCATCAAAGACGTGCTGCAGCCGTCCTCCCAGGACATCTATGTGGTCAGGCTGACGGCAGGCGGCGAGGCCATGATTCCGGCCGTTTCCCAGTTTGTCAAAGAGGTCAGCCTGAAAGGCGGTTTTGTCAGAGTACAGCTGATCGAGGGCATGATCGAGGAATAAGACCGCCGAACCGGTGGAATGCCGGACTGATGGACCGCCGGACTGGCCGGTCAAGGATCAAAAAGATTAGGATAGAGCAGAAGGAGCGAGCCTGTTATGAAGATCAACATTTTGACCCTGTTCCCCGAGATGTTCACCGCTGTTACAGGCAGTATTCTGGGAAAGGCGGCGGAGCGGGGGATCCTGGAGCTGAACTTTATCAATATTCGCGATTACACAGAGGATAAGCATAAAAAGGTCGACGACACGCCCTTTGGCGGCGGTCCGGGCATGGTCATGATGGCCCAGCCCATCTTTGACGCGCTGAGAAGCATCCAGCCGGAGCCGCGGAAGATCCTGTACATGTCGCCGCGGGGGAAGATTCTGGACCAGGCGAAGATCAAAGCGCTGTCCGCCGAGACAGAGCTGACGATTCTGTGCGGCCATTACGAAGGCGTGGACCAGCGGGCGCTGGATCACTGGAACATGGAGGAGGTGTCCATCGGAGACTACATCTTGACCGGCGGAGAGCTGGCGGCCATGGTCCTCATCGATTCCGTGGCGCGTCTGATCCCCGGCGTCCTGGCAAGCGGAGGCTCCGCCATGGAGGAGTCCATCTACAGCGGCCTTTTGGAATATCCCCAGTATACCAAGCCCCGCAGCTATGGAGGATATGACGTGCCGGAGGTGCTGCTCTCCGGCAATCATAAGCTGATCCGCCTGTGGAAGCTGGAACAGTCCCTGCGCCTGACCAAAGAGGCCAGACCGGATCTCTTTGATGAATTTGTGAAGAATCGTGGGGAATTGGCAAAAGATGAACAGAAAGTATTGGACAAAGTAATAAAATGATGTAAAATAAACGTATGAAGAAAATCAAGAAAAAACCGATCGTTTTATTTTTTATTGCCATTATCGCCCTTTATGTGATCATCTATATCGTACCCAAGGTGACAGGGGCGCTGGTGTCGTCCTATACGGCTACCTACGGGGAGCTGAAGATTTGCGACGAGACCGACGGCTGGCTGGTCCGCAGTGAGAAGGTCTATACGGCTGGCAGCGGCGGCAGCATCAACCGCTATATCGAAGAGGGGACGCTGGTCCGCAGCGGCACGTCAGTCATGGAGGTCAGCGGAGACGGCGGCGGTGAAATCGACACCGCCTATACAGATCTGCTTTCCCGGCTGGGCGACAGCGCCGTGGAGACCGAAAGCTACGCGGCGGAAGAGGTCGGCATCGTGTGCTACTACGCCGACGGCTACGAAGGCAAGCTGACGCCGGAAACCATGGAAAAGGGCGGCTTCAGCTACTACAGCAAGGTGACCCAGGACGCGGTAGTGGACCTGAAACGGGATACGGCGGCAAAAGGCGAGCCGGTGTTCAAGATAGCCGACAGGACCAAATGGTATCTGGTCTGCTTCGTGGAGGAAAGCTCAGCCGACCGGTACGAGGTGGGCCAGGAGCTGAAGGTGGTCTTCGAGGACGATGAGGTCCGCATGGACGTCAAATCCATCAAGAAGATGGACGGCAAGGTCAGAATCATCTTGGAAACCGTCTACTACTACGACGGTTTTGCCAAGACGCGGGCGGCAAAGGTCAGCCTGGTCACCTATGAAAACCGGGGACTGATCCTGGAAAACGACAGCATTGTGGAGGAAGACGGCAAGCAGGGCGTTTACGTCAAAGTCAGATCAGGTAATTTCGTCTTCGTGCCGGTCTCCGTGGAAAAGACGGACGGGCAGTATTCCCTGGTAAAGGACGGGACCTATACCGACGAAGAGGGCGAGCTGATCAGCACCGTTGAAATATACGACGAGGTTTTGAAGAATCCAAAATAAATCGACAAATCAAGACAGCGGGAAGGAGCGACGACGACATGTCAATCAAATCTAATATCGAATATATAAATGAACTGAAGGCGAAGGCGGCGGAGAAATCCGGACGCACCGGCGATGACGTGCTGCTGGTGGCGGTGACAAAGCTGCACAGCCCGGAGGAAATGAACGAGGCCATCGACGCGGGCATTACCGACATCGGGGAGAACAAGGTCCAGGAGATCATGGACAAGTACGACCGGGTAAAGCCGGTGCGCTGGCACCTGATCGGCCACCTGCAGACCAATAAGGTGAAATACATCATCGACAAGGTGAGCATGATCCATTCCGTGGATTCCCTGCACCTGGCCAAAGAGATCAACAAGCGGGCGGCGCAGCACGACCTGACCATGGATATTCTGATCCAGGTCAACTCAGCCATGGAGGAATCCAAGTTCGGCATCACCACAGAGGAGACCGACCAGCTGATCCGGGATATATCCCAGCAGTGCGAGAACATCCGCATCCGCGGGCTCATGTGCATCGCGCCTTTTGAGGAAGACCCTGACGACGCACGGCCATACTTCGCGGAAGTGAAAAAGCTGTATGACAAATATGCGGAAGAACAGATAGAGCGGGTAGATTTCAAATACCTTTCCATGGGCATGACCAACGATTTCGAGGCCGCCATCGAGGAAGGCTCCAACCTGATCCGGGTGGGCACCGCCATCTTCGGGTATAGAGATTACCGCAGCGAGGAAAAATAGAGAAAGCAGGAGGAAATGAAAAATGGGTTTTGCTGATTCAATCAAAAAAGTCATCGGAATTGAAGAATTAGATGAAGACGAAATGATCACGGAAGAAGAAGTGAGTGCTGCAAAGGAAAAGCTGGCAAAGGAGGCGGCGCCGAGAAGATCCTTCGGTGAGCCTTCCCCTAGTCACGAGAAAAAGCCGTATACACCGGCATCGGCCGCGTCAAAGCCGCAGGAAAAGCGCTTTTCCGTCGCCAACACCAGCGCGTTTAAGCTGGTTCTCATCGAGCCGAAGGCTTTTGAGGAGTGCCCGAAGCTGGTGGACAGCCTGAAGGGCAGACGTCCGATCATCATCAATCTGGAAAAGCTGGAAACCGAGGTTGCCAGAAAGATCTTTGATTTCATGAGCGGCGCGACCTACGCCCTCAACGGAAATGTGCAGAAGGTAGCCAACAACATCTTCATCTTCGCGCCGGAGAACGTGGATATTGCCGCTTCTCAGGACGAGAGAACGTCCTTTGACTTCGGAACAGAAGAGAAGAGTCCCTGGAGGTAAATTTTGATCATTATTTTATGCAGAGCGATCACCTGGTTCGCTGACCTGGTCACCATGGCGCTGGTCATCAGGGCGATTCTGAGCTGGTTTGCTCAGGATCCGTACTCGCCGCTGGGCAGGGCCTATATGGTCATGGCGCGGATCACAGAACCGGTCGTAGCGCCGTGCCGCGCGCTGCTGGCCAGGCTTAACGTGAATACAGGCATGTTCGACTTTTCCGTGCTCCTGTCCTTCTTCCTGGTGGAGATCGTGGCAAGGGTGCTGGTAAGGATTCTTTTGATGATCGCTGTAATTTAACAGGAGGAAAAGGATATGATTACTCCACTGGAAATAGAGAACAAGGAATTTTCAAAGGCTGTAAGAGGCTACAAGGCAGAAGAAGTCGATGAATTTCTAGATGAGATCATATTGGACCTGCAGGCCCTGCTGGCTGAGAGAGAACAGCTGAAGGCCCAGGTGGAAAAGCTGAATCAGGATCTGGTTCAGTACAAGAAATCCGAGTCGTCGGTGATCAACACCCTGGAATCGGCCAAGAAGCTGATGAACGACATATCGGAAAGCGCGGAAAAGCGGGCGGAGATCATCATACGCAACGCCCAGATGGACGCCGAGTCCATTCAGCGGGAGGCCAGAGATTCCGTTTCCAAGCTGACAGAGGAAGGCGAAAAGCTGGCTGTCAAGGTCAGCCGTTTCCGCGAAAGGTACCGGCAGCTGCTGGAAGACGAGCTGAACCAGCTGGAAGGCTCCAGCGAGGATCTCTTCGCTGATCTGGAGGCGGAGTTCATGCCCGCGTCCATGGCGGATACGCCAAAGGCGGAGCGTCCGCGCAGCGCGTCTGCGCCGGAAGCCAGAGCGACGGCTCCGGTCCGCGGGGAAGTGACGCGCCGTGAAAGTGAAGCGGGCCGCAGGGATACTGTGGTCTACGAAGAGCCGCAGCGCCATGGAGCTTCCTTTGATCGTGAAGAATCGCCGCGCCGCGAAGCTTCCTTTGATCGCGGGGAAGGGCCGAAACGGGGCGTATCCAGCGATACCGTAGTTCTGGACCGCTCTCTGGAAGATATCCTTCGGGAGGATTTCGGCGTTACCGACAGCGGCAGCGCAGACATGGATAAGACCCGTGTCATCAGCGGCGATGATCTGGCGAAGACCAGGGTGATCGACTGGAATCACAAATAAACGAAAAGCGGGAGGCAGGATATGAGGTATTATATCCTGGCCGCTGTCCTTTTGGCAGCGGACCAGCTGTCCAAGCTCGCCGTCAGAGTCAATATGCAGGTGGGAGAATCCATCAGCGTCATCGGTGATTTCTTCCGCCTGACCCATATCCAGAACAGCGGAGCTGCTTTCAGCATGTTCAGCGGCCAGCGGATCATACTGGTGGCGCTGCCTATCGCGGCCATGGTTGCCGCTCTGTGGTATCTGCACAGGCATCAGGGCCAGCACTGGAGCATGTATACTTCCTGGACTCTGATCATCGCGGGCGGTATCGGCAATCTCATCGATCGCATCGCCATGGGCAGCGTGACGGACATGTTCGATTTCAGCATTTTTCCGCCTATCTTCAACGTGGCAGACATCTGTGTCTGCGCGGGCTGCGCCCTGTTCGCGGTTTACGTGCTGGCTGACGGCTGGCAGAAGAAGTAAAGGGGGCGGCCGATGAGGACAGAGGAAAAGAGACAGGACAGAACGTATCAGTTTTATATAGAAGAAGACCAGAAGGGCACAAGGATCGATCTCGTGCTCTCTTTGTTGTTGCCTGAGATATCCAGAAGCTTCATTCAGAAGCTCTTTGAGAAGGGACTGGTCCAGGTGGACGGAAGGCTCTGCGCCTCCAAGAAGTACAAGGTGCAGGCCGGAGAGCAGGTGCAGCTCTGCCTGCCGGAGCCGGAGATCCTGTCTGTGGAGCCGGAGGACATTCCCCTGGATATCGTCTACGAAGATGATGATGTGATGGTGGTCAACAAGCCCAGGGGCATGGTGGTCCATCCTGCGGCGGGAAATTACCGCGGGACTTTGGTCAACGCCATCATGTTCCACTGCGGAGACCGACTTTCCTCCATCAACGGGGTAGTCCGGCCCGGCATCGTCCACCGCATCGACAAGGATACCAGCGGGCTTCTGATGATCGCCAAGAACGACATGGCCCACGAATCCCTGTCAAAGCAGCTGGCGGACCATTCTATCACCCGGCGGTATCAGGCTCTGGTCTACGACAACATCAAAGAAGAGGAAGGCACGGTGAACGCGCCCATCGGCCGGGATCCGAGGAACCGGCTGCGGCAGGCGGTGACGGACCCGCAGCACGGGCGGCACGCCGTGACCCATTACAGAGTCCTGGAAAGGCTGGGCAGACACACTTTGATCGAGGCGCGGCTGGAAACAGGACGGACCCATCAGATCCGGGTCCACATGGCGTATATCCATCATCCGCTGGTGGGCGATCCGGTGTACGGACCGCGGCGGGACGGCAAGGCTGACGGCCAGATGCTTCACGCTAAGGTCTTAGGATTTGTCCATCCCAGAACGGGAGAGTATATGGAATTTGACAGCCCGCTGCCGGAGTACTTTGTCCAGCGGCTGGACAAGCTGCGGGCCAAGGGCTGAGCTGAGCATAACGCCAGGCCAACCGGAAGATCGGCCGAAGAGGAGCCTGCGGGCCAAGGGCTGAGCCGAGCGAAACGCCAGGCCAGCCGGAAGATCGGCCGAAACAGGGGTCTGCGGGCCAAGGAACAAAGGAGAGAGGATACAGATGAGCAAGATTTCTATGAAACCGTCCGCCATGATGAGCCCGGTGCCGGCAGTGCTGGTCACCTGCGGCAGCGGCAATGAGGCCAATATCATCACCATCGCGTGGACGGGAATCGTCAACTCCCAGCCGCCGATGACCTATGTGTCCGTGCGCAAGGAACGCCACTCCCATCATCTGATCGCGGAGAGCGGCGAGTTCGTCATCAACCTGACCACGGCGGACATGGCGCAGGTGGTGGATTACTGCGGCGTCAAGTCGGGGCGGGACATGAACAAATTTGAAAAGACC
>CALLDR010000155.1 GCA_937997955.1 uncultured Emergencia sp. | reverse complement strand
AGGGCGAAGACCAGCAGGACGCAGATCACGGCAGAAACGGCCTTGTTCTGATTGGTCATGGCCAGCAGGGTCAAGATGGCGGAAAAGGCCACGGCCAGCACCAGGCTGCACAGGATCTGTGTCAGTACCGCCTTCGGCTCTGCCGTAAACCTGCCGATGGCGGCGACACCCACCAGACTGTAGACTGCCAGGTAGGCCAGACACATGGCCATGGCGGAAACGGCGGCGGTGATCAGGTTGGAAAGATAGATGGCCGTCCGGCTGTGCCCGATGACCACTTTGTTGCGAATGGTCCCGTCGCTGTACTCTGTCCCCAGAAAGAGACTGACAAAGGCCGCGATGGCGATGCTGACAAAGGTGCTGTAGACCAGCAGCTTCCCTTCCAGCGTCACCTCTATGCCTTCTTTGATTTCCCCGTAATTGACCCACTCCATCGCCACGGCGAACCCCGCCATGGCCGCGGCGCAGATCCAGAAGACTTTGGAGCGCTTCAGGCGCATAAAGTTGGCGGATAACAGTCTATTCACGGCTTTCACCTCCCACCAGGCTGACAAAATAGCTTTCCAGACTTTCGTCCCGCTCCTCCATAGAGAGGATCTCGCAGCCTTCCTCTGCCAGCGCTGCGGCCAGCCGGGTCACGTTGACCTTCGCGAAGAGGTCCGCCGTGTGCTTGGAGATGATATTGTATTCAACGCCCATCTGGTCCAGCACCATGGCCAGGGCTTTGACGTCGGTAACCTCTGCCCGGACGCACTTGCGGCAGGCCTGTTCCAGCTCCTTGGCGCTGATTTCTCTGACCATGCGGCCCCGGTCCACAAAGCCATAGTGAGTCGCCAGCCGGGAAAGCTCGTCCAGAATGTGGCTGGAAATCAGCACGGTGATGCTGTGCTCCCGGTTCAGCTTCAGGATCAGCTCCCGCATTTCGATGATGCCCTGAGGGTCCAGGCCGTTGACCGGCTCATCCAGCACCAAAAAGTCGGGACTGCCCGCCAGAGCGATGGCGATGCCCAGCCGCTGGCGCATGCCCAGCGAAAAGTTTTTCGCCTTTTTTCTTCCCGTGTGTTCCAGGCCCACCAGCCGCAAAAGCTGGTCGATGCCTTCATCGGAAGGAAGTCCCAGGATCCGGTGCTGCTCCTTCAGGTTGTCTTCGGCGCTCAGCTCTCCGTAGATGGACGGCGTCTCCACCACAGCGCCCATCCGTCTGCGCCCCCGAGCGATCTCTCCGCCTGCGCTGCTGTTTCCGTACAGCGTGTATTCTCCCGCCGTCGGAGCCTGCAGGCCGCAGATCAGCCGGATCAAAGTGGTTTTGCCCGCGCCGTTCCTGCCGACGAGGCCGTAAATGCTCCCCTTGGGAACAGACATGGAGAAGCCGTCCAAAGCTTTGAAATTCTTATATTGCTTGGTCAGTCCCTGTGTCGTAAGAACATATTCCATATGTCAAATACCTCCTTTTCTTTGCTGCGTCCAGTCTACCGCAAAAGGGTAAAGACCGCGGTAAAGAAAAGAGTAAAGAAATCGTAAAGCTTCATATCTTTTCGCTCATTTTAAATCCGATGCCCCAGACCGCTTCGATGTAGTCTCTGCCTCCGGCCTCCCGCAGCTTCTTCCGCAGGTTGCTGACGTGCATCTTCAGGGAGGTTTCCGTGCAGTCCGGCGTGTCCTGGCTGATCCGGTCCAGAATGACCGACTTTGCCACGGCCTGGCTCGGATTCTGCATCAAAATTTTCAGAATGGCGAACTCCGTCCTGGTCAGCTTGACGCTCCGGCCTCCCGCCGTGACGTCGTGGGACGAGGCGTCCAGCCGCAGGTCTTCAAAGGCCAAGGTCAAAGACTGTCGTGCTGAGACTGCCGTGCGCAGGTGGACGGCGATCCGGGCCAGCAGTTCTTTGACGTCAAAGGGCTTCGTCACATAGTCCACCGCGCCGCCCAGCAACAGGGCGACTTTATCGTTGACGTCCACCTTGGCGCTGACCACGATGGTGGGAATCCCCTGAAGCCGGGGCAGCACCTCCTCTCCTGTCAGTCCCGGCAGCATCAGGTCCAACAGAATCAGATCCGGCTTCTTCTGCTCCAGCAGCAACAGGGCCTCTGTGCCGGAATACGCCCGCAGCACGCCGTAGCCCTCCCTCTGCAGCACCTCCGACAGCATGTCCCCGATGTGAATGTCGTCGTCTATGACAGCTATGGTTTTCCTGTCAGTCATGGTCATATTCCTTTCCGCCGGGAGCCGGCTGCCGCCTTTGATGCGGATTCCTTTGACGCCGGTTTCTTTGACAGCTTCTTTGATGATGACGCCTTCGATACCGCCTTTGACGTCGGCTCCTTTGATACTGTCTTTGACGTCGGCTCCTTCGATACCGCCTTCGGCGCATAGAGCCTGGACAGGTCTGCCCCTTCCAGCTCCAGGAGCCTGCGTTTCACGTCGATACCGCCCGCGTAGCCGGTCAGGCTGCCGTCCGCGCCTACCACCCGGTGGCAGGGCATGATGATGGAAATGGGATTGTGGCCTACCGCGCCGCCGACGGCCTGGCCCGACATGGTCTCCCTGCCCTCCGCAGCGGCCGCCTCTTTGGCGATTTCCCCGTAGGTCATGGTCTGCCCGTAAGGGATCCGGCACATGATTTCCCAAACCCTTTGCCGGAACGGGCTGCCTGCCGGCGCCAGAGGCAGTTCCGAGGCTGACGGCTGTTCCCCGGCGAAGTACCGGTCCAGCCATTTCCTCACCTCATCAAAGACAGGCAGGTCGTCCTTCTCCTGATGGTCCTGGGACAAGGTGGCCCCGTAGTATTTCTGGTTCTCGATCCAAAGGCCCGTCAAAGCCTGCCCGTCGCTGGCCAGAAGCAGCGTTCCCACCGGCGAAGGATATTTTGTCGTGTATTCCATGGCGTTTTCTCCTTTATATATGGTTTCCTTCTGTGCACCCTTTGTCTGTTCAAGTATACCACAAATCCCCGTACCCATGGTGAACGTTAGATGAGGAAACTGCCGCCGTCTTTCCGGCTGGCAGAAATCAGCGGCCATGCTGCAGGCTATACCGTGGCCGCGCCGAGGGCGATGTACCCCGCGGCGGACAGAACGATCATGACCGCGGCATAGGGCAGTGTGGTTTTGATGATCTGCAGGTTGGAGACACCGGTACCGGCCGTGGTCATGAACACGGTATCCGCGTAAAAGCAGAGGCTGAAGCCCATGCCTACACCGCTCATGACAGCGCCCATCATCAGCTCCGCCGAAACCCCCGACACCATGGCCAGCTCCATGAACATGGGTACGGTGATCAGCATAACCACCCAGCAGCTGCCCATGCAGAACACGCACAGGCCTACGAGGATAAAGGCGATGACCGGCATGGCCTGCGCCGGAAGGGAACCGCCCATGACACGGACGAAAAGCTCGAAGAAGCCCAGCTCCTCGTTGGCCTTGCTCAGCATGAACCCAAGCCCGATCACGATGGTGATGGTCGTCATGGATTTTGCCCCGTCAAAGAAGCCCTGAAAAAATTCGCCGACCGTCATGAGGCCTCCCGCGGTATACAGCACGAACTGCACCGCCAGCGCCAGAATCTGCGCCTGCACCAGATCCCGATCCAGAAGAAAAAAGCCGATGACCAGGGCGGCCAGAGGAACGATGGCGTAGAAGGCCGGCGCTGTCTTTTCGGCGTCCAGCGCCTCCAAATCGACCAGAGAGCCGAGACCGCCCGGCTCCTCCAAAAGCACAGGACCTCCGCGTTCCACCCTCGCGTAAGCGTCCTTCAGGGCGCCCACCTTTGGGAGCGCTCCCAAGGCCAGCAGCAGGCAAAACAGGATAACCAGCAGAGGAAACAGCATGAACCGAATGGAGTGAACGTACTCGTCAAAGCCCATGCCGTATTCTCTTACCAGACTGATCGTAAAGGCGGTCCATCCTGTAAACGGCACTATGATGCAGAGGCTGCACGCCATGCCGTGGGCCTGAAAGGCCAGATGCTCCCGGGGCACGCCATGGCTGTCCGTAATATCCCGCAGGACAAAGGTAGACGCCAGGGAATTGAGGTACTCGTCTACAAACAAGATCAAAGACAGCAGCCACGCCGCCAGCAGGGAGCTTCTGGGACTGTGGGCAAAACGCAGAATCACCGTTTTGAAGCCCATCAGCGCGCCCGAGCGCTGCAGCAGCTGGATCAGCGCTCCCAGGCCGATGACCGTCAGTATGACAAATTGAAAAGAACCGTTGGACAGCACTTCATAAAAGGCGTCCACAGTTCCGCCGAGAAAATCCCATCGATGCAGCAGCACCATTGAGACCAGAGTTCCCGCAAGCAGGGCCTCCGCCATCTTTTTCGCGGCCAGCGCTATGACGATGACGATCAGCAGAGGCAGTAAAGCTAAAAAATCGTGCAACATATCTCCTCCTCGAAACCGGCTCATGGCCATCTCTTTCAATCAAACTCTTTCAGCTGGGTTATTCCAGCTAAATTCTCTCAGTTGGATTCTTCCAATTGGGTTCTTCCAATTGGGTTCTTTTAGCTGAATAGCTGAATTTTTTGGTTAACTTTTTCTAATCCAGTTAAACCGGAGCAGAGCTCCTTCAGAGTTTTCTATATCCATGATACCCGTTCGCGGGGATAGTTGTAAAGCGATAGTTTTTTAGAATAATTCGAAGAAAAACTTTGACCCCCTTTGTTTGGTCCTTTTGATTAGAACGGCGGCTTTAGATTAAAACTTTGAGAACAGCAAATATAGATTGCTTTTTCATGGATCCACTTTTATAGAGCTTGTCCCATAAATATGCTATAAAATATGCTCTAATTCCATAGGATCCATATACCGACAGCATTGATTCCTAAATTGGCCGCGATATGAATCGGCCATGAGCACAGGAACGACCCGCCTTTATGGGTGAAACAATTCAATACAAAGAGGGTTTCGTAAAATGGCAGAGATTCCAGCCAAATACGAAACTGGCCAGCTGAATCCCGGCCAACCGTTTCGTAAAACAGCGGGGATTCCGGCCAAATACGAAACTGGCCAACTGAAGCCTGGCCAACCGTTTCGTAAAATGGCAAAGATTCCGGCTAAATACGAAATCGGCCAGCTGAAGACCGACCAACCGTTTCGTAAAATGGCAGTGATTCCAGTCAAATACGAAACCGGCCAACTGAAGCCCGGCCAACCGTTTCGTAAAATGGCAGAGATTCCGGCCAAATACGAAATCGGCCAGCTGAAGACCGACCAACCGTTTCGTAAAATGGCGGTGATTCCGGTCAAATACGAAACCAGCGAGCTGAATCCCGGCCAGCGGTTTCGTAAAACAGCGGTGATTCCAGTCAAATACGAAACTGGCCAGCTAAAGTGCTATAATAAATCATAAATAAAATCTTAGAAAGAAAAGAACCGCGTCCGCAGATGACGCTTTTTCATGCCTATCGCCCTGCAAATTCCCCCTTGACAACTTCCAAAATCTAGGTTATGATTATATGGCTCGTGAGGGAGTAGTTAGCACGTTTGTGTGGTAGGTCAACATACTGACCGCAAGGTCTGGTCTATCTTAAATAACGAGACTCATGTATAGAAGCTGTTTCTATGCATGGGTTTTTTTATAATGTAGGAAATATCGATTTTTCGATATTTCCGGAATTTCAAGAAAAGCACCTTATGAAGCGTCGCCCCTTGCGGGCGACATGCGTGCGTAGGAGGCTTTGCCTCCGTCATGCACACTTTTCTTATTAAACGGTCTGCCCCGCGCTCCCGAAACGCAGCAGTACACATGCAAAATCACAAATCACTAAACGGAGGAATTTTAGCACTTATGGGAATCATAGAAGTTTTGCTTTTGGCCGTCGGACTGTCCATGGACGCTTTTGCTGTCTCCATCTGCAAAGGTCTGGCAACGGAAAAGGCCGGCATAGGGCATATGGTAACCGCGGGCCTGTGGTTCGGAGGTTTTCAGATGCTGATGCCCGTCACCGGATATCTGCTCGGCAGCACCTTTGCCAGCTATATCACGGCCATAGACCACTGGATCGCTTTCGTCCTGCTTGGCCTCATCGGTCTGAACATGATCCGCGAATCCCGCTCTGATGACTGTCCAGAAGGCAGCTGTCCAAATGATGTCTGTCCAGAAAGCGGCCGTGATGAGTCAGAAGAAGGTGGCGATGAATCAAGAGAAATCGACTGCCTGAAGTCGCAAGAAGGCGGCGGTGAGACAAGAGAAATCGACTGTTTAAAGCCAGAAGCAGGCGACGGTGAATCAAAAGGCGGCAGTGAACCTACCGATGACAAACCTTTCGGCTTCAAGTCTATGTTCATCATGGCCGTGGCTACCAGTATCGACGCCCTGGCCGTAGGCATCACCTTCGCTTTCCTGCGGGTCAACATGGTTACAGCTATCCCGCTGATCGGCACGACCACCTTCCTGATCTCTGCCGCCGGCATCAAAATCGGCAGCATCTTCGGCAGCCGTTTTCAGTCCAAAGCGGAGCTGGCCGGCGGTATCATTCTGATCCTGCTGGGAGCGAAGATCCTGCTGGAGCATACAGTGCTGAGCTGACCGCCACGGCCAGTCTATTCTGCCTGCCAGTCTATTCTGCCGGACGACTCATTCTGCCGACCAGCCTATTCTGCCGGCCAGCCTATTCTGCCGGCCAGTCTGTTCTGTCACCGCCCTGTTCCGCCGCCCCATTCTGCTGCCTAGCAGGCTATCCGGCCAGGCCCATCAGCACCATGGCGCAGATCACGGTCCCAACGAGGCCGCAGCCCACAGGCACCAGGTTCTTTCTCACCAAATCCCCCGGCGACACGCCGCACACGGCGGATACCGGTATGACCGCCCACGGAATCAGTGTGCCGCCGCCGACCCAGATGATGACCAGTTGTCCCAGGGAGGTCAGAATCTTCACGCCTTCTCCGGAAACTCCATAGCTGCCCGCGATCTCGCCGATTACGGTGATACCCGCAAATCCGGACCCGTCCATACTGTATAAGATTCCCGCCACAGTCTGTACCACAGGCAGGAAGATATCCCCGATCTGCATGCCGTCCACAACGGCGAATACGATATCGCTCAAAAATCCAGTAGCGCCTTCATCTAGAATGCTCTGAGCAGTTTCCGTATTTCCAATGGAAAAGAAGGCGATGATCACGATGGCCGGAGCGAACATCTCCATAGCCCTGCCGAAGCCCTTCGTCATATGGTCCAGCAGCTTTGGCGCGGCTCCCTTTGTCCCGTAAAACATCCAGCAGAGGATACCCGAAAGAATCAATACAGTTCCCGCGATCAGCGCCAGCGCGTCATCTCCGGATATATGAAAGACGAACAGGGAAACGATGTCCAGAGCGAAGAACAGCGCCGCGATCAGGATGAAGCCCTTCGCCCTGGTCTCCCCCTCCGGCGTCAGGTTTTCCAGAGCGCCCTCCTGCGGCTTCCCGCAGTTTTCAGTCTCAGGCCGCACCGCAAGCCCGTCTTCAGACAAAGAGATTCCGGCTCCCGTTCCTCCTTCCAGAGAAATCTGCCTCTTCATCAAAAGGAAGCTGGTCAGAATGGTAATCACGCCCATGGTCAGCCACAGCGGAACCAGATAGGGAAGCAGCTCCCGGCTCGTCAGGCCCGCGCCCGCGGAGGTTATGGCCGGTACGCCCTGTATGACAAAGTCGCCGGAGAGAGCCGCCCCGTGACCGAACAGATTGAGAGCCGCCGCCAAATAAACGGCAGGCAGGCCGCTGTGTCTGGCCAGAGGTATGAAAAAGGCGCCCAGAAGGGCCACTGCCGGTGACGGCCAGATCAACAGGGATATGAAAAACATCAGGATCCCTATGATCAAATACGTGATTCCCGGCCCCGCGTGGATTTTTTCCAGAGGCTTCGCCAGGGTCCGGTCCACTCCGGCGTCCTTCATCGCCATGGTCATAGTAAGGATCAGGGCAATTCCGATAAAAATAGAAAGCAGGTCGCTGAAGCCTACGATGACCGCCCTGCACAGGGCCTGAATGGCGGTTACGGCATTTCCCGAATAGGCAAATGCGACGGCAAGAATGCCTACGATACTCACCAGCACGATCTCCCTCTTCCTGATCAGTGTCACGAAGATCAGTACAGAAAACAACAAATATATGTAATGCGTTATCGTCAGTCCAAACATCTTTCGCCTTTCCCTTCCGCCAAGCTCTGTAATTTCACCTTATCGATTTTCTTCACCGCGGTCAGCGGCCACATATCCACCCAGATCAGCTGGTCCGGCAGCTTAAACGCCGCCACCCCCTTGCCTCTGAGGAAAGTCCTGAGATCCTCCAGAGATAGTTTCCGGCTTTCCCTGCCAAGGCACACGCAGATCCTCTGCCCCAGCTTTTCATCAGACGCGGGAACCACATAGACCTCTTTGATGTCCGGGTGTTCCAGCAGCAGCTCTTCCAGCTCCGACGGCATGATCTTCTCTCCCAGACGGTTGATCTGCTCCTGCGTCCTTCCCAGGATCTGCAGGCGTCCGCTTTCCGGCAGGATCCTCCCCCTGTCGCCGGTTCTGTAAAAGCCGTCCTCAGTAAAATATCTGCTGCTGAGAGCCGGGCTGTTATAATACTCGGTCACCACAGACGGGCCCTTCGCGATCACCTGCCCCGCCTCGCCCAGCGGCACATCGTTGTCATTTTCATCTACGATCCGCAGAATATCCCCGGGCGATACCGGCGTCCCCTGGGTGTTGAGAAGAATATCCTCCGGATCATCAGGCCGGGTGCCGGCAACAAAGCCTTCGCTCATGCCGTAGATCTGCTGCACGGTGCAGCCCAGTCTGTCCATGGCCCTCTTTGCCAGCTGCGGCGGGCACATGGAGCCCCCGATCTGAAGCATTTCCAGAGAAGCGATATCCATGTCGATGATGTCGATGATATCGATGCACGCGGAGATCAGGGACGGCACCAGCGCCAACGTTGTAACCCTGTACTTCTCAATATACCGGAGGATTTCATCTGCGCTGCCGTTCCTGCAAAGGACGGTTCTGGCCCCGCAAAAGATGGAACCGAACAGGCCGGGGCCGCACAAATTCCAGCAGTGGGTCACCGGCATGGCGATCAGGCTCACGCTGTTCTCATCCATGCCACAGGACAGAGCGCAGTACTTTTGCAGATGCAGGAAATCAGCGTGGGGCCTTGAGATCAGCTTCGGTATGCCGGTAGATCCGCCTGAGAGGACCAAGATGGCCGTATCGCGGTTGGACGGCCGTTCATAGGCGGCGCCTTCCAGCGTGCAGCCTTCCAGCTCCAGCGCCTCCAGATCCTCGGCAAACATCAGATGCCGGATGCAGTCAAACCGCTCCTTCATCTGCAGCGCCATGGTCTCATAGCTCCTGCCGTGATATTCCCTGATCACGATATAGCCCTTCGGCCGCGCCGCCTGAATGATGCCCTCAAGCTCCCGCGGGCCGTGAGAAGGCATGGCCAGCGTCGGGATCACGCCTATTTTGAACATGGCAAAGCACATGACAGTAAAACCGATGGAGTTCACGTGCTGAATGATTATCCGGTCTCCCCTTCCAAAGCCCTGCGACAGGAAATAAGCCGCCATTCTGTCTGACGCCTCGTCCAGCTGCCTGTAGGACATCTGTCCATTCTCATCGATCAGCGCGATCCGGTCTCCGTATTTTGCCGCGCACGCCTTTAACTTTTCTCCGTGGGTAGTCTTCTCCCACAGACCCCTTTGTTCATAGGAAGAACAAAGTCTTTCATATTCCTGTTGATTCACTGATACTCCTCTCTCTTTCCTTTAAAAAACGCCGCAGGTCCGCTTCCCCTACCTTCTCCAGGATCACGCGCCGGCCAGCGGAAAACACGGACAGGACACAACCATCCAGGGCTTTTGAATACAGATACTGTCCCTCCCAGGCAAAGGTCCCGTCCCGGTCGATATGATCAAAGGCGGACGGAGCCAGCTTTTCCGCCAGCCCCCTGCCTGTGTATTTGCCGTAGGCTTCTCTGCATCCCCAGCGCCTGACCGCCCGGCGGCTCATATTCCGAACGCCGCATTCCACGTCGACGCCGAGGGGAGACGGAGAGAACCCGCAGGCCGCGTAACTGCCGCTGTGGGAAAAATTGAAGCAAATCCCTTCCAGCTCCGCATAGGGTTTTCCTCCCCTGGCGACGCGCAGCGCCGGCAAATCCGCCGTTCCCGTCATCTGGCGCAGCCCCACCGCGAACAGGGTGTATACGCCCATAGAGGCGGCCCTGTCCTCCGGCCGGAGCAGTCTGCCCGCCTTGGCTCTGCGTTCCTCCGAACAAAGGCTCCAGCACCCGTCATACAGCTCCGGGCGCGCCAGCAGCATCCCGCAGTCCATCAGATACACCCTCGTCACCATGACTGTCAGCTGTTTCCAATGGCTGCCGCCATAGCCCCAAAGCTCTGGTTTTCAAAGAGAAGCTCCACATTCAGCTTCTTTCCCAGATTTTTCTCGATCAATACGTTCATGATCCCCAGCAGCAGGGAATTGCCGCCTATGTCGAAAAAGCTGGTATCGTCCTCCACCGTGAAGTCCTCTCCCTCATTCAGGACCTTGCGCCAGATGGACAGCAGCCCCTCCCTCACAGGATCCGCCGCCGTCTTTGTCACGATGGACGCGATCACGTCGATATCCTCGATCAGACTGAAATGGTCGCCGTCGATATATACCAGATCCACGGGGCGGGCGCAGCAGCTCTGCCACAGACCGCCGCCGCGGCCGGTTATATCGTCGTCTCTGCCGCAGATGACAGTAACTCTGCCTTCCAGAAGGAAGGCCTCTTTTTCCTCTTCACAGTACCGGATCAGGGAAGCTTCGTCCCTGCCGTAGTTTTCAAAAAAGGCGTTGGCAAAGCTCAGGATATACGCGAAGACCCTGTCCTCCGCTTCTCCATCCTTCTCCGCGCCCAGGTCTTCGGCCTGGACCGGCACGATCCTTCCCTCTTCGTCATATTTTCTGAACAGAGCGTCCATATATCTGACGCACAGCTCTTCCAGCCGTCCTCTGTCAGAAACCAGATATGACGGGAAAAATCTGCTGAGCATGGTCTTCAGCGCCGGCCGCTTATCCTTCTGACTGAGCAAAGGCTTTACGCCCTCCCTGTCGTTGGGAGCGGCCGCCCCGCAGAGAAACATCTCTTCCGGCGCGCGGAAGCCGCCGGCCGCCAGTCTTCTGCACACCTCATAGGCGATAACCCCTCCGTAGCAGTATCCGAACAGTGCGAACTCCCTGTCCCCGGCCGTCCGGCGTATCTCCTCGGCCAGGACCTCGGAAACCTCTTCCACGGTCTCCAGCTGCGCCGCGCCGGCCGCCCGTCCCCTTCCGGGAATCTCCAGCGGGACCACCTCAAAGTCTCCTTCTAATTTCTTCTTCCATCCGAGATACATGACAGAAGAAGCCCCGCCGCCGGGAATACAAAACAACGTTCTCACTTGCCGCCCTCCTCCATGTTGGCCAGAATCCGGTCTGTCACGATGTTGACGGATACCGGCTCCACCAGGTCGAATTTGCTCTGCATATCCACCTGATATTCCTCTTCAATGGCCACGAGCAGGTCCACGATCATCATGCTGGTCATTCCCAGCTCTTCCACAAAGAGGGCGTCGTCACCGATCTCAGCTGCCTCTATATTCAACAGTTCACTCAGCCTGCCCTTGATGAACAGGACAATCTCTTCTCTCGCTGCTTTTTTCATATATACCTCCTCAGTTACCTGCGGCGCTAACCGCCCTATTTTCTGCTTTTAAATACCAGTTCCGCCTCCGCGCCGTGATCAAAAAGCGCTTCTGTAACGGCGGTTCTCCTGAGCTCCCCTTTTGCTGTCAGCGGCACGTCTCCCTTTGTCAGAACAGCCTTATACGGCCGTTGGTACACGGGAAGGCCGTTTACGATTTCGGTGACCGTTTCACAGATTCGGTCCACAGGCGCGTCCGGCCCCAGCTTCACCACCAGCAGCGGCTCATTTTCCACGTCGGCGATGCCGTACAGGACCCCGTACCGGGCCAGGGCGCTGAAGCGCTGCTCCAGCTCTTCTATGTAGATGTTTTCGCCTGACTCGTTGACGATGACGTTTTTGCACCGTCCGACAAAGGTTATGCTGCCTCCCGCTTTGCGGAAGATGTCCCCCGTCGGGTAGTAACCGCCTTCGTCCTCCCGCGGCAGGAGTTCTCCGTCCTTGATATAGCCTTTGAACAGGACGTCGCTTTTCAGCAGCAGCTCTCCTGTGCCGTTTTCAGCCAGGTTTCCTTCCGTGTCCCGGATCACCGCGTCGTACCAGCGGTACAGGCAGCCTTCGCTGTCCAGAGTGCTTTGATCCATGAAGTGCATGGTGCAGCAGCCGGTTTCCGTCATGCCGAAGCCCAGGGTAAAGGCCAGGCCGGCGTCGAGGAACTGTCCGCGCAGTTTTTTGTCCGCGTAAGTGCCGCCGGTCAGGCAGAAGGTGAAATGGTCTCCCAGCACCCTTTGCACCGCTTCACGGTCAAACTGGCCGCACCTGCGCGAGAGGATATTCACCACGGTCTGCCAGAACATAGGCACGCTCAGGCAGCCCCAGACCCTCTCGCCTTTGATGGTGGACAGAATGGTGGATATGGCGTCATTTTTCGGGAACAGAATCCGAAAGCCGTAGCGCAGCAGGATCAGCGGGCACAGGAAGCCGAAGATATGGTGCATCGGCAAGATGCTCATGACCCGCTCCCGCTCCGCCCGGCTGTCTCCCAGCAGCCTGGCGATATGAGGCGTCTCTTGAAACCAGCCGGCCGTCCGGCTCACCTGTCTGTATATTTCTTCGCCGCCATAGGCGATGATCTTGCTCTTTCCCGTGGTCCCTGAGGTGGCAAAGGCCATCAGGCCGTCCCAGCTTTCCGCCCGCGGGCCTTCCCACGGTTCCAGCAGCTCTGCCGCGTCGATGTTCCCGATCCCGTCCGCGGCAGGGGCCGCGCCGCTGTCCGTAATCAGCAGTCTTCCCCTGGCCTCTCCCAGCAGCTGGCCGATGTTTTCCGCGCAGCTCTTGGCATCCAGCAGTACCAGGTTTCCTCCTGCCTTCAGGACACCGAAGGCGACGGCGTACAGGAGCCAGGAATTTCTGATCCTGACTCCGACAAAGGGCCGCGTCTCCCTCTGGTCCTGCGCCGACCGAGGGCCTTGATCCCGCATCGTCAAAGGGCTCTGGTCCTGCGTCAGCAGAGGGCTCAGATGGCCCGCGATACGGTCCACGGCATCTGTAAATTCCTCTGCGGTTACAGCGGTTTTGCCGTCTTTCACCATGATCTCAAACAATATGCGGCCGCTTCCGCAAAACAGCTCCTCGTACAGAGTTTTAAATCCGTTCATCATCTGATTTCTCCTAGAAGGTAATGGTCATCATCGCTTCGCTGATACCTACGCCCACGCTCATGCAGAGAGCCTTCGTGTTTTCCTTTATCATGCCCCGCTCCATGGCGACGCTGGTCGCTACAGGAATATTGCTGGCCCCCATGTTGCCGTACTGGTCTATGATGCTTACGGTCTTGCTGAGGAAAACCTCCGCGTCGATTCCTGTCGCCGCGGCGTAATTCTTGGCTCCGTTGGTGATCAGCCACTTCGCTACCTGCGTCGGAATGAAGCAGTCGATATCGCTGACCTTGCTTTCAAAGATCTTTTCAAAATTAGGGAACAGCCCCGCGAAGACCTCTCTCTGCTTATCCACGATCTCCTTGGTAGTGCCCGGGATATACATCTTGTCAGGATCCCTCGGATACATGACACCGCCGCCCCACACCACGTTGTTGTTCCACATGTCCGTATAAGTATGGAAATAGCTTTTGCCGATGCCCCTGTCGGTATTTTCAGCGGCCTGAATGACGAAGGCCCCTCCCGCGTCTCCCATGGAAAGGGTTACAGGCGCCTTCTCCATCAGCTCTTCTTTGGAATCGAAGCCCCGGCGGATCCACTTTGACAGGGCCTCTCCGGAAACCACCAGAACGGTCTCCGCCTTTTCCGTGCGGATCAGGCTGTCAGCGATGTCCACGCCGCTCATGAAGGCGTTGCAGGCGTTTTTCACGTCAAAGACGTACGCGTTGCGGATATCCAGCTTGTCGGCCACCACGTTGGCCGTAGCCGGCTCGGCGAAGTCCTGGGTGATGGAACAAAACAGCACCGCGTCCACGTCGGAAGGCTCCACGCCGGCATTTTTCATGGCGGCAAGACCGGCTTTCATGGCCAGGTCAGAGCTGTACTCGTCTTCCGCCGCGTAATACCTGGCTTCGCAGCCCGTGAGCATCTGGCAAAGGCCGTACCGCACGCCAAGCTTTCCGTAGCCTGCCATTTCCTCCATCTCAGCGGTGGTGATCTTTCTCTCCGGCAGGTATCTTCCCACGCCGGTAACTAATGCTTTTTTCATGTTTCTCTCCCTTTCTCTGTGCTCCACAGCACAACTGTCTTTCAATTTACTCTCCGAAGATTTCCTGATAGGTCCGCGCGTCCCATTTTTCCGGGTCGATGCCCTTCTGGGACAGCAGCGCGTAGGTGAGCCGGTCTATGCCGAAGGCGCAGCACGCGCTGTAGCAGTAGGCGTCCTCGCTGCTTTTGATATTGTACGGTTTGGTAAAGTGGGTCCTGTGGAAATTGACGGACCCGCAGGCAGAAAACCTGTGGCTGCCAGGCAGCCTCAGCTGAAATTCCTGCTTGGAATTTCCCAGGACCTGAAACAGCTTCAGCTTCTTGTAGTTGCTGGCGAAGAAGGAATCTGTCGCCGTTGACACTCTGCAGTTGAGGGAAAAGACCTGGGTCCATTCATCCCACAGCCGCTTTGCCCGCTCTATGCCCTCTTCACACTGCTCCGCCGTTCCCACAAAGACATACTCCTTCATGTAGAACTCGTTGAGTCTGGCCAGCTCGCACACGTTGTGATCCTCGTTTCGGAAGCACTTGCCGGAGACCATGAAAATTCTGGGCGCGTCCGGCGAAATGGTCTGGTCCCTCAGCATCTCATATACCGGAACACAGCCTGCGTGGCGCAGAACGTTTCTCGGAACCCGCATGTCCCTGTCCAGATGCTCCTCGTCCACGCCCTGTGTCGCGAACCGGTCTATGACGTCGATATCGTTTTTCATCAGAGACTGGAACATGATGTGATGAGGAAATGACTCAAAGTAGCCGCCGGCCTTATAGGAATGCAGTGGATAGAGCACAGGGAACTCGTATTCCTTGATCTTCTCAAATGTGCGGAAGCCGTTCTTCTCTATTTTGTCGCTGAAATACCGATACACCTTCAGGAAGATATCGCTGTACGCGTATGCCCCGTCTGTGATCCTGGCGATGATGCCTCTGTCCAGCAGCTCCTGAAAAATGTTTTCCTCGTTGAGGGTTTTCACGTCGGTGTGGTCCTCCAGAATGGAGGTCTTCACGTCCTTTTTCGCGAATTTTCCCGCTGTGATCATGTTTTCCAGCTTTTCGACGCTTTCCCGCACCGCCTGCTCATGGGCCGCGCCGCAGCGGACCTCTAGGCCTCCTTCCTGTTTCTCAATACCTTCGATGTACTGAGAAACGTACGGTAGCATATCGATAAAAAAGCTCATGTCTCCCGCCGGTATTTTTTCTGTCCCATACCACATATCAATTAACTCCTTTCATATTTCAACATTTCATGTCTCTTAATCTCTGTTCTTAAGCAGCTCCGCGTAGCTCATCTTTGACAGCCGCCGTTTCAGCAGCGCCATGGAGATCCCGTACGCCGCCGCGATAACCGCCAGCAGAATGACATAGACTGCCGCGCTGAACCCGGTGTCGAAACCCAGATCGATATCCGTCACCAGATTCGGATACATGTTGTCGATGACCGGCTTGCCAAAAAGCAGAGCGCAAAGGACGGCCACGACCACGATGACGAAATTCACGTTGATGAAAATCCGGTTGATCTCCTTCTGCCCGTATCCAAAGATCTGCATGACGGAGATGCCGAAAGATGATTTTTCTATGGCCTGTTTCAGCAGCAGATACAGCACCGCGATAAATACTACGACAGACGCCAGCAGCATGACGGCTACTGTCAGCATCATGGTATCCATCAGGGTGTCCGCCGACTGCTTGATATCGGCCCGCCTGGTGGTCGTTAAAATCGAGGTTTCGTCATCGTCGCTCAGCTCCGCTGTTGAGAACACGGTGTTGTAATCGTCGTCCAGATCGTATGCCTGCCTCATCTCATCCTCCGGAAGGAACACGAAGAGGCTGGCCGAGTAATCGGCTATGGCCTTCACTGTGAACGTGTGCTCCGCGGAATCGCTCTTGTTCTTCAGGGTGATCTCGTCTCCCACCTTCCACGCGAACTTTCTGGCCGCGCAGTCGGATATGACGATCTCATCTTTTTCGCAGTCCAGGTCAAGATCAAAGTATTTGCTGTCCTCCTTAAGGCCCAGCAGCGTCAGATCCGTATCCTCGCCGGAATACACGTTGGAGGCGCTTACCTTCTTTGACAGGGCTTCCTCCGCGTCTTCCGCGTCTGCCAGATCCGCTCCGTTGACTGTATACATGTACTCCCACTTAACGTCATCGGTGCAGGTGGTCACGTAATTGTCCATGGCTGAGTAAATGGTGAACGCGAACATCATGATGCAGATGGCGTAGAATACGCCCAGCAGCGTCAGCAGATAGATGGCCTTTTCACGCATCAGCTGCCGGATCCGGTAAATGGATACGAAGGTTCCTTTTTTCAGCTTCAGCTTCGGCGTCTTCGCGGAAGACTGGCTGCCCCGGATCAGCTCCAAAGGCCTCTTTCTCAGCTTTATATTTATGACCAGCAGGTTGATCAGGACGCCCAGCGCCACAGGCAGGACGATGGCGTATACGATGGCAACCGGATAGAAATGATGCTCTATGACAGGGTAGGAGTAGGCCGCTCCGCTGTTGGCGATGGACGCGCCGCACAGCAGATATCCCAGAATCAGTCCCGCGGCGCCTCCCGCCAGGAGGATCAGCACAGGCAGCAGCATGTACTGCTTCAGCACCTTACCCCTGCTTACGCCCAGCGCGTACAGGGTTCCGATGGCCACGCTTTCGGCATTGATATTGTGAACGATGAATACCGCGATGATGAAAGCGAACAGAATCGCCAAAAACAGCCCCATCATGACGGCCACAGACATGATGGTCTGATTATCCGCCCGATAGCCTGTCATCCTGCCGTTTTCCGACGCCTTGTTCAGCATCAGCAGGTTGGAGTCGATACCCATCAGCTCCAGGAGGGCGCCTTCGCCTGTATCCTCTATGTAAGACTTGACGTCATCATCTGTGCAGGAGCCGTTCAATATGTACGCGTATTGAAGGGTCTCTTTTTCGCCGTCCGCCGCCTGGCGGATATCCTCGTAGTCCTGCTCTGTCACGAAGCACAGACCAAATGTAGAGGTGTCCGCGTTTAAATCGGTGATGTTCTTTTTGATAGAAACGTAATCGGGAACCGTGCCGATGCCGCAGACGGTCATCGTCTTGCCGCCAATACGGATCTTTCCGCCGACCTCTATGTTCTTCGCCAGCGCGTAACTGTTTTCCAGAACCACTTCAGAGTCCTTCTCTGGCAGGTTTCCTTCCATCAGCTTGATTTCATTGATATTCTCTCTGACTTCATATACTCTCAGCACCACGTCCTCCGGCTGGCTGCAGTCGATGTAGAACTGCTCTTCCACAGCCGCACCCAGGTCCGCCAGGCCTTCTATTTCATCTTCTGTCAGCTTTGCCGCCGTGGTAAACTCGCCGGACTCCGCCTTGTACTGGCTGAAATACGCATCCATCTGGTCGGCCACGTTGGAGGACGCGGTCACGTTGCCGATGACCATCATCAGTCCCACCGCCAGAATGAGGAAGATGATGGCGTATCTCACTTTGTTTTCCTTCAGCTCTCGAAGCATCTTTTTCATATACAACGTTACATCCCCTCCTCGCTGCCTGTCCAGTCTATGGACGCCGGATCCGCAGGCTGTTGGTTTACCTTGTCCAGAACGATCTTTCCGTCCACGATCCTGAGGATCCTGTCTGAAATATTGCACACCAGGTTATTATGGGTGACTACCAGCACAGTCGTTTTATATTTCTCATTGATCTCTTTCAAGATGCACATGATCTCTTTGGTGTTGGACGAATCCAAGGCTCCTGTAGGCTCGTCGCACAGCAGGATTTTCGGATTTTTGACCAGGGCTCTGGCTATGGCGCATCTCTGCTGCTGTCCGCCGGACAGCTGTGACGGGAACTTGTCTCTGTGTTCCCACAGTCCCAGCAGCTTCATCAGGGATTCAATCTCTATGGGCTGGTCGGTCAGATCTTCGCAGGTCTTGATATTCTCATACACGGTCAGATTAGGTATGAGATTGTAGAACTGGAATATGAATCCCAGCAGATCCCGCCGGTACGTGAGGCTTTCCTTTCTGCTGAGTCCCAGAATGTTTTTCCCCTCTACCAGGATCTGGCCCTCGTCGGCGGACTCCAGACCGCCTATGATGTTCAGCAGGGTGGACTTTCCCGAACCCGACGGTCCGATGATGGAGCAAAAACACCCCTCCTCCAGAGAAAAGGAGACTTTATTCAGGACAACAGCCTTCGCTTCTTTCTCTCCATAAGTCTTTACTACAGCTTTAACGTCTATCATATGATTTCCTCCTTTTAATCGTAAAACTTTGTAATACGTAAAATAGTTAATAAGTTAGTCTTAACTAACTCATATGTTCAGAAATTGACCCAAAATCCTTCTTACGCCCGTTTGCACTCCTTCATCAGCAGGTGTTCGTCCGTCTTTTTTCTAAACAGCTCCGGTATCGTCCCTATCATCACATACCCCATCTTTTCATAAAACTTCATGGCGCCCTTGTTCCAATCGCCGACCAGCAGGAAGATCTTGTTCTTCAGCTTTTTCTGCTCGCCGTTGAGCACATAATCCTCAAAGTACCGCAGGATCTGTCCGCCCAGGCCTTTGCCCTGAAACTGTTCCTTGATAAAAATCATGTGCAGATACGGGAACATATAGAACGCGCCCTGCATCTGGAACCACAGCAGACCGATCAGCTCGCCGCCGCTGCGTATTGCCAGAATGTGATCTCCTTCCTTCAGCCCTTCGCCCAGCTTTTTCTCCAGTGTCTTCTCCGTGGGATAATACCTGGACCCAAGCTTAGAGCAAAAAAGCATACTGGATACCTGTTCCAGCTCTTCTTCCTGCATTTCTTCCATTTTGATCTCTTCTTTTGACATAAAGCTAACCTTTGATCCTCTTTATCATTTCTTCGATGGTCCTTACCGTGTTGAAATCCTCCAATTCCATGTCCTCCAGCGGAAGCTCCGCATCAAAGGCTTCCTCCAGGCTGACGATGATGCCGATGATATCAAAGGATTCCAGATAGCCCGATGATATCAGAGCGGTATCGGCTTTTATTTCAACGTCCTTCAGTTCTTCTATATGCTCTTTTAGAATTTCTATGATCTGTTTTTCCAACTTTTTCTCCTCACTTAAATCAACTGAGATACAGCGTACCCGCCGTCTACGGCTATGACCTGTCCCGTTACATAGCTGGCGGCGTCCGACGAAAGATACAGAATCGTACCGTTCAGTTCGTCTAAAGTTCCCGGTCGTCCCGCCGGAACGATCCGGTTGTATGTAGCCATGGACATGGGGCTGGCAAAGGCCGCCTCCGTCATTTCCGTCGGGAACAGTCCCGGGGCTACCGCGTTGACGGTAATGCCGTCCTTCATGTATGTGGCCGCCATTCCCGCGGTCAGGCCGTGCAGCCCGGCCTTTGACGCGTTATACGCGTGCCTGGCCGTCACCTTAGAACCGACGATGCCGTTTACGGATCCCACATGAATGATCCGCCCGCAACGCTGCTCCTGCATATGGGGAATCACATACTTGCAGAAGAAGTACACGCCGGTCAGATTGGTTCGGAGCACATCTTCCCATTCCGCCGTTTCCAGCTGGTGAAGGGGTTTGTCGTCGGTGACCGCCGCGAAATTGCACAGAATATCCACTCTTCCGAACAGATCTAAGGTCCTTTCCACTGTGGACCTGACATTCTCCTCGTCCCGCACGTCGCACCTGACAGCTTCTATGCGGCTCCCCGGCCCGGAAAAGGCTTCCCTGCACGCGGCCAGCCGTTCTTCCCGCCTTGCCGCGATGACCATGTTGACGCCGGCCGCCGCATAGGCCTCTGCGCAGGCCCGGCCAAGCCCAGAAGAAGCCCCCGTAATGATGGCCGTTTTGTTTTTTAAATCAAATATATCCTCATACCTTCCTTTCCGTAGATGTGTTGACCAGGCCGGGCTTGGGTCAGGCTCGGATCCGGTCTGGTCTGGTTCCTTTTCGGTTAGTCAAGACTAACCAAGGACTATTATACGCAAATCCATATTCCCTGTCAAGAGTATTTTGCGCAAGATTTTAAATTTTTAAAATACATTTTCTTATCTTTTCGGCCATAATATCTGATGCTTCGACAAAAAACGGCGTCTCAAGTACCTACTACAGATGCCTGAGACGTCATTTTTCCGCAGGATTATATGCTATTTCAAAAAGGAAAGTCCCTGCAATAGACTAAATTTACCGCCGCTTTTCCGATGAAGCTCTGGCCCCGGCAGCACTGCGCCAGCCGCGCCTTTTCTTCAGGCTCCGTCACTTTGATGATGGAATAATTCTGAAAGCCGCCGGAGGACGGCCCGCTGACGGAGGCAGTCAGCAGACGGTCCAGCAGCTCTGCCGGAATCGGTTTGTCAGTGAAGTTCCTGCAGCTGCAGCGGTTTTTCATCAGTTCAAAAAAATCACACATTTTTCATTCCCCCGCGTTGTTTCGCCAACGCCATAGCCTCTTTTCCCGTTATGTGATGCAGCTGAATTCCTACAATATACGCGCTTTTACACCGCGCCACTTCCTGCTCCCTCATCTCTTTGGGGAGATCTCCGGAATACTTCTCGCAGAGGGCCAGAAACGCGTCTGTACGCTCCCTGTCATCTTCCACGATCGCCGCTTCTCCGAAAGCGATGACGCTGCGAAAATAGCTGGTATATTTTTCGCTGATAATCACGTCCTGATCGACCACAGTAAAGGATACCTTCGGATTCTTCAGGAGGCACTCCAGCTTGTATCCCACTTTGGCACAGTGAAAATATATCTTCCCGCGATCGTAGACGTAGTTCAGCGGCACGGTATAGGGATAGCCGTCCTCGCCGCACAGCCCCAGTACACCGTGGGAATTGCGCCGCAGAACCTTTTCGTTTTCCACCGCGTCCATCAGCTGTTTCTTCTTCAAGAGTGGTCTGAACATCACAGGCTGACCTCTTCCCCCGTATAGCCCGCGCTTTCCATCACTTCTTTCCAGCTGCCGTAGCACTCCGGCCTGTCATACCATCTCTCGTGGGCCTTCGTCACGGTCAAAGCGACCTTTTGTCCAACGGCAGTCTCGCAGTTGGAAACAGCTCTCACCGTTCCGTCCCCGCGCAGCTCCACCATGGAGATGATCCCCGGAATGGTCATAATCACCTGTCCGGCGCCGTCTCTGACCAGCAGGCTCTCGTTCTGGCAGAGAACCGTGTAAGTCTCTCCGGTAGCGTCGTCTCTGATCACCGTGGACCCGGTATCAAAGCCGCCTGCGGACTCGATCTGGATGTCTACGATCTCGCCAGATGGCACCAGCACTTTGAACGGGTCGCCGAATTTCTCAAAGGTGGCAGACAGATTCTCTATCACGTTTTCCGTGGTTGAATCCAGCAGTACGCGCCCCACTTCCATGCACTTTGTCATCTGACCTGCGGCAGACGCCCGGCGCATGTCCTCTTTGTTCATATTCCAGGCAGAAAACCCAACACCCTTAAAAGCAGAGCAGGTGCATCTTCCGATCTTCTCGCAGGCAACGCTGTCCATAGGATCCTTTGCCCTTACCGCGAGAACGTCGCCGTTGCCGTTGGCGATCATGAACGGGCTGGTCGGCACGCCGTGGATCGGCGCCAGGCTGGTGTTCATCTCAGGCACAGCCCTCCCGTTGCCATCCGTGTCCACGATCGGCAGGCCGCACTTCAGCGCCGCGTACAGCGGAAGAATCGTGTTTCCGCCGCCCATCTCGCCGGAGTAGATATATTTCAGTTCCTGCCCCTTTGCCTTGACCTCTTCCGCCATGCCGCTGATAGCGCTGACCGCCTCGTCTACAAAGGTCATGCCCTTTGTCTCGATCGGCGAACCCATGGCCGCGACCATGGTCGCTACAGCATTAGGATCATCTGGCAGCTCTTCGATGTCGTACATTTCCAGAACAGGATCGTTTTCTACCCGCAGCATCTCCTCGACCAGTTCCATGCCCTCTTCCATGGAGCCGCCGCCACCGCCGCCGTAGAAGCTCGCTCCGTATACTACAGCTTTAAAATCGTCGCCCTTTAATTCTCTCATTTTTCTTACCTCTCCTACTGTTATTCGTAAATGTGCTGACCGTCTTTGATGATGCACGTATCATCCAGGTAGACCGTCGGCGCTTTGATGATCATGTCGTAGTGCATGTCGCAGTCCTGCTGGCCGCCCATGAACAAATTGTTTCCGCACGCGATGTGAATGGTCCCGAAGACCTTCTCATCCACCAGGCCGTTGCCCATGATGGCGCACTCTGGGTTGGTGCCGATGCCGAACTCGCAGACGTTCTTTGCTGTTTCCTCAAACTGGGCCACAAAGGCGTCAAAGTCAGCCGCGTCCGGTCCTTCCGTCTTTACAATTTTGCCATTCTCAAAGGTCAGGGTCAGCGGTTCGTCCATGACTTTGAAGTCGCAGATGACGCCGTCGACGACCAGAACGCCGTCGCCCTTTGTCTCCACAGGCGCCACCATGGCCTCCCCTGCGGGAAGATTGCCGAAAGGAACCTCCGCGTTCAGCTTTCCTGTATCCGCGATGCCGGTTCTGCCGCCTGCGTACAGGGTCAGATCCGTCCCCGCCGCTGTTGTGACGCGGATCTTCTCGCAAGCCGTCAGCTTCTCCGCCAAAAGGTTGCCGATGCGCTCCACGTAGTCGTAATCAGCATTGAGCGTATTCTGCACGATCTCCTCCGTAATGCCGGGCATGGAGGCGATCCGGCAGCCCCGCTCTGTGGCCTCCGCCCTGCTGCGGGTGTGGGTAAAGGATCCGGTGGTGATCATCATGGCCGCGTCAGCCTTTGCCAAAGCCGCGCCGGAGACCTCCGGCATCTCGCCGGAGAGGCGTACCGGACCGCAGACCATGGAAGTTTCATACCCCAGGTCGTTTCCCGCCTTTACAAACTCTGCCGCCAGAGCAAGCTGCTCCGTATCGGTCAGGATCAAAAGCTTTTCTCCGGCTTTCATGCCCATACAGGCTTCGATAGATGTCTTTGCCGCTTCATATGTTTTGTTCATTTTCTTTATGCCTCCTTCGCAAACGGGTTGTATTTCGGATTTTTCACGACGCCGCACAGCACGCAGTAGACGATAATGGTCACGATGATGCCTACGATTTCCGGGATAAAGAAAGTATCAAAGTAGGTCACTAGCGTACCGACGATCCATGCGGTAATACCCAGCCAGTTGACGCCGGGGAACTCCTTCCAGCCTTCCGCCTTGCCTTTTCCCATGATCCAGTAGTCGGCGATGAGTACGGCGCAGATCGGCGTGATCAGATAGCTGAGAATGGACAGGAAATCCACGAAGTAGTAGACGATGCCGCCCAGAGAGATCAGGATACCGATGATGCCGCAGACCGCGGTTACGATCGGTCTCTTGTCGTCTTTCAGCTTCAGAGCGTTGACCACGGCGATGCCCGCGGAATAGGCGTTGCCTACGTTGGTGGTCCAGGTTGCCAGGATCAGCACCAGCATGCCGATGACAGGCAGTCCGATGTTGGCGAACATGACGGTGATGTCCGTATCGCCGGAACAGATGGCCAAAATAGCTCCGCAGACCAGCGCTCCGACGCCGCACGGGATAACCCCTACCAGGCAGGACAGGGCCGCGCTCTTGCCGTCTTTGCTGTATCGGTTGTAGTCTCCGCTGGTGACAGCGCCGGAGATGAAACTGCCTACGGAGATGGTGATACCCACGATCATGCTGCCCTGCTCTGCCGGTTCATAGGCTGCGACCACCGCCGCGCCGCCGTCGCCGAGGACGATGGAGACGCCGTAGATCAGGAATACGAACAGCAGCGGTACGCTGACCACGTTCAAAACCTTGGTCAGGCCGATACCGTAGAAGGCGGTGACCAGCATCAGGCCGCCCCAGATGATGCAGGCCAGCCATTCAGGAAAGGCGACGCCAAAGCTGGACATCATCAGAGAACAGAAGGAATTGGCGCAGACGATGGTCTGATAGCCGTACCATCCGATCATGGATACAGCCAGGACCAGGGATATGGTCAGCTGGGAACCCCTTTGTCCCAACGCCCTCCCCACGGCCACCGTAGACGGTACTCCGGTCTGCGCTGACTGGGCCGCCGTCAGCATCATAAGGCCCACAGAGATAGCGTAGCCGATCAGCATGGCGATGACGGAATCTCTGAAGCTCAGATTGGCGGAGATCATGCCTCCTACCATGAGCGCCGGTACGCAGATCACGTTTCCGGCCCAGATAAACGCGATGGAAGGCCAGCTCTTCTTTTCACTGGCTGGCACGGCTTCCAATGTAATGGTCTCGATATGTGTGTTTTTCTTTTCTTCGGCCATTTTTTCATAGCTCCTTTCAGGTAAAAAATAAATGCAGATGAATTTCTTCATGGGGATAGTATAGCACTGGCCTCCGCTCCGTGTCATTGTCCCGCAGGCTGATGATTCAGACAATTTATTGTCCGCATGCACAATAAATATCTTGATTTTCCGCGGATTTCATCGTATAATTCCAGTAACCATTGTATTGGAGGTACAATATGAGCGTTACCATTGCCGACTGTCTGAAACTGCCTTCTCTTCGCGGCTGCCGCGTTGTCGCCGGAAAACGCGGACTGGATCACATGGTCAACAGCGCCTCCGTGCTGGAGGTCTTTGACACCAATACCTTTGATATCGAGCAGCCCGTCAGCAACAGCGACCTGCTTCTGACATCCTTTGCGTCTATCAAAGAGGACTATCATCTGCAGTGCCGCCACATCGAACGCCTGTATGAATCCGGTGACGCCGGGCTGGTCATATATTATGTAGGAATCTATCTGGATCAGATCCATCCGTCTTTGATTGAAACCGCTGACCGGCTGGGTTTCCCTTTGATGGTCATGCCAGAGGGACGCATAGACTGCTTTTACAACGAGGTTCTGCGGGAGATCTACGAACTGCTGCTCCGCGACAAGAACCACGCCAGCGGCCTCATCGACAATATCGCCGCCCTAGTCGGCCGGCTGCCGGAAAACCGGAAGAACCTTTCCACGCTGCTGCAGCTGATCAGCGACCACCTGAAATGCACGGTCTTTCTTTCGGATCTGTCCCAGAGCAGCGTGGCCATGAGCAAATGGCCCGCCGCCAACGAGATCACCGCCGACGAGATCTGCCGTCTGTATGAAGCCCACGCGGAGAGCGGCAGCCTGATGATAGAAACCCAGCGTCAGGGCATGCCTCTGCGCATTTTCTGCGTGCCCTTCAGCGCCTTTGAGTACCGGAACTTCTCCCTCTATGCCGCTGATGAATCCGGCGCGCTGACCCTGGACGACGTGTATCATATCATCGAATGCCTGCAGGTTTTCTCCAAGCTTTGGGACATGGACGAGAGCAGTATTCTGGAAAACGCTCTGGTTCCCGCCATCATCGAGGGAAACGACGACAGGCTCCGCAGCGCCGCCGCCCGGCTGGGCATCGACCTGAAAGCCATCAACACCGCCGTCATCGTCCGGCCCGACTTCGGGAACCTGGAGCCCAACACGGAGGCCAACACGGAGCCCAACATGGGAGCCAGCATGGAGACCAAAGAGCGGCTCCGCCTGATGCGGAGCATGATCAAAGAGCTGAAGGAGTGCTCTGCCTCCATGGGCAAGGAGATCATCGCGGATACCTACGGCATCTACATCGTCTGCTACATCATCTACGCTCACAGCGCAGACGGAGACCTGCATTACATCGATGAGCTCATAGAGAGTCTCGACAGCGTCTATGACCGCTATACCATCTCTGTCTTCCCCAACGACAGCTGCGTGGAGGATGTACGCAGGACCTACCAGCTGTACACCACGTACATTCCTGACGTTACCAGGATCTTTCCACACAAAAAGGAGCTGTCCTATGGGGACCTGCTCCTTGGAAAAGCCTGCCGTGATATGATGGAGGAACGAACGGAGGAATACCGCATCTGCCGCAACATTCTGCTGCCCCTGCTGCAGGAGCCCGACGGCGATGAACTGCTCCACACCCTTGCCGTATACTACTTAGACGCCGACGGCCAGGTTAAGACCACCGCCGACCAGCTCTACCTCCACCGGAATACGGTCAAATACCGGCTGGGGAAGATCCGGGACATCACCAACTTTGACGCCGCGGACAGCATGTCCGCCTACCTGCTGTATAAGGCGATCGCCTGCTGGCGGCTGGATCCGGAGATGGGGGAGTGATGGGAAAGATGCGGCCGTGAAACCAGTATTCGCTTATGAAAGTGTATTTCAATCAAAAAATAAAGGGGCTGTCACATTAACGGAAAATAACCGTTAGGGCGGCAGCCCTTTACGTATGCAAAAAACAAA
>CALLDR010000154.1 GCA_937997955.1 uncultured Emergencia sp. | reverse complement strand
GCTGCGGCGAGTGCCAGACTTCCTGCCAGTCCGCTTGCAAGACTTCCTGCGGCGTAGCAAATCAGGAGTGCGAGAAGAAGAACTAAGATGATACACCAGTATAAACTAAACGGATACAATATCGTTTTAGACGTTTATAGCGGTTCAGTACATGTAGTGGATGATGTTGCGTATGACATCATCCACATTTATTGTGACCTGATGGAGAAAGCAGCAGGCGCCCTGCCGGACGCCTTGAAGGAGAAGCTGGCCGCGGAGATTCTTGACAGATATAAAGACCAGCCGGATGTCACCCGGGAAGAGGTTCTGGAGGTGGTGGAAGACATCGAGGAGCTGCGCAGTCAGAAAAAGCTGTTTACGGAGGACATCTACGAGCCCAACGCGTATGATCTGAAGAACCGGCACACAGAGGTCAAAGCCCTGTGCCTTCACGTGGCCCACACCTGCAACCTGAACTGCTCCTACTGTTTTGCCAGCCAGGGCAATTTCAACGGGGAGCGGGGACTCATGTCCTTTGAGACAGGAAAGCGGGCGCTGGACTTTTTGATCGAGAATTCCGGAGACAGAAGAAATCTGGAAGTGGATTTCTTTGGCGGAGAGCCTTTGATGAATTGGCAGGTGGTAAAAGATCTGGTGAACTATGCCCGCGGCGTTGAGAAGGAGCATGAAAAGAACTTCCGGTTTACGCTGACTACCAACGGCGTAGGTATCGACGATGACGTTATCCAGTTCGCCAATCGGGAAATGCACAATGTGGTTCTCAGCCTGGACGGCCGCAAAGAGGTTCACGACCGGCTGCGGCGGACGGCCAGCGATGAGGGCAGCTACGACATCATCGTGCCCAAGTTCAAGAAGCTGGTGGAGGCCCGCGGCGGCAAAGGCTATTATATGCGGGGAACCTTCACCCATAATAACGTGGATTTTACGGAAGACATCTTCCATATGGCCGATATGGGATTTACGGAGCTTTCCATGGAGCCAGTGGTCTGTCCGCCGGAGGATCCCTTTGCCCTGACGGAGGAGGACCTGCCGAAGCTCTTTGAGCAGTATGAAATTCTGGCGACGGAGATGATACGCCGAAAGCAGGCGGGCAACGGCTTTACCTTCTACCATTATATGATCGACCTGACCCATGGACCGTGTATCTATAAGCGGATTTCAGGCTGCGGCTCCGGCACGGAGTATTTTGCGGTGACGCCGTGGGGCGACCTGTATCCCTGCCATCAGTTTGTTGGCGATGAGAAGTACCGGATGGGCGATATCTGGAACGGCATCACGGGCGAGGCCATTCGCCAGGAGTTTAAGATGTGCAACGTCTATGCCCGGGAGGAGTGCAGGGACTGCTGGGCCAGGCTTTACTGCAGCGGCGGCTGCGCGGCCAACGCTTACCATGCCACCGGCGACATCAAAGGCGTTTACGACTACGGCTGTCAGCTGTTTAAAAAGCGGATAGAGTGCGCCGTCATGATGCAGATCGCTCTGCAGGAAGAAGACGCGGCTGAATCGTGATTCGCCTTGTTTTATGAACTGCTTTAGGCTATAATAATGGTAAATCAACGGCGCTTTCGGTGAGAAAACAGATGAGAAAACAACTGAGACCACAGATGAGAATACAATTGGGAACGGCGAAAGCAGCAGGAGGAAGCCATATGAATGAAAAGCAGCAGATTACGTACATGCAGGCAAGAATTATACGGCTCGCTTCAGAAAAATGAAATGTGCCCGTCAAAGAGATTGGGAGCATTTTCACAGAATTCAGGGTTTTTCGTTTTATTCGGGACTGCTTTGAACTCTTTCATGTAGAAGGAGATGAAGCGGTTCTGGAAGAGGTGGGAAGTTATCTTGCGTATAAGGGGGGCCAGAATTCGTGGAAAGACCAGTTGACGAAGTGGTCTTGTATCATGGAAGCTATTGTGAAGTCAGACATCCGGAACTCAAATACTGTGCAAAGTATAAGGATTTTGGACAGGGCTTTTATCTGATCTCATCAAAAAAACAGGCGGAGAATTTCATAAAGACGTCTGTAAAGAAAGCGATGCTGAACGGAACGGTGCCGGAAGAACAGGATTACGGGTTTATTACAGCCTTTCGTTTTACTGTGACGGAGGATCTGAACGTACTGCGCTATGAAAAAGCAGACGCTGACTGGCTTCACTGCGTTGCAGGCCACAGAAAAAGAGACGCTTTTCCGGGTCTTGCAGATGAACTGAGCAAATACGATATTATAATCGGAAAGGTGGTAAATGACCAGACAAATGCGGCGATCGCCGCTTATATGGCATATGCCTACGGCGAAATCGGCAGCAAGCAGGCCGACAATATGTGTATCAGCTTGCTTCTTCCTGAGCGATTGAAAGATCAGTTTTGCTTTAGAACAGAACCGGCATTGAAATGTCTGGAGTTTGCGGGAAGTGAGAAACTATGGCTGTAAAAAAAGAAATGCGCGTTGAAACAAAGCACAATGCTGTGGATATGCTGATAAGCCTGATCGTTGACGAGCTGTCAGAGGATTTACAGATGGACCCGGACGAGGTGCTATCCATGTTTATTGCTTCAAATACAGGGCAGCTTTTGTATGACGAAGATGCCGACCTATGGTGGAGCGGCCCGTCTGATATTGCGGAGCTGTTCAAAGAAGAGCTGAAAAGGAAGAGATAAAGAAGAGATAAAGAAGAGATAAAAAAGAACGGAGCGTCAGCGTAGATGTTCCAGATCCAGATGCCCCTGCCCCAGATGATCCAGATATAATATTACAAACCAGATATAATATTACAAAACGGTACAGCGAAAGCGGTGCCGTTTTTTTGTACAAGTAAACCCACGCGTTTGACGCGCGCCCGTTTTTTATAGCAGACGTATAATAGCAGACGTATAGATGTATCTAAGGACGGGCATCCTAAGATCAAATCAGAAAAACAGGATGTGATAACCATGACAAATCTCTATACGAAGACGGGAGACGAGGGCACTACCGGTCTGGTAGGCGGAAACCGTGTCTCCAAGGACAACCCGCGGGTGCAGTGTTACGGAACGATCGACGAGGCCAATTCCGTATTGGGACTGGCCTACGCCTTGACGAAGAACGAATATATCAAAGAGTGCATCGATAAAATACAGCAGAATCTCTTTGTCCTGGCCGCGGAGCTTGCCAGCGATGAAACCGGCCGGAAGCTGCTGGGCGAAAGGGTGATCCGGGAGGCAGATGTAGACGCGCTGGAAGGCATGGTGGACCGCTGTACCCTGACTACAGGCATGCAGACCTCTTTCGTGATTCCCGGCGTCAATCCGGCGTCAGCGGCCCTCCACGTGGCCCGGACCGTGGTGAGACGGGCGGAGCGCGCCATGATTGAGGCCAAGCGGAGCGTGACTTTTCGCGAGGTTCTCTTTCGTTTCGTCAACCGGCTGTCTGACGCCATCTACGCCCTGGCTCGTCTGGAGGAGACGGTAGAGCTGCAGGGAACAAAGAATGGCTGCCGCAATTGGCCGCCGAAAAAAGCCGTCCACTAGGGGCGGCGTTTCGATGTTATGGGGCTTATCCCATTTCAGAAAGTAGCGGACGCAGCTGATCAAAGGCATTGATGCTGGCGAGAGGCTGCGTTTTTTCGTTGAGACAGGAGATCCTTCCAAATCCGTAGGCGGCGTGAACAAAGGGCACACCGGCTATCTTCGCCGCATCCCAGTCTCCCTGTGTATCGCCCACGTATATGGCGGACTCTATGCGGCCGCGGTCCATGACCAGTCTGATGTTTTCACCTTTGGAAAGACCGGTCCTTCCCGAACACTCGTAGTCGCTGAAAAAAGCTGAAAGCTGATGGGCGTGGAGAAAGGACTGGATGTAGCCGTCCTGGCAGTTGCTGACGATGGCAAGAACGTAATCTGCGGCCAGCTTTCGCAGCTCTTCCCACAGGTCAGGATACAGCGCGCCGCCGGTCTCACGCAGAGTGATGACTTCCTCGCGGCAGCATTCCTTCAAAACGGAAAGACCTTCGGAAGCCGGAATATGGGGCAGCATGATGGCGGCGATCTCCCCGATGGTTTTTCCCATATAGCCCTTTATTTCATCTAGCGTCAGAACGTGGCCTGTCCCGCGCCGCTCCAGTACCCGGTTCCATGCCGGCAAAATCTGCACAGTGGAATCCCAGAGGGTGCCGTCCAGGTCAAATAAAACAGCCTGATATTTTTTCGTATCCATGACGAATTCCTTTCTCTTGTGCGCCGGTTGCGCGCCACAGCGCTTTTCGTGCTGATTTCAGTATATCACATATATGTCAGGCTGTCCGCAAAAAAACAGCGTGATTTTTCATCAACGCCTTGACAAAACAGAGTAATGGATGTAATATGAAGTAGTAATGAAAACTAGATATAAAAATAATAAAAACTACAAGAGGGGGTAATGAAAAATGAATGAACAGACCTTAAGGCGGTACACGCTGGGTGAGGAGATTTTTAACAGCACGTCCCACGGGATCGGGGCGGTTTTGTCAGCCTGCGGACTGACGTTGATGGTGGTTCTCAGCGCCTTTCACGGCAGCGCCCTGGCCCTTGGCGTCAGCCTGGTCTACGGCATTTCGCTGATCGCTTTGTACACCATGTCGACGCTTTACCACGCCATAACCCATCACCGGGCAAAAGAGATCCTGCGGGTCTTTGACCATACGTCCATCTTCATTTTGATCGCGGGCAGCTACACGCCGTTCTGTCTGATCGCCCTGCAGGGAAACACCAGGGGAATCCTGGTGGCGGCCGCCGTGTGGATCTGCGCAGCCCTGGGTGTCGCCCTCAACGCTGTCAGCCTGGAGAAGACCGCCAAGCTGAGCATGGTCCTCTACGTAGCCATGGGCTGGTCCGTCATAGCCGTCCTTGGAGATATCGTGCGGGTATTGCCGGCCGCGGCGTTCTGGCTCCTTTTGCTGGGCGGCCTCAGCTACACCGGCGGCATCGTGTTTTACGCCATCAAAAGGAGATATATGCACAGCGTCTGGCACCTGTTCGTCCTGACGGGCAGCATTCTCCATTTTCTGTGCGTTGTCCTCTACGTGCTGCCGATGGCCTGGGCGTAGGACGGCGAAAGAAGGGAATACTGCCAAGCCGTTCTCTCATATGCATATACAAAGAAAATGGGAGGATGGAAAATGGCAAAGATCGTGATCATAGGCGGCGGCTGGGCAGGATGCAGCGCCGCCCTTACAGCGAAAAAAACAGGCGCGCAGGTGCAGCTCATCGAAAGGACGGATCTCCTTCTGGGACTGGGCAACGTGGGAGGCATCATGCGCAACAACGGGCGCTTTACGGCGGCCGAGGAGAACATCGCCATGGGCGCGGGGGAGCTGTTTGAGCTCACAGACCGATGCGCGGCCCACCGCGATGTGGATTTCCCCGGACACCGTCACGCGTCCTTTTATCATGTGATCAAAACGGAACCGGCAGTGCGCCGTCTGCTGGAAGAGCGGGGCGTCGATCTGCGTCTGATGACCCGCGTCACCGATGTGGTCAAAGAGGGGGACCGGATCAAAGCCGTCGTTGCCGCTGATGGCAGGACCTTTGAGGGCGACGTCTTTGTGGACTGCACAGGCACTACGGGGCCCATGGGAAACTGCATGGAGTACGGCAACGGCTGCAGCATGTGCGTTCTCCGCTGTCCCGCCTTTGGTCCCCGGGTCAGCATTTCCGAAAGAGCGGGAGGCCGGGATTACATGGGAAAGCGGGCCGACGGCACGCCGGGAGCTTTCAGCGGCTCATGTAAATTAGACAAAGGGTCTCTGTCCGAGGATATCCGGGAACGTCTGGAGGAGGACGGCGTGGTGGTGGTCCCGCTGCCGAAGGAGATGGTCAACGAGAGCAAGTTGGCGAAGAAGGTCTGCCGCCAGTACGCGCTGCCGCAATACGCGGAAAACATCATTCTCATCGATACCGGCGCCGCAAAGCTGATGACGCCCTATTTCCCCCTGGAACAGCTGCGGCAGGTGCCGGGCTTTGAAAATGCCCGGTTTGCCGATCCTTACGCGGGAGGCAAGGGCAATTCCATCCGCTACATGGCAGTGACGGAGCGGGAGCCTTCCATGCAGGTGAAAGGCGTGGAAAACCTGTTCTGCGGCGGTGAAAAGTCGGGACTGTTCATCGGTCATACGGAGGCTATTACAACAGGCGCGCTCGCCGGACACAACGCCGGCAGATACACCCGGGGCGGACACCCTTTGATCCTTCCGGAAACCCTGGCTGTCGGAGCGCTGCTGACCTACGAGAAATCGGACGGGGGCATGATCACCTTCGCGGGAGATGAGTTTTTCGCCTATATGCAGGAGCGGGGGCTGTACTCGGCGGATCCTGGGGAGATCAGGCGCCGCGTGGCAAAAACCGGGTTGGAAGGGGTATATGACTCTTTCCTTTAGACGGGTTTTGTGGTAAAATCACAGGAGAAAAACGTTAGGGAGAGTTACCATGAGGATAAACAAATATATTGCGCAGGCGGGCGTGGCCAGCCGGAGAAAGGCCGATGAGCTGATCGCCAACGGCAACGTGCGGATCAACGGAGCGGTGCTGAAGGAGCCGGGCTACGATGTGGCTGACGGAGACGTGGTGGAGGTCAACGGCCGCCGCGTTCAGGCGGAGGAAAAGAAGGTCTACCTTCTGCTCAACAAGCCGGTGGGCTATGTGACCACGGTCAGCGACGACAGGGATCGGGCCACGGTGATGGATCTGGTGGCCGACGTGGACGCGCGGATCTTTCCGGTGGGACGGCTGGACTACAATACCAGCGGCCTGCTGATCATGACCAACGACGGGGATTTCGCTTACCGGCTGACCCATCCGAAGCACGAGATGCCGAAGACCTACCGGGCGCGGGTATCCGGCGTGCTGTCAAAGGAGAAGTGCGCGCGGCTGGAAAACGGCGTGGATATTGGCGGCTATGTCACATCAAAGGCGAAGGTGTCGGTGATCAAAGGCCTGCCAAAGTCTACGATCGTGGACATCACCATCCACGAGGGGAAAAACCGGCAGGTGCGGAAGATGTTCAAAGCTGTTGGCAATTCTGTCCAGGAGCTGACCCGGGTGGCCATCGGAAACGTCCGTCTGGGCCGCTTGGCAGAGGGCCATTACCGGAAACTGACCCGGGAAGAGATCGAGTACCTGAGAGGGTAAGGCAGATGTATATGATGGATAGAAAAGGAGCACATATTTGACATAATGTGCTCTTTTTTCATTGGCGATTCCCCAGGGCGATTCCCCAGGGCGATTCCCCAGTGAAATTCCCAGGCCAGGCTCTTCATGGGGGTTCATGGCCTCAATCCCTAAGGCCAAAGCTAAGGCCATTTCTAAACCCCTGCTCCCGCAGGCATTTTATCCGAAGGGCCAAGGCGAAATCAGATTTCTTGTGGGACGGGGACAAAAAACAAGGATAAAAATGTTGCAACGGGGCGGGTGTTGTAATATAATAAATGCTGGATGTTCCCTGCCTCCGTGGGCGGCAAGGGACATCGCTGGTTTTTGGCGGAACTCCGTAAGAACCCTTTTGGTAGATTAGGAATATATTTAGACAATAGGAGGAATTTTCTTCATGGGAATCAAAGTAGCAAAATTCGGAGGCTCTTCGGTTGCTGACGGAATTCAGCTGACGAAGACCAAACAGATTATCGAAGCAGACCCGGACCGGCGGTATATCGTCGTATCGGCGCCGGGAAAACGATTTGACGGAGACAATAAGATCACGGATCTTCTGTATCTGTGCAAGACACATATGGAACACAACCTGCCCTACGACCAGGTGTTCCAGGTGGTCACGGACCGATTCATGGCCGTGCAGCTGAACCTGGGCGTAGATGTAGACCTGCAGGAGCATTTTGATAGAATAAAAGAAAACCTGAAAAAGGGCTGCAGCGCTGATTACATCGCCAGCCGGGGAGAATATCTCAACGCGGTTTTGATCGCGGCCTTTCTGGGCTACGATTTTGTCGACGTAGAAGGGCTGATTCTCTTCGACAGCAAAGGCCGGCTGCTCCAGGAGGAGACCGACGAGGCTCTGCGGGCAGAGCTGGCAGGCCACGAGCGGGCGGTGCTTCCGGGCTTCTACGGCGTGAGCAAAGAGGACGGCAAGGTGCGCACCTTCTCCAGAGGCGGCTCCGACATTACAGGCGCCCTGGTGGCCCGCGCCGTGTCCGCCGACGTGTATGAAAACTGGACCGACGTTTCCGGCTTCCTCATGGCCGATCCGAGGATCGTCAAAAACCCGAAGCCGATCCATAAGATTTCATATAAGGAGCTGAGAGAGCTGTCCTACATGGGGGCTTCCGTGCTTCACGAGGACGCCATCTATCCGGCGCGCATCGCCAATATCCCGATCAATATCAGGAATACCAACCACCCGGAGGATCCGGGCACGGTCATCACGGCGGAGCACGACGTGACCAATACCAACGTGGTCACCGGCATCGCGGGCAGCAAGGACTTCACGGTTATCGCCATCTACAAGAATATGATGAGCGCCGAGAGAGGCTTTGTCAGAAGGATCCTGGCCACCCTGGAGGACTTCAACATCAACTTTGAGCACCTGCCAAGCGGCATCGACACTATATCCGTCGTCGTGTCCAACAAGAGCATCGACGGCAGGCTCGACGAGCTGCTGGACGCTTTTGAGAAGCAGCTGAGCCCTGACCATATGGAGGTCTTTGAGGACATCGCGCTGATCGCCACCGTTGGCTGCGGCATGAGCTACCGGCCGGGCGTTTCCGCCAAGCTGTTCACGGCGCTGGCCGAGGCAAACGTCAACATCAGAATGATCGACCAGGGCTCCAGCGAGATGAACATCATCGTCGGCGTGCAGAACAAAGACTTCAACACGGCCATCAAAGCCATCTACGAGGCTTTCGCGTAAAGAGGACTGCCTTAGAGGCCGGTTAAAGGAAAAAAACGGCGAAAAAAAGAGGCTTTGCTATCCCATCACAGCATTGTGGTGGGATTTTTCTTTTTTTGTGATTCTAAAATCAGGAGGAACTGCATAAATATTAGTATATGAGAAAAAGAGCGAGGCTTTTTGGAGGCGAAAAAATGATAGCTGACGACAAACGGGTTAGAATTATCTCCGGCTACTACGGCAGTGGAAAGACGGAGTTCGCGGTCAATTACGTGACAAAGCTGCGCCAAAGCGTGCGGGGCAAAGTCGCGATTGCCGATCTGGATATCGTAAATGTATATTTCCGTTCCCGTGAAAAGAAGGGAGAACTGGAAGCAAAGGGTGTACAGGTTATCGCGTCCAATCTGGATACGACGGCGGCGGATCTTCCGGCCGTATCCGGCGCCATGACCATGCCGGTCACCAACAAGGCGTATCAGTACGTGATCGACCTCGGCGGCAGCGACGTAGGCACTCTGGTGCTGGGCAGGATCAAGCCTCTTCTGGACCATGGGGAAACAGATTTTTTTATGGTGGTCAATACATATCGTCCTGACACGGCCGCGCCGGAGAAGATCGCAGAGCAGATGGAAAATCTGGAATACGCCGCGGGTCTGAAGGTGACCGGCTTCATCAACAATACGAACCTGATAAGGGAGACGACGGCTGACTGCCTGCGCCGCGGCGACGAGATCCTGAAGGAGGCGTCGAGGCTGACAGGAGTGCCCGTGAGGTACGTTTCCTATGTCGAGGGACTTCTGACAGAGGAGGTGCCTGCTGGACTTGCTGGAGAATTGTTCCCTATGGAGTTTCATATGAGAGAAACCTGGATGTAAATCTTTATGGAGGTGTATGCTACATGGCAAAAGGTAAAGTGACGATCGATGAAGTGATCTGCAAAGGCTGCGGCCTGTGCGTATCTGTCTGTCCGAAAAAGGTTCTGGCCTTGTCCGCGGAAAAGATCAACGCCGCAGGCTACAATCCGGCGGAGCTGACAGGGGAAGGCTGTATTGCCTGCGCCAGCTGCGCGAAGATGTGCCCTGACTGCGCGATCACAGTAGAAAAACTGGGATAATAGAGAGGAGGATTTTTTCAATGGCAAAAGTTTTGATGAAAGGCAACGAAGCCGTCGGAAAGGCGGCGATCGAGGCGGGATGCAGATTCTTCTTCGGATATCCGATCACGCCCCAGTCTGAGATCCCTGAATATCTGTCCAACGAGCTGCCTAAGGTCGGAGGCACTTTCGTGCAGGCCGAATCTGAAGTGGCGGCAATCAACATGGTGTACGGCGCGGCGGCGGCCGGCGCCCGCGTTCTCACCAGCTCTTCTTCCCCCGGCATCGCGCTGAAGCAGGAGGGCATCGGCTACATATCCAACGCGGGACTTCCGGCGGTCATCATCAACATGATGCGGGGCGGTCCCGGTCTGGGAACGATCCAGCCGGGCCAGGCGGACTACAACATGGCGGTAAAGGGCGGCTCCAACGGCGACTATCACAACATCGTTCTGGCTCCCGCGTCGGTCCAGGAGGCCGTGGATATGGTCATGGACGCCTTTGATATGGCGGACCTGTACGGGGTTCCGGCCATCATTCTGGCGGACGGCCTGATCGGTCAGATGATGGAACCTGTAGAGTTCAACTACGTCCGCAGAGAGGGCATACCGGAAAAGACCTGGGCGCTGACGGGCAAAGGAAAGGGCGAGAGACACAACATCAAAAACCTGGTCATCGACCCTGACGACTGCGAGGCGTGGAACCACGAACACTTTGCTGTGTATGAGAAGATCGAAGCCAATGAGCAGGACTGGGAGGAATATCTGATGGACGACGCGGAATACGCCTTCGTTTCCTACGGTACGGCTTCCAGAGTCGTGCGGACAGCCATCGGTTATCTGAGAGCGGAAGGTTATCCTGTGGGCATGATCAGGCCTAAGACCCTGTGGCCGTTCCCGCAGAAAGCCTTTGACAGATGGGACGGACAGATCAAAAAGTACCTGGACGTGGAGATGTCCATGGGACAGATGGTGGCTGACGTAGCCCACGCCTGCAACGACAAGGGCAAAGTGGTGTTCCACGGAAGAACAGGAGGCAACGTGCCTACCGTCGACGAGATCACAGCCTTTGCGAAGGAACATATGGGAGGTGACAACTAATGGCAGTGGTATTTGAAAAGACCGGAAACCTGACAGACACCAAGCTGCATTACTGCCCTGGCTGCGCTCACGGCATCGTACACAGACTGGTGGCGGAAGTGCTGGAAGAGCTGGGCGAGGCAGAGAACGCCATCGCCTGCGTTCCCGTAGGCTGCGCGGTGTTCGCCAACAACTACTTTAATTTTGACGCGATCCAGTGCGCCCACGGCCGCGCGCCCGCTACGGCGACAGGCATCAAAAGGGTCCATCCGGACAACATCGTCATGACCTACCAGGGCGACGGAGACCTGGCTTCTATCGGAACCTGTGAGATCGTCCACGCGGCGGCGAGAGGCGAAAAGATCACCACGATCTTCATCAACAACGGCATCTACGGCATGACCGGCGGACAGATGGCGCCTACCACGCTGCCAGGCATGAAGGCGACGACGGCGCAGAGGGGCCGTGACCCTGAGATCAACGGCAACCCGCTGCGCGTCTCTGAAATGCTGGCTGCCCTGACGGGACCCGCCTACATCGAGAGAGTGAGCGTTTCCACTCCCGCCCAGGTGACAGCGGCCAAGAAGGCCATCAAAAAAGCCTTTGAGATCCAGAGGCAGGGCCTGGGCTTCACCTTTATCGAGGTCGTATCCTCCTGTCCTACCAACTGGGGCCTGACCCCTGTGAAGGCCATGGAGTTCGTAAGGGAAAAGATGATCCCTTACTACCCGCTGGGCGTTTTCAAAGATATCACAGCAGAGGAGGTCAAATAAAATGAATACATTTTCTTCTATCATCGCAGGCTTCGGCGGCCAGGGCTCTCTGCTGATGGGCAAGATCATGGCCTACGCGGGGATGCTGGAAGGCAGGGAAGTCTCCTGGTGCCCTTCCTATGGCCCTGAAATGCGCGGCGGCACCGCCAACGTGAACGTGATCATTTCTGACGCCAGCATCGGCTCTCCTGTCATCACAAAGGACGCCGACTGCGTCGTCGCTCTGAACCAGCCGTCTCTGGAAAAATTCGCGCCGGTGGTCCGGGAAGGCGGCTATCTGATCATCAATTCCGACCTGTGCTCTGCGTCAGGCGTTTCGATGAAGGACGGCGTAAAGGTATATGAGATCCCTGCCAACCGGATGACGGCGGAGGCCTTTGGCGGCTTCAAGCTGGCCAATCTGGTCATGCTGGGGGCGGTGGTCTACGCTACCGGCGCGGTACAGGCCGACGACATAGACGACACCTTTGCCCACGTCTTTGAGGGCGGCAAGGCCAAATTCATTCCTGACAACAAGAAAGCTTTTGAGATGGGCTATGCCTTTGCCAGGGAGGCCGGCAGATAGCGGCCGCTGGCATTAAATACAGAAACAGTTCCCCGGAGGAAATCCTTCGGGGATTTTTCGCTTGACATCTCCTTTATACGGTGCTACAATAATTCCATTGTTGAAATTATTAACGACGTTAATTATTAAATTTCGACAATTTTTAACTTGAGTTACGACGGAAAAAGCGCGGCTGCTGCTGTCCGCGCAGAGGTGAAACGATGAGGAAGGAACAGTTACTTTTTTTCAATACTATGATGGAGTTCAAGAAGCTGAACATTTCCAGTATGCTGCCGGAGATTACCCATGGGGACCATATGCTTCTGCACTGGATCAGCTGCCTGGAGGACAGCGGCCAGGGGAAGGTAAAGGTGTCCCAGGTGGTACGGTCTATGGGCTGTCCGCCGCCTGCCGTATCGCGGGGTCTTCGCAGTCTGGACAACAAAGGCTACATCACCAGGACGGTAGATGAGACGGACCGGAGAAACACCTTTGTCGCCCTGACAGAAGAGGGAAAGGAAGCCCTGACGGAGGCCAACAGCATCATAGAGGAATTCGCGGACGCTGTGTTTTCCAATATGGGAGAGGACAACATGGAAAAGCTGATCACGCAGTTCCAGAGATTTGTCGACGTTTCAAGAGAGGAAATTGAGAAGAGAAAGTATAAGAAGTAAGTGAAAATGAGAGTGAGAAGGGAGATGGATTATGAAGAGAATTTTTGCGAATCTGATCCCCTACTGGAAGTCGGTCATTTTGATCGTGCTGCTTTTGATGGTGCAGGCCTATTGCGACCTGTCGCTGCCGCAGTACACGTCAGACATCATCGACGTAGGGATCATGAACAGCGGCGTAGAGCATATCACGCCGGAGAGGATCACGGCGCAGGAATACGAGGAAGCGCAGATCTTCATGAATGATGAGGAAAAGGCTCTGTGGCAGGGCGCTTATGCGGAAGACGGGGTGTTCTGCAGCCGCGTCATTGACGACGAGGAGGAGCTGGACGCGCTGGATGAGAAGCTGCTGACCTCTGTGGCGCTGACCTACCAGCTGGGCCATATGAGCGAGGCGGACTTTAAGGATACCGTGAAAAACGCCATGGAGGCGGATCCGCAGACGGCGGCTTTGGCCGCGCAGATCGACGATCTGTCCATAGAGGAGATAGAAGCCCTGATGCATGTCGAGATCGACAGCTTTGAGGCGGAAGACGAGAACGGCGCCAAGGCCGTCTATGTGGATATGCGCCCTTTGATGGAGCAGATGATCAGCGGCGGCCAGATGGACGCTTCCATGATCGAGGAGGCGCGGGCTTCCATGGAGGAGATGATGGCCTCCATCGGCACGGAGACTCTGCAGTCCATGGGCGTGGCCTACGCGGTGGACTGCGACAGGGCGGCGGGCCTGGACGTGGACGATATTCAGATGGATTATCTGTGGTCCGCGGGAGGCAGAATGTTCATGATGGCGGTTCTGATGCTGGCGGCGGCCGTGGCTGTGGCCTTTCTGGCGGCAAGGGTCGGCGCGGGCGTTGGCCGGGATCTCCGTGAAAAGGTCTTCCACAACGTCATAGGCTTCTCCAACGCGGAGATGGACCGGTTCTCCACGGCTTCTCTGATCACAAGGAGCACCAACGACGTGCAGCAGATCCAGATGGTGACGGCCATGATGCTGCGCATGGTGCTGTACGCGCCGGTCCTGGGGCTGGGCGGCATCTACAGAGTGGCCCGCACGGGAGCCCATATGGAATGGGTCATCGCTTTGGGCGTACTGGTCATCGTAGGCTTTGTGGGCCTGCTGGTATCCATCGCCATGCCGAAGTTTAAGATCATGCAGAAGCTGGTAGACGCCATGAACCTGGTTTCCAGAGAAATCCTCACCGGCCTTTCCGTTATCAGGGCTTTCGGCCGGGAAAAGAAGGAAGAAGAGCGGTTTGACGAGGCCAATCAGAATCTGAAGAGGACGCAGCTGTTCACCAACCGGGTCATGACCTTCATGATGCCGGGTATGATGATGATCATGAACTGTCTGGTCATTCTGATCATGTGGGTCGGCGCTCACCGCATCGATACCGGCGATCTGCAGGTGGGAGCCATGACCGCCTTTATCACCTATTCCATGATGATCGTCATGTCCTTCCTGATGCTGACCGTAATGTCCATCATGCTGCCCCGCGCCGGCGTGGCGGCTGAGCGTATCGACGAAGTGGTCAGGACCCGCTCCTCTGTGGAAGATCCGGAGCATCCGGTATCCGGCGGCGTGTCCCGCGGCGTTCTGGAGTTCTCCCATGTGAACTTCCGCTATCCGGGCGCGAAGGAAGACGTGCTCCACGATATCAGCTTCCGAGCGGAGCCGGGCAAGGTGACCGCCATCATCGGCAGCACAGGCGCGGGCAAGTCCACCCTGGTCAACCTGATCCCCCGGTTTTACGACGTGGCCGGCGGAACTGTGACCCTGGACGGCGTCGATATCCGCCAGCTGTCCATGAAGGAGCTGCGCGGGGCCATCGGCTTTGTTCCGCAGAAGGGCGTGCTGTTCTCCGGAACCATCGCCAGCAACTTGCGCTTTGGCGATCAAAAGGCGTCAGACGAGAAGCTTCGTTTCGCCGCGGAAATCGCCCAGGCCGCGGAGTTCATCGAGGAGAAAGACGACAAATATGACAGCTACATCGCCCAGGGCGGCAGCAACGTGTCCGGCGGGCAGAAGCAGCGGCTGGCTATCGCCAGAGCCATCGCCAAGGACCCGAAGATCTTCGTCTTCGACGACAGCTTCTCCGCTCTTGACATGAAGACGGACGCCAAACTGCGGAAAGCGCTGGGCGCTAACATCAAGGACAGCACGGAGATCATCGTGGCGCAGAGGATCAGCACCATTCTCCACGCGGATCAGATCCTGGTGCTGGACGACGGCGAAATCGTAGGCAAGGGAACCCACGAGGAGCTGATGGAAAGCTGCGAGGTCTATCAGCAGATCGCGTATTCGCAGCTTTCCGCCAAGGATCTGGCTCAATTTGCGAAGGGGGTGAAGAGCCATGAGTAAGGAGAATCAGGTTTACAGGACACCGCAGCAGAGACGCCGGGGTCCCATGGGCAAGGGGCCTATGGGCGGCATGATAGGCGGCGAAAAGGCAAAGGACTTCAAGGGCTCCTTCCGCAGGCTGCTGGGCTACATCGGAAGATATAAATTCGCCATCTTGGTAGTCATGATCTTTGCCGTAGCGTCCACCGTTTTCAACGTTCTGGGGCCGAAGGTCATGAGCCGGGCCACAACGGAGCTGGCTGAAGGGCTCATGCGGAAGATCGGCGGCACCGGAGGCATCGACTTTGAGCGGATCGCGGAGATCCTGCTGTGGACGCTGGGACTGTATCTGGTCAGCGCGGCGTTTACCTTTATACAGGGCTGGATCATGACCGGCGTTACCCAGAAGATCTGTTACCGGATGCGGAGGGAGATCGCCGAGAAGATCAATCGGATGCCGATGAAATACTTTGAGAGCCGCCCTTACGGCGAGGTCCTCTCACGAATCACCAACGACGTGGATACCCTGGGGCAGGGACTGAACCAGAGTGTGACGCAGATCATCACCTCTACTACGACCATCGTCGGCGTGCTGGTCATGATGCTGACCATCTCTCCTCTGATGACGCTGATCGCCCTGGTCATTCTGCCGGTTTCCGTGACTTTGATGTCCATCGTGGTCAGGTTTTCGCAGAAGTATTTCCGCTCCCAGCAGAAGTATCTGGGCGTGATCAACGGCCAGGTGGAGGAGACCTATGCCGGTCATCTGGTCATCAAGGCCTTCAACAAGGAATCGGAGACCATCGAGACCTTCAATCAGACCAACGATACCCTGTATCAGTCGGCGTGGAAATCTCAGTTCCTGTCCGGCATGATGCATCCGATCATGATGTTTGTAGGCAACATGGGCTACGCCGGCGTGGCTATCAGCGGCGGCATCCTGGCCATCAGGGGAACCATCAGCATCGGAGATATTCAGGCGTTTATCCAGTATGTGAAGAACTTTACCCAGCCGATCCAGCAGATCGCCCAGGTTATCAACCAGGTCCAGTCTATGACGGCGGCGTCAGAGCGGGTATTTGAGTTCCTGGCTGAAGAGGAAGAGGATCAGACGGCGGAGCATCCGGTGGTTCTGGAGAATCCGCAGGGCGCGGTGAAGTTCGACCACGTCCGCTTCGGCTACGATCCGGAACAGGTGGTCATCAAGGACTTCAGCGCCGACGTAAAGCCTGGACAGAAGATCGCCATCGTGGGTCCGACCGGCGCGGGAAAGACCACCATCATCAAGCTTTTGATGCGGTTTTACGACGTGCAGGAGGGCTCTGTATCTCTGGACGGCCACGATATAAGGAATTTCAACCGCCACGACCTGCGGGACTATTTCGGCATGGTGCTTCAGGATACCTGGCTGTTTAAGGGCTCCATCATGGAGAACATCCGGTACGGAAGGCTGGACGCGACAGATGAGGAGGTCATCGCGGCCGCGAAGGCGGCCCACGCCGACCACTTTATCCGCACCCTGCCGGGCGGCTACGATATGGAACTCAACGAGGACGCTTCCAACGTATCTCAGGGCCAAAAGCAGCTGCTGACCATCGCCAGAGCCATTCTGGCGGATAACCGGGTGCTGATCCTAGATGAGGCGACTTCCTCTGTGGATACCCGTACGGAGGAGCGGATTCAGAAGGCTATGGATAACCTGATGGAGGGCAGGACCAGCTTTATCATCGCCCACAGGCTTTCCACCATCAAAAACGCCGATCTGATCCTGGTCATGAAGGAAGGGGACATCATCGAGCAGGGAAATCACGAAGAGCTGCTTGCCGCGGGAGGCTTCTACGCGGATCTGTACAATTCCCAGTTTGAGGAAACAGAAGAGGCGGTGTAACGGCAGCGATATGAAGCGGCAGGGATATGTAACGATAGCGATATGGCGGCGGGATCAGCGGCCCGGAAAACAGAAAAAATCCATGAATTTCCATGCTTGACCCGAAAATGAATCTTTGATAAAATAGATTCGTTAATCATATCAATGCTGAACGACACACGTAGAGCCGAGGCTCGTAAATCTGATTACGGAACTAGCTGCTGCGTGTGTTTTTTAATGTCTTTTTTCGGGAAGGCGCCGCGGCGGCTTTTTTCTGCGGGTGCCGTCGATGAAAGGAGATTTCATATATGGGAAATGAAACAGAAAGCAAGGCAGCGCCGAAATATCAGCTCATCGTCTTTGTAGCCGCGTTTTCCGCGTTTCTTGCAACATTTAACGAGACCTTCTTAAACGTCTCATTCGCTTTTGTCATGAAGGATTTCGGCGTCAGTGTCGGCACTGTGCAGTGGCTGGCTACCGCGTACATGCTGGGCGCGGCGGTTATGGTGCCGGTTTCCGCTTTTCTCTACAGGAGCATCAAAACAAGACCGCTCTATCTGTTTACTGTTGGCCTGCTCATCGCTGGCAGCGTCATCGGCGCGCTGTCGCAGAATTTTACAGTTCTGCTGGTCGGCAGGATCGTGCAGGCTTTGGGAACCGGCATGCTGATTCCCATCGGCATGAACATCACTCTGGAGGTCGCGCCGAAGCAAAAGCTGGGAACCTATATGGGCATCATGGGAGCCATGACGACTCTGGGACCTTCTTCCAGCGTAATCTTTGCCGGCGTGCTGCTGGAGCTGTTCAACTGGCATTTTCTGCTCTGGTTCTTCGGCGGACTGTCTTTGCTCTGCTTCCTCTGCGGCGCTTTCCTGCTTCCCAACGTGGCAAAGCTTTCCTATCCGAAGCTGGATATCCTGTCTGTCATTTTGATCAGCCTGGCGCTTATCGGTATTCTCTACGGCATTTCCACGGTCTTCGCGGGAAGCCTGCCGATCGCCGCGGCCGCCGCGGTTCTGGGCGTCCTGTGCCTGAGTCTCTTTGTCAGAAGACAGGGAAAGCTGGCGGACCCTTTGATCCAGCTGCAGCCTCTGAAAATCAGGGCTTTCTCCGTGGGCGTTGTCATCAACATGATCTCCCTGCTGGTCATCTTCGCCATGAACATCGTCATGCCGCTGTTCATGCAGGGAAGCATGCAGATGTCGGCCTTCGGCGCGTCCATGGTGCTGTTTCCGGCGATTTTGCTCTCCTGCGTCGTATCGCCGCTGGCCGGGCGGATCTATGACAAGAAGGGCGGCAAAGTGCTGCTGCCTATGGGTTTCCTCTGGATCGGCGTCTGCACTCTGGCTTTGGGCTTTGTCCATGGGGTCGGTTCGCCTGTGCTGCTGGCTGTCCTGTATATTCCGGTCATCTGCGGCAGCGCTTTGATCATCGGGCCGGTCCAGTCCTTTGCTCTCTCCCACCTGACGCCGGAGCAGAATCCTCACGGCGTTACGGTCATGAGCACAGGATTTCAGATCGCCGGCTGTATCGGATCCTCCCTGTTCACCGGGGTCTTCGGGCTGTACTCCGCGGCTGACAGCGGGTTTACTGCTGTATGCGTACTGGCCGCGATTTTCGCGGTGCTGGGCTTGTTCCTGGCTGTACGCGTCACCCGTCAGCGGGCTGAGAGCGGGAAATCAGCAGTGACGGCCGAACAAAGGCCGGCTGTTGGCTCTCTGCAGATCGCCGCGGTGATGAAGGAGAAGATCTTCAGCGTCACGGAGAGCGCTTCGCTGCTGGAGGCTCTGCAGTGTATGGCGGAAAACAAGGTCAGCGGCCTGCCTGTCACCGATCGGGAGGATCATGTGGTAGGCTTCATCGCCGACGGAGATATCAGCTACGTCTTTCAGAAGGATTCCAATCAGAAGGGATTTGCGTCCATGTATCCGCTCTGGCAGAACGCTAAGAAGTTCGAGGAAAAGATTCAGGAGCTCAGCGAGATCAACGTCATGGAGTGCGCCACCTCCAAAGTCGTCACCGTGGACATTCAGGACGATATGGAGGCGCTGTTCAAGGCCTTTGCTGATAAGCGGATCAAGAAGCTTCCGGTGGTTTCAGACGGGAAGATGATCGGCATCGTCAGCCGCTCAGATCTGTTCCGCCAGCTCATAGGCGGGATCAGCGGATAAAGGATTTCAGAAAAAGCCCCGGTGAGCAGAGGGTGTCTGCCTGCCGGGGCTGATTTTTGTTTTTTGCGCATATGGTCAAATGTTTTTTTAGCTTCATGCTGCTGAATGGCAGTCTGTACTAGTATTGAAAAGATGTTGTGAAAAAAATGTGAAAAAATTTTCAACAAAAAGGTTGACTTTTCCTACGGGAGGGGGGTATAGTTTAGTTAGTCATGACTAACTTTTGGAATGTTACAGCTGATTGAGGGAGCGTAAGAAAGGAGAAAATCTTGACTTTAAATAAATATGTTTTAAAAAAGCTGGCAGTTCTGCTGCTTGTATTTGCCGTGGTATTAAATCTGGCTATGCCAGTCACGGCCTTTGCGGGGAGCGCGCCGCCGACAGATGTATCGGGGAAGCAGACCACAGGCTTTAATAGCTTTCAGATAATAACATTTAATGATGCTGCTGATTATGTGACCAATATCAAATCGATAAGCGTAAACCAAGATGAATGGAACGCAGTATCGTCATATATGAGCGTTTTTGGAAAAGGATCTTATTATGTTAATAAGGAAACAGGGGAGATATATTTTTATTCCTCTGCATTAGAAAACGGTGATACCCTTGTGATCCAGAGCGAAGGCTACGATGATCTGACGCTGGAAGTTTCATTGTCAGATGGAAGTTTCAGTGTAACCGCGTCTTCTTCTGCCTCCGGTTCAGACCCAGATCCAACACCTGATCCAGACGACAACGAATTGAAAGATCCGCCGGTGTTAACCGCTGGAACTGCCGGAGACTATTCTCCCTCTTATCGGATTTTAACAGCAGCGGATGCTGCTGCGGATTATGTTAGCGGTATTACGTCTATTAAAGTGGCAGGTACGGAATGGAGTGAAGCAGGCGCAAAAATAGCTTTGTATGGATCTGGGTATTATTTGGACAAAGAAGCTAACACCATCTACTTTGACGGATCCAATCCCGCCCCATTTGCAGCTGGCGATATCATTACCATCGAAAGCACAGGATACAAACCGTTGCAGCTGAAAGTAACGGATACAGATAATTTTACTGCGGAAGTATATGATGGTGAGGAAGAACAGACGACCAGTCTCTTTGTCCGTCTGGTAGGCTCCTTTGAAAGCGCTATCGTAAATCAGGAGGGATATGACGCTACTACCAGCGCCTCCACTATGGTATCCACCAACAAGAACAGCAACGTGACCGTTCAGGTTGCTGTAATGGACAATGAAGAAGAACCGTCAGAAGACGATTGGAAAGATCTGAGTGACAGTGATATTCGAATCGATACAACGAGGACTTCTGTCAGCATCAGCAGCGATGATAATAAAGACAGCGGAATGGCAGGCGTATATTCCAAATCAGACAGTTCACTGACCTTGTCCGGCACACCAACAAATGCGGGAGCTTATTCGGTCAGCGTCACCCTGACCGATATCTATGGCCGTACCGCTACCAGCAATTCGCTGACCTTCAAAGTTTACAGCGGTGATGAGTATCTGGAAGACCAGTTGACTTTGGATAATTCCACTCAGACGGCAGATGGCAAGTACATGTACGATATGGAACCTTGGGCCATCAAGAACTTTACGAAGGATACGTCGTCCCAGACGGTAACTGTTCCTGCGGATATCAAAGCCTGGTATGGCTCCCATACCAGCGGAACCTACGGAGAGTTGGGCTATTCTGTATCTGGTGATCCAGTGCAGACTTTGATCGTACCAAAGGGCTGTAATCTGACTTTGGTCAACATGAAGATTCTCAGCAGTGTAAAGATCGTTGTTCAGGACGGCGGAAAGTTAAACCTGAGGGATTCTTCTCTCCACGGGCAGATCGTTGTAGAGAATGGCGGTACATTCTCTATGAATTATGATGAGTATTCCAAGCAGTTCCTGACGGGATCCTCCATCAATGGACAGCTGATTCTGAACGACGGGGCGATATTGGAAAGTTCGATGATCTATTCCAATACCAACTTCCTGCCAAACGGGACAGATGTGAGACATAATACAGACCCGGTGGTCGTGACCAACGGAAATGTCACTGTTGACGGACAGGTATTTATCCGGGGCGATGAGGCGGCTTCAGGAACCGATCCATCTACAGGCAAAAGCTACAGCGGCCAGCCGGCACTGCAGGTAAATGGCACGCTGACCATTACAGAAGGCTCCGTACTGGCTGCTTATGGCGGCGGCAAAGACGCGACGACCTCCGTCGGCGGCGACGCAGTGATTTTAAATAACGGAACAATCACGGGAGACGGCAAACTGATCGCTGTAGGCGGCTGCGGTACTTTTGATAACGGTGGAAATGCGGTAACTGGAACCGGTACTGTTTCTACGGCAGAAGCCTATCTGGAAGGCGGCAGCACTTATTCTCCGAAAGAAGGCTGTGCGGCTGGAAGCGCCGCGGCTGACGGAGCAGCGGTTACGACGGAAAAGAAAAAATTGGTAGAGGGTCAGACTTTGACAACTGAAAATCTGCCGAAAACCTACTGGTCCAGCATCCTTGAGATTCCTGATCTGACCTTGTATGAAATCTCAGATGCCTCGACAGATCCGGTAGAACCGGTCGACCCTGAAGAACCAGCAGATCCAACGGACCCTGACGAATCGAAAAATCCTTCCACAACTATTATCTATCCTTCGTTCCAGAAACCGGTCATTGAAACTTCCGACGGTGTGAGCGCTTCTCTGAACAGCACGGGCACTATGGCGACGATTACGGTAGAAGACGGTTATGAATTGGTTGATGTAGTTGTCAATGGCGTATCAAAGGGCAAAGTAAGCACACTGACCGGACTGAAGACTGGCGATAAGGTGGTCATCACCGCACAGAAAATCGATGGCGGCAGAGCCTCTTTGATCGAGGCTGTGAAAGCTGTGAAGTTAGTTGCCCGCAGCACTTATGCGATGGCGCCGAGCGGTAAAAAGTCAATTCTGGTTTATTGGTATGATAAAGATGGCAGCGCGCTGGACTTCGACGGATATGAGGTATACCGCTCTTTGAAGAAACACAGCGGCTACGGCGCTGATCCGATCTTCAAGACCACAAGAGAAGTGTACTTCAATACGGCCATTACCAAAGGCACGAAGTACTATTACAAAGTCCGCGCTTACAAAATCATTGACGGACAGAAAGTCTATACAGATTATTCTTTGAAAGCGTGGAGAATTGCGAAGTAAATAAAAACCGTATAAAAACCGTATGGTATGAAAGCTGCCGGAGATTTTTCTCCGGCAGTGTTTTATAGGGCTATAAGCCCTGTCGAGGGCAGCATGCCCGAGACAAATAAACCACCCGCTATGCGGGTGCGCATCGATTTCGATGATTTTATTCTTGCTGTAATGCCTCAAGAAGCTCTTTTCTATAAGCGGGATCTTCCAGCGCTCTTTTCAGGTCATCGATGCGGTTCTGCGCCAGAAGATGTTTTGTCAGAGATTCAAGAAGCTGTTTTTCGTCCTCGGCCTGCTGCATCAGATTTTTGAGAAGCTGCTTATCGTCCTTGGCCTGCTGCATCTGACTTTCGAGAAGCTGATTTTTGTCCTCGGCCTGCTGCCGGGCCTGTTCGGAATCCTCCAGCTTCTTCTTGTACTTCTCTAATGCGGTGGCGGTACGCACCCATTCATCGTATAGTGTCATTTTACTCCGCACCTCCTTTTCATTTTCCATGGACTTTACGGCATTCTGCAGGTTCGCCAGCCACGGATCATTTTCTGCAACGGTATCCTCTTCCAGAAGCTGAAACAGACTTTTCAGTTCTTTTGGGATATCCTCTCTGCTGCAGGTACTGTTCAAGAATATTGTAAATGAACCGTCGTTTAAATGCAAGGCTTTGTTGAGATCGGTCATCTCAAAAGAATATATGGCTTCGTTCTGTTTAAAAAGATCGAACAGGCAGATGAAGATGACGTAGCCGGGCTGAAGCTCGCTGTACTCCTGACCCCGCGCCAGAGAGTCTACCGCGGCTGCGGCGTGATAGTAGCGGCTGCGCTGGGGCAGGTCATGGGTGTCGGTGGCCTGGCACTCTACATCGAACCAGGTATCGTCGTCTTCAAAAAGCACATCGAAACGAACCGATTTTGCATAAGGATTTATGATGATAGAGTGCTCCGTGTGCAGAAGCGCCTTCGTTTCAAAGAGGCGGTCCTCATCATCGCGGTCGCGAAGCCGAAGGCTGCGTACCTTTCGTTCCGGCAGGATGCGGGCGAGAAGACCGCGGAAGAGCTCTTCATCCTTCATGACCGTGCTGAACATGACCGGGTTGCAGAGACTGCTGCGTGTTTTTTTCTTTGTCATTTTTGTGACCTCCTTCAAAAAATACAAAAGAACGACGGAAAATGTCGTTCTCAAGTAAAGTGATATGAAATTAGAAAAGACGGGACAGCCAAAGCGCTTTTACGCGCGAAAGCCCATCTCGCCTTATACTATAAGATTATACCATAGATTCCCGCTGGAGTGCCATAAAATTTTACAGAAATAAGAAATATTTCAAGAAAGGATTTATAGCGGGCCTATTTCAGGCCCAGGCTGGTCAGCTTGTAGTTGAGCGCCTGCTTGGTCATGCCCAATTTTTGAGCGGCCTCGGTCTTGGTGCGGGAGGCGGCCAGCGTTTTCAGGAGGAGCTGCCGCTCAAAGTCTGCCAGCTGCTCCTGATAGGTAACGGGGCGGGACTTGCCATCAGGCGCGGCATCGGTCTGTAAATAGGAAGGAAGGTCGTCAGGCGTGATCCAGGGGGTCTCCGCCAGCGCGAAGGCGCCTTCCAGCATGTTGCGAAGCTCCCTGACGTTGCCGGGCCAGTGATGACGGCGGAAAAGCCGGAGTGCTTCTTTTGAGAGACCGCAGATGCTCTTTTCAAACTTTTCATTGAAACGGCTGATGTAAAACTCCGTCAGCAGGTCCACATCGCCCTGGCGGTCCTTCAACAGCGGGATTTTGAAGGAGATGACGTTGAGACGGTAAAACAGGTCGCTGCGGAGACGGCCGGCTTTGATGGCGTCAAAGGGATCCTCGTTGATGGCGGCGATGATGCGGACGTCTGCGCGGATAGGCTGGTGGCCGCCCAGATGAAGAATGGCCTTTTCCTCGATGGCTTTCAGCAGCTTTGACTGCAGGGCGATATCCAGTGAGTTGAGTTCGTCGAGAAAAAGTGTGCCCTGGTCGGCAAGCTCGAACAGGCCTTTGCGTGCCACCGCGCCGGTATAGCTGCCTTTCTCCGTTCCAAACAGCGTGCTTTCGATCAGGTTGGCGGGAATGGCCGAGCAGTTCAGGGAGATGAAGGGCATGTCTGCGCGGGTGCTGGAATAATGCAAAGACTGAGCGATCAGTTCCTTGCCCGTGCCGGTGCTCCCCTCGATCAGGACGGAAGAGTCCATATTGCGCACTTTCAGGATTTTGCCTTTGAGCTTTTCCATTTCGGGATCGACAGTGATAATATCATCGATGGTGTAATTTTCCGCGCCCTTGCTGCGGCGGCTGGCAAAGTCCTGGACGCTGATGTACTCCTTGGAGTAATCAGAGTCGATGAACTTAAGGGCCAACGCCGCGCCGATGAGTTTCTTCTTTTGATATAATGGAAATACGCTGCAGTAGCCTTTTACGTGGTCGCCTTTATAGGTGATGCCGTTTTCCTCATAGCCTATAACGGGCCTGCCGGTCTTCACAACACTGTAGACTTCACTGTTTTCCGCGTTGGAAGAAGGAAATATCTCAAATAAATGTTTGCCGATGACCTCGTCAGCGGTAAAGCTGTAAGCGTCCGGATTGATGATCTCGCAGTAACGGCAGATGCAGTCCGTATCAAAAATCGTAAGCTCGTCGAAGAAATTCCGCATTTGAAATACAGAGCGAGCGATATCTTCATATATCATGGTGTTCCTTCCTGCAATAAAAATGAGTAAAAAAATATATTACAATTATAAAGAAAAATGATACTAATGTAAAGCCTATCGCCGAAATTTTGCGGAAAACGCGGCTTTTTTTGTTGGCACAGAATTTGCTTTACTATATGGCAGCGATATCGTGAAAAAGTTTAAGGAGAGTACTTTATGGAATGGAAAGATATGCCGAAAAAAGCCTATTACGAAAAATATGAGCGGGTAGATGTAAAAAACGACGGAGGCTGGTACGAGGTCTACCGCCTGCCGGGCCGGGTATTTGTTATCGCAGAGCCGCGGCACGTGCAGGAGACGCACTTTTTCCTGATCACAGGATCGGAGCGGGCGCTGCTCTTTGATACGGGGCTGGGCATTGTGCCGGTGAAGCCTTTGATCGAAGAGCTGTATCAGGGAGAACTGATCACGGTCAACAGCCACTTCCACTTTGACCATATTGGAAACAATCACAGCTTTGAGCCGGTCTATGGCTATATCGATGCATGCGCGTCAAAGGTGGCCGCGGCAGGACTGCGGCGGGCTGATGTGGGCGATCAGATGGATGAAGCGATGTTCAAAGAAGGCTATCCGGACGGTTTTGATCCTGAGCGATATGAGGTCCTGCCTTACGCGACCAAAAGTGTGGAAGACGGACATGTCTTTGATCTCGGGGACCGCAGTCTGCGGGTCATCCACACGCCGGGGCACAGCTTTGACGGACTGTCCCTTTACGATGAGAAGAACAAAATCCTCTTTACCGGCGATACCTTCTATATGGGAGCCTTATACGCCCAGTTCCACTGTGATCTGTTTGGCTATTCAGATATAAAGCAGTACTGCGAAACCATGACCCGTCTCAGTCGGGAAATGCCGGAGGACGTCAGGCTGTACTGCTCTCATGAGGAGTTTATCGCGCCGGCATCAAAGCTGGGCGAGGCGGCGGAGCTGCTGGGAGAGATCGTGAAAGCCGGGACCGACGGGAGCGAAAAAATCGCCGGCGGAGAGCATCAGTATCTGGATACCGAAAGCGTTCTTTGCGAGAGGGAAGGCGACGGATTCTCCGTGGTGTACGTCGCTGAAGACTAAGGAGCGGAACAGCTGGGGGAATATCGATAATAAAAAGAAGCCACCGTGCCGCGAAATGACCGTAGGTCTGTGTTTTGAATCATTTGCAGTCAGATTTGCAGCGTCCGAGCATAGGATTTTGACTGCAAGGCGTTAAATATGAGATGATGCGGTCAAAAAAGTTGTGTTTCAGCAGCGCCGCCGCTCCTTTGATCAGTGAAAAATGACCGTTA
>CALLDR010000153.1 GCA_937997955.1 uncultured Emergencia sp. | reverse complement strand
CTGCTGTAATCTGGCCTGAGGTTTCGTAAATCCGCCGAGACGATGACAGAATACGAAACCATAACTAAATTACCAGAACATGAAAATAAATATGAATCAGTGCAGGGCTGGATGCTGGTACAGACACCGGCCAGGAGACTGACAAAAGCAGATTTTCCGCTTAACTTGCAGCATAGCTCGTCAGCATGCATCATTTGACATAGTGAATAGAGCTCTGCTAAAAATGATTCCGCTTTGCTTCTGCAATTTAAAAAAGCATGTCGTAGGATGTGCATACCAAGATTTGACGTACCAAAACCAATGTAGCTACCAGCCGCTATTTCGGGCTTTCAAGGATTATGGCCAAGAATATGTCAGGCGACAATCGCGAAGAAGTATTGAAGCCCAATCAGGGGCCAGTCGAAACCTAATCGGAAATCGATTAGTTGATCTTATTTCATAGTTGTGATATCATTGAATTGCGGAATAGAAAAACGTGAAATTGCCAATAAGTTTTGTTATTTGTGTGGTTTTTTCAGAAAGGATTTGCCAATATATGTGATAGCATCATAAAGAGAATATAACATTTGTTAAAGGAGCAAAAGAAGCAAGCGAAGAACTTGTGCGAATATGCGGAGATTTCCCAGAATACATTTTCCAATTGGAAAAGAGGGAGAATAGAACCCAATGCGAAATACATATCATCTATTGCCGATTCCTTCCATGTTTCTGAACGATACATTCTGACCAGAGAGGACGTGCAAGAAAGCTACTACTATGACCCAGAGGTGGCGGAGTTGGTTCAGGAAATAGCAACCAGGCCAGAACTAAGGGTTCTTTTCAAAGCAAAATAAAGATGTTCGCAAGAAAGCCGGTATCCGGCAGTAAGGAGAAAGAACAATGAAGAAACTACGTACCATTATATGCACGCTGTTAATCATGACAGTGGTACTAATGCCGTGTGCGGGGTATGCTGCAACTAAGACTATCCCAAAACCAACGGTCACAGTCAAGACGGTCAATGACGACTATATCAAGGTAAGCTGGAAAAAATGCACCGGCGCAACAAAGTATTCAGTGTATCGCGCCACTTCCAAGACCGGCACATACAAAAGGTTGATAACCACAACAAAACTGTATTACAATGACAAGACAGCCAAAAACAAGACCACATACTATTATAAGGTCAAGGCCATCTCTAAGACCGGCAAGGTCAGCAAATACAGCACCATTAAGAGCGGGCGCATCAACTTCAATGGGAAAATCACGTTGGAGAAAGACACGTACTATATATCCGTGGGACAACCTGTGGATATACCGGTTTATTCCAGCGGAACAGATGATTATATGACCGCCTACTATGACGACCAATACTTGGACGTCAAGTTTGTGAACATCTCAGGGAATGACTTTTTGAGGGTCACGCCTGTCACGGGTACTATACCGATCATGGACAGCGTGATAAATATCGTGTTCGACGGCCACGATCGACACTACATGAAGAATCTCACAATATGTATAAATACCTATACTGTGCCGTATGGCTACAAGGATTCTAACGTGCCAGACTTTGGAAAAGGATTTCTTGTGACGCCTTATGACGTGACCGTAGACAGTAAGAAGTTCGGGGTATCCTACGCAATTTCCGACCTTCCGATTGACGTAAACGTTGCACTGTCATTATATGTTGACGAACTCAAAAAATGCGGATACAGCAGCACTTACGTGCCTTCCAGCGTTGCATCAGCACAATGGTATAAGAACAGCGCGGGATATTACGTCGCAATATCAACGATCAACAACTCAATAGTTATAGTAATAATGAAATAAAAAATAGTCCCCGCCGGAGCGAGGGTAAGGCTAGCATGACGCTGGAAGCTGTCCAAACCGTACGAATACGCCTACGTCCACGGTGTAAAGTCTATGATGATGCAAGACCAGATATTGCATATGGATGTTGGCCTGACGGAGAGTGAAGAAAAAACAGTTTCGTCCGATACAAAGTCGGAAAAGATTCACCGGTTATTTACCTGGGCGGAAATGGCCGCACTCTGGGAGCGCAAGAATGAAGAACCCATAAAGTGGGTACTATTCCTAATCTATATCTGTATGCGCTTAAAGGAAATGCTTACCGTCAAGAAATCTGATGTAAGCCTAGAAGAAAGCCACATTATTTAGTGTTACTAGTATGTTACTATCCAGTTAAATTTCATCGTTTTTGAGTGATTTTACAAAATATCCCACAAAATGATACGACAGAAACTCGTTGAAAATTCAACGACCGCAAACCAAAGGGCCTCGTCTCCCGACGAGGCCCTTTGGCTGCGATATTAATTAAGAAAGAACGTTCAAAAGAAATTATTCGTGTAACCCTATCTCCTTTTGACAAACTCAGTATAGCAAGTTTTTGTGAAGAACTTGTAAAGGAAATCTATTTCTTTGGTGATTCCCGCTTTCATCAAAACGCCACAATTGTAAAATTCTGGTCGAATCATGTCGAAGGCTGTCGAAACGTTCCCTCACAGCATCGACCCGTTCTCCATGCTGCCACATTTCAAGGACGCCACGTTTCCAGGGTACGGCGTTCCAAGGATACCGTGTTTCCAGGGCGCCGCGTCCTAGAACAGGGACAGCTGATCGGTCTCCGGCAGTCCCTCAAACACGCCGTGGGCGCGCAGGGCCTCTGTGGCGGTTTTGTTCAGTTTTGCCCGGGTCACCGCCTCTTCAATCGTATCAAAAGGCTTCTCGTCATAGGCTTCAGCGAATGCCTTTGCCGCTGTGTCCCCCACGCCTTCCAGGGCCACGAAAGGCAGCAGCACTTTGCCGTCGTCCACCCAGAACTTCAGCGCATGGGACTTGCCAAGCCGGGCAGGCGCGAAGCTATAGCCGCGGGAATACATCTCATAGGCCACTTCCAGCACCAGCACGTCGCCCTGCTCCTTTGCCGTGGCGTTGTTTCCCATGACCTCGATCTCGTCAATTCTGTCCAGGCAGGCCTGCGGTCCCCGCATGATGACGTCAACGTCAAAGTTGGCTACCACGCTGGTGAAATGCGTCGCGTAGAACTCCACCGGATAGTAGACCTTGTACCAGGCCATACGGAAGGACATCATGACGTAGGCTACCGCATGGGCTCGTGGGAACATGTACTGGATCTTAATGCAGGAATCGATATACCAGTCAGGTACGCCGTGTTCCTTCATGACGGCCAGCTGTTCCTCCTTCAGCGGTCGGTTCTTACGGACGTCCTCCATGATCTGGAAGGAGGTCTTGTTCTCGATCCCCTTCAGGATCAGGTAGTTCATGATATCGTCACGGGTGGAGATAACCTCTCTCATGGTGGCCACGCCGCTTCTGATGTAGTCCTGGGCGTTGTTGAGCCATACGTCAGTGCCGTGAGAGAAACCGGAGATCCGCACCAGATCCGCGAACTTATCCGGCTTGGTGTCGTCCAGCATCTGACGGACGAAGCCGGTGCCGAACTCCGGAATAGCATAGGAACCGTGGGTGTACTTGTAATCAGGATCCTTAATATCCAGCGCCTCGATGCCGTTGAAGATGGACAGCACCTTTCGGTCGGTCAGGTCCGCCTTCATCGGGTCGATGCCGGTCATATCCTGGAGCTGCCGGATCATGGACGGGATATTGTGTCCCAGAATATCCAGCTTCAGCAGGTTTTCATCGATCTTGTGATAGTCAAAGTGGGTGGTGATGATGTCGCTCTTCACATCGTTTGCCGGGTGCTGTATTGGACAGAACTCGTAGATCTCGTGGTCGTCCGGTACGATGATGATGCCGCCCGGGTGCTGGCCCGTAGTCCTCTTGACGCCGGTGCAGCCCTGGGTCAGCCGGTCCGCTTCAAACTTGTTGATGGGCCGGTGGAATTCGTCGGCGAATTTCATGACGTAGCCATAGGCCGTCTTGTCCGCCACAGTGCCTACCGTACCCGCCTTGAACACGTTCTTCTCCCCGAAAATCTCGCCTACGTATTTGTGGGCGGTGGCCTGATATTCACCGGCGAAGTTCAGGTCGATGTCCGGCTCTTTGTCCCCGTTAAATCCCAGGAACGTGGCGAAAGGAATGGTATAGCCGTCCCGGTGCATCGGCGTCCCGCATTCTGGACAGTCCATCTCCGGCATGTCGATGCCGCAGTCGTAAAGCTGCATATCACCCCAGATCAAATGCTTGCACTTGGGGCAGATGTAGTGAGGGTCCAGCGGATTGACCTCGGTGATGCCCGCCATGGTGGCCGCGAAGGAAGAACCTACGGAACCACGGGAACCGACCAGATATCCGTCCTCCATGGACTTATGTACCAGCATCTGGGCCGACACGTACATGACCGCGTAGCCGTTGCCGATGATGGAGTTCAGCTCAGTTTCCAGTCTGACGGCGATCTTCTCCGGCAGCGGGTTGCCGTAAATGCTGTATGCCTTCTCCATGCAGGTGGAACGCAGCGTCTCCTCTGCCCCCGCGATCTTCGGAGGGAACTTGCCCTTTGGCACCGGCAGAATGCCGTCGTCGATCATATCGGCGATCTTGTTGGTGTTCTCGATGACCACCCTATAGGCCGTCTCCTCGCCCAGATAGGCGAACTCCTCCATCATCTCATCGGTGGTCCGCATGTACAGGCCCTGGCCGTTCTCCGCGTCCTTGAAACCCATGCCCGCCATCAAAATGTTTCTGTAGATGGCCGATTCAGGCTCGTCGTAGTGGGCGTCTGTGGTGGCGACGACCGGCTTTCCCAGCTTGTCTGCCAGCGCCACGATGCGCCGGTTGTGCTCCCGCAGCTCCTCCTGGCCACTGACCATGCCCTGGTCGATCATGAACTGGTTGTTGATCAAAGGCTGGATTTCCAGATAGTCATAAAAGGAAGCGATCTCCTCGATCTCCGCCTCGCTCCTGCCTCCCGCGACCGCCCGGTACACCTCGCCGGCCTCGCAGGCGGAGCCGATGATCAGGCCCTCTCTGTGGGCGGCGATGACAGACTTCGGCAGTCTCGGCCGCTTGTAGAAATACTGCAGATGAGAATAGGACACCAGCTTATAGATGTTCTTCAGGCCCTCCTGGGTCTGGGCCAGCAGAATGATGTGATTGGTCGGCTTCTTCTTGTAATCCACCGTTCCGTCCTCGTTCCAGCAGTCGCGGTCGTCAAAGACGTAGCCCTCCATGCCATAGATGATCTTGATGTCGATCGGTTTTTCTTTATCGCTGGCCAGCTTTTTCGCTGTCTTTGCCGCGTCAGGGAAGCTCTGCACCACGCCGTGGTCGGTGATCGCCACAGCGGGCTGTCCCCAGTAGGCCGCGGTCTTCACCAGATTAGACACTTCATTGAGGCCGTCCATGGCGCTCATCTTGGTGTGGGCGTGCAGCTCCACCCGCTTGCCGTTCTGCCAGGTATCCTGCCTCCGCTTGATCTTGCCTTTGTTGATATCTCTGAGCATGACCACCAGACAGTTGTCGTAACGGTCCCACTCCGTCTCACCGCGGACCTTGATGTAGTCGCCGTTTTTCAGGAGGCTGTCGATCTCCTCCCATTTGTTGTTGGAACAAAAGGCTTTCAGGCACACGCTGGTCTTCTTGTCGGTGATCAGCAGGGTGACCAGCTTCTTTTCATTTTTGATGGCCCGGGCGTCTTTTTTGAAGAGAATACCCTCTACGATGACCATGCCGGAATCCGCCTGCAAGGTGGACAGGGCCACGGATTCTCCCATGATGTCCTTGCCCATGATCCGGTTGCCCTCCGCCGGGGTCTCCTTCTCCCGTCTGCGGAAGCCGCCGCTCTTCTGGCCTCCGCTTCCGCCAAAGCCTCCCCCGCCGCCGTTTCCGGCAAAGCCGCCTCCGCCGGAGGCAGGCTTATGACCGCCCGGCTTTTTCACCGCCGCCGCCTTTTTCATCTCCTCAGCCAAAGACGCTTTGATGTCGGCTTCTTCTGACGAGCGCCAGTCCTCCGCCGCCTGGGAATAGATCTCCTCATCGTTGAGGAAGACTACCTTCGCGTGTATGTCAAAGTGGCTTGCCAGCAGCCCTGAAAACTGATGGGCCACCTTCTCGTTGAGCTGTTCTGTGGCCAGCCTGCCCAGGGCGAACAATTCCAGCTTTTCACCGTCAAAACGGTATTTGTCCGTCTGGATAGTCTTGGTTATGGCCGCGTATTTTCCGTTGATGATCTCGATCATATGGGGAATGAACAGGGAGACCACCTGCTCCGCCGGCATGATCACATTCTCATAGCTGCACTGAAACCGCACGCCCTTCAATTCCGGAAAATGATGGAGCAAAATTCCCCGGATCCGTTCCAGATCCAGGTGAGGCACTACAAAATTAAGCCGGAGCTTGATGTCCAGCACTCCGGTCTCCTTTCCTATGACAGCCTCGCTGGCCTCATATCGCAGCTGTTCCCGCGGGTAACCCACGGCCTCCCAGTTAATATTTTTATCGAATAGTTCTCTCATGTTCTTCAATCACTCTCATCAGATGGTCTATCAATTCTTCCTCCGGCACGGTCATCAAAAGCTGTCCTCTGGCAAAGATGACGCCCTTGCCCTGGCCACCCGCGATGCCGTAGTCGGCTTCTCTCGCTTCCCCCGGTCCGTTGACCGCGCAGCCCATGACCGCCACTGTCAGCCCGGGACGGATATCCGACGCGGCGAGACGCCGCTCCGCTTCCTCCGCCAGAGCCTGCAGATCCACCTTTGTTCTTCCGCAGGTAGGACAGGATACCAAGTTCACCTTAGGCTGCCGCAGACCCATGGCCTCCAAAATCTCGATGCCGTAGCGCACCTCCTCCATAGGATCCGCCGTCAGAGACACCCGCATCGTGTCGCCGATGCCCGCCAGCAAAAGGGCGCCGATGCCGATGGCCGACTTGACCTTGCCCCGCCGCAGCGTGCCGGCCTCGGTAATGCCGATGTGGATGGGATGATCCGTCTTTTCCGCTACGATCCTGTGCGCCTGATAGTTCATGGCTACGTCAGATGATTTCAGGGACACCGCCAGGTCGTCAAAGCCCATGTCCTCGATCAAAGCAAGGCTCCGCAAAGCGCTTTCCGCCAGTCCTTCCGCGGTGACGCCGCCGTTCTTTTCCAAAATGTCCCGCTCCAGAGAGCCGGAGTTGACGCCGACGCGGATAGGGATATGATGTTCCCTCGCCGCTTCCACCACCTGCCTGACCCTTTCCTTACCGCCGATGTTGCCCGGATTGATCCGTATCTTATCCGCGCCGTTTTTGATGGCCGCGATGGCCAGGCGGTGATCAAAGTGGATGTCGGCCACCAGCGGCATCTGGGTTCTGCGCCGCACCCTTCCCAGGGTCTCCGCGGCCTCCATGTCAGGAATAGCAACGCGCACGATGTCGCAGCCCGCCTCCTCCAGCGCGTCGATTTGACGCAGTAACGCGGCCTCATCACGCGAATCCACGTTGGTCATGGACTGGACGGAAACCGGCGCGCCTCCGCCGATGAGAACCCGTCCGCACTTGATCTGTTTCTTCATGTCAGCAACCTCGCAATATCGTTCCAAGTTACAAATACCATCAGGGCCAAGAGCAGCAGCATGCCGATGCTGTGAACCCTGCCTTCCATCTCATCAGAGATCATCCTGCCGGTCAGCTTCCTGATGATGACGAACAGGATCCGTCCGCCGTCCAGGGCAGGCAGGGGCAGCAGATTGATGATGGCCAGATTCAGGCTCATCAGCGCCAGGAGATTGATGAAGTAGCTGATGCCGTATTTCGTCGTCTCTCCCGCCATGGTCACAATGCCTACAGGCCCGGCGATCTCATCGGTGGACACCTGTCCGGTGACCAGCATTTTCAGGGAATCGAACATCATAACCGTCATGCGCCATGCCAGCTTCAGCCCGTTTTCCGCCGCTGTCAGCGGATTGTGGGTGACCTGGGGCAAAATGCCGATCACATATCTGCCTTCCTCGTTTTTCTCCGGCTCGGCAGCTACGGTCATGGTCTGGCCGTCCCTCTCGATCTCGATGATCCGCTGACCGCTGCCCTCGCCCATGGCCACCGTTACATCGTTCCAGGTGCTGATCTCCGTTCCGTCGATGGAAAGGAGCCGGTCTCCCTCCTGCAGTCCTGCCGCGAGGGCCGGGCTGTCCGGCTGCACTTCGTCCAGGGTGGTGGTCACACTGCCGACCACACCCATGAAAATGGACAGAGCCAATATGGCGATGAGCACGTTCATGCCCGCGCCGGCAAAGAGCACCGCCAGCTTCGCCCATACCGGCTTGCTGTTAAAGGAGCCTTCATTTCCCGTATCCTCGTTTTCGCCCTCCATGGCGCAGTACCCGCCGATGGGGATCAGGCGGATGGAATACAGCGTCTCTCCCCGCTGTCTCTGAAACAGGGCCGGTCCCATGCCAAAGGCAAACTCGTTGACCGTCACACCCACGGATTTCGCCACGACAAAATGCCCCAGCTCGTGGGGAAAGATCATCAAAGCGAACAGTATCACTGCGTAAATTATCGTCATCTACAAAACCTCTCCACGTACTTGCCTGTCGACGTTCAAAACGTCTTCAAGCGTTAAATTATATGTAGGGTTATGCGCGTCTAGTATTCTTTCCAGGTTCTTCTCAATATCGGCAAATCTGATCCTGCCGCTTAAAAACTGCTCCACCAGCACTTCATTGGCCGCGTTCAGCGCCACCGGATAGCTGCCTCCGGCCTCTGACGCCTCGCAGGCCAGACGGATACAGCCGAAGACCTCCTGATCCGGCTCCTCAAAGGTCAGGCTGGCGCCTTCCCGGAAAAAGTCAAGGCCCCGGTGCTCTGACGCCAGACGCTCAGGATAGCCCAGGGCGAAGCTGATGGGGATCCGCATATCGGGCAGCCCCAGCTGGGCGATGACCGAGGTATCGGCAAATTCCACCGCGGAATGAACGATGCTCTGGGGATGGACCAGGATCTGGATCGCTGACAAAGGCACGTCGAAGAGCCATTTGGCTTCTATGACCTCCAGTCCTTTGTTCATCATGGTAGCTGAATCGATGGTGATCTTCCTACCCATGGACCATTTCGGGTGGTTCAGCGCCTGTTCCAGGGTCACCTCTTCAAGCTGCTCCTTCGTATAGCCGCGGAAAGGTCCGCCCGACGCAGTCAGCAGGATCCGTCTGACTTCTCTGCCCCGGTTTCCCTCCAGGCACTGGAAGATGGCGCTGTGCTCGCTGTCCACAGGCAGCAGCCTGACGCCGGATCTTCTGACCGCTTCCATGACCAGTTCGCCTCCGGCCACCAGGGTCTCCTTATTGGCCAGAGCGATATCCCTGCCGGCCTCTATGGCCCGATAGGTGGGAACCAGCCCCCGCATGCCCATCAGCGCGTTCAGCACCATGTCGCAGTCACAGACGGCGGCGGCGATAAGTCCCTCTTCACCGCAGAGGACTTCTACGCCGGGATGCTCCTTTGCCAGCGCCTGGGCGTCGGACGGTCTTTCCACAGAGACCAGCTCCGGCTGAAACCTTTTGATCTGCTCTGAAAGCAGCGCCGTGTTCCTGCCGCAGGCCAGAGCCTTGACAGAGAAACGGTCGGGATGGGACGCCACCACGTCCAGGGCCTGGGTGCCGATGGAGCCGGTGCTTCCTAAAATTGAAATCTTTCTCATAGCCGTCATCACCAAACCCGTCTAATACTGCAGCACCAGGACAATGTAGTAGTATACCACCGGAGCGGTGAAGAGAACGCTGTCGAAGCGGTCCAGCACGCCTCCGTGGCCTGGGATCAGGTTCCCGTAGTCCTTGATCCCCATCTTCCGTTTCATCGCCGACGCGGACAGATCCCCGCACTGGGACAGCACCGCGCCGATCATGCCGATGATCATGCAGTGTACAAACAGCTGCGGCACGACAAAATGGCCGAAAAGACCGCAGCAGATCACGCTGCCCAGGGTTCCTCCCACAGCGCCTTCGATGGTCTTTTTCGGGCTCAGGTTCGGGCACAGCTTGTGCTTACCCAGAAAATACCCGGTAAAGTACGCGAAAATATCGGTGCAGAACGCGGACAGCAGCACCAGCCAGATCAGAACCGCGTATTCCTCTGTCTGATCCACCATGACCACGTGATAAGAGAAGAATACCACATAGATGATGCTCAGCATGGTCGCCATGGCGTCCTCGATTTTCCGCTCGTTGATTTTAAAAATATACAGAAAGCTGGCTATGATGCTGAACGCCAGCCACGCCATGATATATTCGTGGTGCTGAGGCCACAGACCGTTGATCAGGTACAGCACGATCAAAGAGCCGTAGGCCACCTTTTCCGACGGGTAAATATCCATGACCCGAAATCCGTTTGCCAGCTCCCGGATTCCCATAAATCCTACAAAGATGCACATGGCTGCCAGCCAGTAGCTGCCCAGATAGACCAGGACCAGCAGCGGCACCATGCAAAGTCCGGAAATGATTCTCGTCTTCATTACTACTTCCTTCCTCCGAAGCGGCGGTCACGACTCTGAAAGTTTTCGATCAGCCGCTCAAATTCCTCCGGCGTAAAATCGGGCCAGAGGCAGTCGGTAAATTCAAATTCGCTGTACGCGCTCTGCCAGAGCATGAAATTGGACAGCCGTTCTTCACCGCTGGTCCGAATGATCAGGTCTGGATCAGGCACGTTCCCGTTTTCGTCGCCTGTGTACAGATACCGCGAAAACAGAGCCTCGTCTACGGCAGTTTCCGGTGAGATCCGCCCTGCCGCCTGGTCCTCTCTGATCCTGTTCACGGCTCTGATGATTTCCGCCCTGCTTCCGTAGTTCAGGGCTATGTTAAACTGAAGTCCCGTATTCTCTCTGGTGGTCGCCAGAGACTTTTCAAGCCGCTCCACGGCGACGGCCGGAAGTGGGGAATAGTCCCCCAGGACGCGGACTTTCACGTTGTTTTCGTGCAGCTCGGCAAGCTCGCTGTCCACATACTTGACCAGCAGCTTGAAGATGCCGCCTACCTCTTCCTTTGATCGCTTCCAGTTTTCTGTGGAAAAGGCGTAGACGGTCAGATATTTGATACCCAGCACGTCGGACCGCTTGACGATCTCCTTCATGGCCAGCATGCCGGCATTGTGGCCCGCCAGCTTGGGCAGACCTCTTTTTGACGCCCATCTTCCGTTGCCGTCCATGATGATGGCAACGTGGGCCGGAATTCGATTCTTGTCGATCATAATTTCCCCTTACCTGAAAACGCAGTTCAGGGCTGTCCAGCCAGCACATATGCCTGCACAGGACAGCCCTTTCCGCTGAAGAAAATATTCGCTGACGCCTCTGCGCCGCTATGCTCGCTTTATACCTCCAGGATCTCCTTATCCTTTGCGGCGATGATATCGTCGATATCCTTGACAGCTTTTTCGATGGTCTTCTGAACGGTATCCAGCTCCTTCTTCAGATCATCTTCCGTAATCTCGCCGCCCTTTTCCTGTTTCTTCAGGTTGTCGTTGGCTTCTCTTCTGAGGTTTCTGATGGCCACCTTGGCGTCCTCGCCCATCTTCTTGGTGGTCTTTGTCAGTTCCTTTCTTCTCTCCTCTGTCAGCTGCGGGATCGCCAGTCTGATGCACTTGCCGTCGTTGGACGGAGTGATGCCGATGCCCGCCACATTGATGGCCTTCTCGATGTTTCCGATGGACTTCGGATCAAAAGGCGTGATCATCAGCGTTCTCGGATCAGGCACGGAGATGTTGGAAAGGTTTTTCAGAGGGGTCGGGCTTCCATAGTAGTCTACGGTGACCTTGTCCAGCAGGGCCGGGTTGGCTCTGCCCGCTCTGACGGTGTTCAGGTCCTCTTTCAGGACGGAAATGCTCTTAGCAATTCTTTCTTCTAGACTCTTGTGTGATTGACTCATGATGTTCCTCCTATTTGATTATCGTACCGATTCTTTCACCATATACGGCTCTCAGGACATTTCCCTCTTCGGAAATGCCGAAGACGTGAATGGCTATGTTATTGTCTTTACAAAGTGTCGCGGCAGTCAGGTCCATGACTTTTAAATTTTTCTCCAGAACTTCCATATGGGTCAGCTCGTCGAACTTGACCGCATCGGGATTGGTCTGCGGGTCGTCTGAGTAAACTGCGTCGACATTCTTGGCAAGCAGAATCACATCTGCATCTATTTCCACTGCTCTCAGGGCTGCGGCTGTGTCTGTGGAGAAGAACGGATTGCCTGTGCCCGCGCCGAAGATGACCACATCTCCGTGGGAAAGCTCGCTGATGGCCTTGCGTCTGGCATACGGCTCCGCGATCTCCCGCATTTCGATGGCGGTCTGGACTCTGGCCTTGACCCCCTCTGCCAGCAGAGCGTCCTGCAGGGCCAGGGAATTCATCACGGTGGCCAGCATGCCCATGTAGTCGGCTGTAGCGCGGTCCATGTCCTTGCTGGTTCTGCCCCGCCAGAAGTTTCCGCCGCCGACGACGATGGCCACTTCGATGCCAAGATCGTGGATCTCCTTCACCTGTCTGGCAACCTTCTGGGTCATATCTTCATTGATGCCGAACTTATCGCTTCCGGCAAGCGCTTCTCCGCTGATTTTCAAAAGAACTCTTCTGTATTTTGGTTCCATTCTCTGCTCCTTATGAACGTATTTTTATATTTCCTTTCTTTTGCAGCTACGCCGCAGGGGCGCGGCCGCGCCGTTTCAATCTGTTGGAAACATTATAACATAGTTTCTTCTTGTTTGGAACAGTTTTTCCGTGAAGGAGTCATGATAAAATCCATTAGTTTTTTTCACTTAGGGAGTATTGCCCTATTTTCACGTTTAAAATCTGCCATAATTGAGATGATACTTGATAGGGAAAGGAGGCGTGTTCGGTGCCGAAGAAAAAGGCAAGGGAAAAAAGCAAACCCGTAAAGGCTGTATCGGCCGCAGACAACCGGCTGAAGGATCTTCGCAAAAGCAAGGGCTATACCCAGCTGAACATCCAGATGGAAACCGGCATCGATCAATCTGACTATTCCAAGCTGGAACGAGGTCTGCGCAAGCCTACCTACGACCAGGCCGCTCAGCTTTCCTATCTGTTTGACACAAGTGTCGACTATATCTACGGTTTTACCGATGATCCCCGCCCCTATCCCCGCAATCCCCTTCCTGAAGAGAAAGATACCGTTAAAAAATAGCGGCTCCCCCAGTCTGCCTGAGAGAGTCGCTTTGTTTTTGTTTTATGATGGATTTAAGCTTTACACAAAATAGAGTTGTGCTGCCATAGAGCTACAGCACTTCCACTTCTTCCATTTTCAAGCCGGTATACTTACAAATCATGGCTATATCCAGCCCATCTCCCTTCATGCTGCGGGCAGTGTCCAGCTTCTCAGCCTGACGCCCCTGCAGAATGCCGGTCGCAAGGCCTTCTGCCAGCCCCTTTTTCATGCCCTTTTCCAGGCCTCTTTCCATGCCCTCTCGCTCTACAACATCGCTGAAATTGCACATTTTCGATACCTCCTCGTCCAGCTCCTGCGTCATAGGCAGGTCAAACTCCGATTCTAAAAGCTTCCGCTTTTCCTTCTGACCCTGTTTTCTTGAAAACAGCACATCCAGCATCTGCAGAAGCCTGTTCTCTCCTTCCTCTTTCTTACCCAGACATACCATGACCAGCGCCATCAGATCGTAGTTTTCCTTCGGCTCCCTGACGCAGCCTGCGAGATTCTCCTCCTGAAGCCTGTATCTGGTAATGGTGTTCTGACGATATCGGGGCGGATCCAGACATATCCAGATGCTGTAGACCTTCTTGAGCTTCTCATAATGCGCCTGCGTGAACTCGGTGCCGTACTGAGACGAAATCATTCTGCTGCAGTAGTAGATGCCCCGCTTCGGCAGGGGATAGCCCGGCGTATAGTCCTTCTGCCCCTCCGCGTTGATCAGCAAAGCGATATGCGCCCCGTCCTTCGGCGCGATTGCCCGAAACCTGATGTCGTAGGTCACAGTGCCTTCTCTCAAAGAAGTGTCCTCGGCGTTTTCACCATGAATCAGAGGCGAAATGCCGCTGGAAGCCGCGGAAGAACAAAGATCGGGCTCATCAGGCAGCAAGGCCACTTCACCAACCTGGGGCGTCCCCTCTATGTACCGGGTTTCGATATCCTCCAGGGAGCAGTCTTGAAATTCTTCCACACATTCTTTCATGATCCACGCGAGTATCCGTTTCTCTGCCAGGATCCGCTTACAGGCCGCGTCGTAGGCCGCCTTGTTCTCCGCAATACGGACCGCCTTTGACAGACTGGTCTCTCCCTCTGGTTTTCTCGTGTTTTCTTCGGGATACAAAATATCTCTCCCCTTTCCTTGATTATACTGCGGGCGTCGGTATGCCGTCAACAGTATATTCACTTATGGAATATGCATGATCCGGCTTTTACCTGCTCCCGCCGCCACAAATCTTCTTACAGTTTTTAGCAATCATGATTGTGGGCAGAGTATACCTGAAAGGCTGTGTCCCTGTCAACCCCCTTGTCGATTTTTAGTATTTTTTTGCAGCTTTTTAGGGCTTTTTTGTAATTCCCATTTTTTCCCTCTCATTTCAAAAGAAAATGTCCTCACTTTTCCGCGCTGTACGGATCGCGGATATTATCTCATTAATACTCATATTCTTACATCTGCTGCGCGGCACTTTGTCAGGCGATTTCCCGCCGTCCCGGCCTATTCCGTCTCAGCAAGCGGTTGCCCCATTCTGCCGCATTCATACTCCTCGCCGGCATAGGCGGCGAACTGCTGTCTGACCTGCTTGATATACGTGCGGCTGATAGGGATCTTCCGGTCGTCCCACAGAATGAAATAGTCCTTCCCCATATTTTTCACCCGGTACAGATTTACGATAAAGCTGTGATGACAGCGGACAAAGGTCTGCTTTAACTGATCCTCGATATCTTCAAATTTGCCGTAAAAGCTGCAGGCCTCTCCGTTCACCGTACGCACCAGGATCTTGCGCTTCTCCTTTTCCAGAGAGCATATGTCGTCAAAAGGAATCACAAAGTCTCCGCTTTTGTTGCGGACGTACATGCATTCCTTTTTCATCGTTTCAAGCCTGCTGATGCCGAGGGCGGCCGCTTTGCCCAGAGCCTCCCGGCTGACCGGCTTCACAAGAAAGTATATGTGGCTCACATCGTAAATGCCTTCTGGATATATGCTGCTTTCTGAGGTAAAGATGATCTGGCAGGAGCGTCGCAGCTGCTGAATATGGGCGGCCAGCGCGATGCCGCTTTCTTCTCCGATGTGAATGTCCAGGATCGCGATAGATGGCTCCATCCGTCTTTCGCTGATTTCATCTATCAGCGCCTGTCCGCTGTTATACAGATGAATCCGATGAGGACAAGGCAGAGGCAGTTCCTCCAGCTTCTCACAAAGCTCTCTGGCAGCCTCGGCGTCCTTGTCGCAAATAGCAATATCCCACATAAAATGATCCTCCAATTTCCCGCAGTATTGCCCGGGAAATAAACTTTTTCAATCACAAAAATCCATTTGTATGTCTTTATCTTATCCTAACTTTTTACTTTTTTCAACTGTAAGATATAAAATAACATAATATATTTTAACATGAATTACCTTCTTACTTTCATTGTTGTAACAAACGTCACTCAAAATGTAACAAAAAACATCAAAACCGATACGCGCGGCAGAATACCTCCGCATCATATCGGTTCTCATGCTTTCTATTGCTTTCTATAACAAATTCCCTTTTCAATTACAGCAAATTCAGTTCGCTTACGCCTGCATGCTATTGATGTATTCAATGGCCGCCAGGGCCGCTACAGCGCCGTCAGCGGCCGCCGTCGCCAGCTGGCGTATCTTCTTGGTTCGGCAGTCCCCCGCCGTAAAGATTCCAGCCCGTGCCGTCGTGCAGGATTCATCAGCCGCGATATATCCTCCTTTGTCCAACTCCGCTACATTGGAAAAGGCCTGGTTGTCCGGCATCTGTCCCACGGCCGCGAAGACGCCGGAAACCTCCAGCTGACGCTCTTCCCCGCTCTTTACGTTGCGTATTTTGAGGCCGCTGATGGTATTCTCCCCCAGGAACGCCACCGGTACCGTGTCCAGGATAAATTCCACGTTGTCCTTAGTCTCGAGCCGCTTTACGCCTGCCGCGTCTCCCCGGAAGGTGTCCCGCCTGTGGATCAGATACACTTTGTCCGCAATACCGGATAAAACTTCCGCGTCCTCCAGGGCGGTATTGCCGCCGCCGACCACCGCCACGTCCCTTCCTCGGAAAAAAGCGCCGTCGCAGGCGGCGCAGTAGGAAAGCCCTGCTCCGGTAAATTTCTCTTCATCAGCCAGTCCCAGAGGCCGGTTCTTCGCTCCCGTGGCCAGGATCACCGCTTTGCCTTCGTACTGGCCGCTGCCGGTCTTCACGATCTTCGTACTTCCCCTGTCCTCAATGGCTTCGGCCTTCTCAAAGACCACCTCTGCTCCCAGCTCCGTCGCCTGCTCGTAGATCTCTGAGGCGAACTGAAAGCCTGATATGCGCTTAATGCCGGGATAATTCTCCACCTCGCTGGTATTGATGATCTGGCCGCCGAAACCCTTGCCGTCCAGAACCAGGGTCTTTTTTCCGCCTCGCTGTCCGTAGATGGCAGCTGACAGTCCGGCAGGTCCAGCGCCTATGATAATGATATCGTACATTTATCTCTCTCCTCTCCGAAATTTTTCCATCATTTCTCTGGTCAGGCTGAAGCCGTCGTCCTGCTCCGGCATTTCTCCCCGGTAAAACCACTCTGCCGTAGAAAGCTCATCTTCGTCCATGGTAATCCGGTCGCTGCCGTCCAGCTGACAGAAAAATCCCAGCAGCAGGTTGCTGTCGGTGCCCCAGGGCTGACTCTTATAATAGGTAATGTTTTTCACTTTGAGCCCGACCTCTTCCATGACCTCGCGTCTGACGGTCTCTTCCGCCGTCTCGCCGATCTCGGTAAACCCGGCGATCAAAGCGTATCGCTTATACGCTCTGCCGTTGTACCTGGTCAGCAAAATTCTGTCGCCGTCGGTCAAAGCCACGATGACGGCCGGCGCGATCTTCGGATAGATGGTATTGCCGCAGGACGGACAGCAAAGGGCCCGCTCCCGGCTGCTGTGCTCCACGGGGTGCCCGCAGCGTCCGCAGAACCGGTTGTCCCGATACCACTGGTAAAGATGATACGCCGTAGCCGCCGCGAATGCCAGTTCTTTGATCTCCAGCCTCCGGAAGCCGCGCACGCTCTCAAAGGTGAATCCCTCCGGCGCGCGGAGCGTCAGGTCCCCTGCCCCCTTTGACGGCAGTTCCAAAAAGTACCTGTCGTCGCCGATGGAAAACAGATACTGTCCCTGCGGGCAGCCCAGTTCTCCTGCGGTGGGAAGCAAAAGCCTGCCGCCGGGCAGCGTCTTCACCAAAATTTTATCTCTGTCGAAGCGGAAAAACTGATCGCCCGGCTCTGGCGTCTGGTTCTGATATGCGTTGTCCAATTTCTTGTCTCCTAAATCCTGTATCATATTTCACCTCGTAGTATTCTCATTTAAGAGCATTTTACCACATTTTTTTGGATCTAAGCAGAAAGAAACGGCAAGTGTCACCATCTGCCCGCCGGACCTCAATCAGAGACGCGGTAAGCTCTCGTATAATAGCAGATCGAGAACACAGTGTCTGACGTTTTTTTTCCCAGCAGGTACAGATATGTCTGCTTCCCCTCCGGATACTGCGGCCCCAGCACCTTCAGGGCGTCGGTGTAGGTCTCCTCGGTGATCACTTCGTAAAACCGATAGTCGTAAAGCCTCTGGAGATCGACTTCTTTCTCTATGAAAAACAGCTCCTCTTCATCGTATTCCTCCGGCAGGACCCAGTTGATGGCCTGGACGCGGACCTCGGACCTGTAAGCGTCCGGAAACTCCGGAATAGAATCCTCCAGCATATCCTGCCGCAGCTTTTCCACGATCAGTTCTTCGGCGGGGCTTTTCGGCAGCACGTCCAGCACCAGCTTTCTGCCGTTATATCGGTACACCGTCTTTCCGTCATATTGGTACTCTCCAGACATGGTCCCATAAAAGTCCGTAAAGATGCTTTTGAGATCGTAGTAAAGGGACTCCGAATAACTGCAGGTATAGTATTTGCCGCTGCGGTGGTCCGCATAGCCGTCCGGCGAGAAAGAAACCAGAGCTTTGCTGTCGTCCTTCGGATCGTTGAGATACACCCATTCCTCTGAATCAGGCAGAGATGACACCTCCCGCATGGCTCCCATATTCCCGGCCAAAAGGGTTTTGACGTGAGCCTTGACCATCTGGTCGTAGCTGCCGCCGTCCAGGGCCATGGTAAATCTGTCTTCCCCCTCCTGATCTACGGCGGCCGCGCTGAAGTCAAAGACGCCTTCGCTGAAATCCACCGGCCGGTGGGCGTATTTCCAAAGGCAGAAAGCGGCCACTGCCAGTATCAGGACGATGACCGCCAGCAGCTTGCAGGTTCGCTGCCGCCTTTCATTTTCACTGACGTAGGCCTGAATCCCTTTGATCGCCGTCTCCACAGCTTCCTCGCCGGTCAGCGGCTCCTCCGCCCGCCGCTCTCCGTCCAGCAGTTCGACTACAGACAGATCCAGGGCCTCGGCGAGAGGCTTCAGCATCGCCACATCAGGAAAGCTCTTGGCCCGCTCCCACTTGGAAATGGCCCGGTCCGTAACGCCCAGCATATCCGCCAGCTGTGCCTGGGTCAGATTCTTCTCCTTCCGCGTCTCCTGTATCAAAAGTCCTGTCTTTTCATAGTTCATGATCGCATCCCCTTTCTTCTTTCGTTGGCTGTTTCTGCCTTCAGTCTATCAAAGTTCCCGCCGCCAGGCAACCGACCGGCAGTTGAGTGGCCGTCCAGCGTTGGAAATTCAAGGGAATTTCAAAAGGCCCTTTGTCACACCTCCGCGACTACCCGGCACGGCAGCCCCGTCATCTCCGCGTAACGCATGGGATAGGTGTGGGCGGTGAACCTGCCGTCATTTGATGCCGTTGCCACCTCCCCCAGGGCGCACAGGTTTTCGATGATGAATACCCCGCGGTCCGCGCAGTACTGGTCCGTCGGCGTGTGCTCTCTGCCACGCCGCACGCCGGCAAAGTCCACCCCGATCAAAGAGACCTTCCGCCGAACCAGCTCTTCGATCAAAGCCTTGCTCAGCTGCGGATGTTCTCTGAAATATGCCTTGCTGCCGTAACCTTCTCTTTCAATGAATCCTGTGAAAAAGGCGACGAACATTCCTTCTTGGATATCCGGCTCTGCGTCCCGCCCGGCAGCTGTACCAGCGCTCGCGGACAGCCCAGCGCTCGCAGATGCGTCGGTACCGGCGGACGGCCCCGCGGCCAGCCCCACGTCCTCCAGCCCGATCTCGCGGCCTTCCTTTGCCGCCCGGGATACATCAAAGACGATGCCCTGCCGCCTGGTATATTCCAACGGAAACTCTTTATCCATCACATCAAAATGGGTTCCCAGATGGCCAACCAGCGCCTTTTTCTCATTACCCTGAGCGTCCAGCGCCATCTTAGGCGTGATCTTCAGTGTGATATCGATCAGCATGTCCGTGTTCCTCCTTTTTTGCCTGTTCCAGCTGGCAGATTTTTCCTGACAAATAGGCGTTAAACTGCTCCATAAATTCTGAAATCTGCGCGAGCTGCTCTGCGCTGAACTGGCGCAGAAACGCGTCGTTCCGTTTCAGCCATGCCTGATGGCGGTTTTCATGCTCCTCGTATAGAAACCTGCCGCTGTCTGTCAGCCGGTAAAAAATCTTCTGCCGGTTTCCTTCCTTTTGATAGGCTTCTATCACCTTCGATGAAAGAAGCCGTTTGATGATTTTGCTGACCGCGCCCTTTGTCATGTGAAGCCGCTCCGCGACGGCGGTTACATTGGGGGATTCCAAATCACCGATGGCCGCGATGGTGTGGATCTCGGAATATCCGTAGCTGTGCAGCTTCTCGTGCTCCGTCAGCTTGGACAGCATATCCTGCTTTTCCAGGTACGCCGCAAATAAGTTCAGGAGTCTTTCATTGGACATAGCATCGCCTCCTTTTATATGCTCATGTTGTATGGTTTGTGATTTATGGCCCATGGCTTGTGTTTTATGATTTATGGTTTATGGTTTTTGTGGCTCATGACCTTGGTCATTTGGCCCGCTTTCCCGTGGTTCAGCGTCAACTTGTTTCCCAAGAAACATATTATCACGATCTTGTTTCCACGTCAACTACTTTTGCGTAACACAGGCCGGAATATATTGACCGGTCAAGGGGGCTGCGCGCGAAAATAAAGCAGGCGTTCCTGATTTTTTGCTCTAAGCCATGCAAAAAGCGGAACTTTGCCAGAACAAGGACGGAAGGAATGGCTCGAAATGAAAATGCAATATAGTTTTTATCTAATGTATTTATCTCAAAATTACAGCAAAACCCGTTTTTTAGCCTCGTAAATCAGGAAAAAACACGTTCCGGCAGCTCTGAAGCGGCATGAAAACCGAAATCTCTGGTGGGCGCGGCGGCGCGTTTCCTTTGACCCAGGCCGGGCGTTCCGCCCTTTGATGCATATTTATCAAAAAGACAGTAAAGCCTTTTTGTTTTAGAGAAAGCCCAGCATGGTTCAATATGGTTTAGAGGGCTTCATCGGGATTCGGCTTTGCCCCTTGCCATACTCTCCAAAAATGATATAATCGTATTATCCCTATCATTTATGATCGCGAGGTAAAATATGAAATTCATCAACACCGTAAACCAAATATGCGGCAGTTTTCCCCAGGGCGTTTTTGATCTGCAGAACTGGCGTGAATATGCCGCGGGCATCCACCCCGCGCTGGCGGCGAAATGCGAGGACGACATCAAAGATTACAATTTTCAGCAGGATATTTTGCCGGTTATAGACCATGCGCTGCGTCACCGTGAAAGACTGCGGCAGCTAGGCGTCAACTGCGAAAAGACCGTGGACGCGCTGCGCTCCCGCCTGCCAGCCTTATTCCATGAGGAGCCTGAGCTGGATATCATTCTCTATCTGGGGCTTTGCAGCGGCGCTGGCTGGGCCACCACCCTGGGCGGCAAAGATGTCATTCTGCTGGGTGTTGAAAAGATTGTTGAATTGGACTGGGACGATGAGGATACTCTAAAAAACCTGATATTCCACGAATTGGGCCATCTTTGGCACAGGCTTTACGGCCAGATGTATTTCCCGGCTTCAACACAGCGCCAAAGATCCCTTCTGCAGCTGTATCAGGAAGGAATCGCTATGGTCTGCGAGCAGATCCTGTGCGGCGACGGCAGCTACTATCATCAGGAAAAGGACGGCTGGCTGTCCTGGTGCAAGGAACATGAATCCGCGATCAAAAGGGAATTCTGTCTGCGGCTGGAACGTGAAAAGAGTACGCAGGATTTCTTCGGCGACTGGGGCAGCTTCCAGGGATACTCTGACGTCGGCTACTTTCTCGGCTGTCAGTTCATAAAATGGCTGCAGGAGGATCATGCTCTGACTGAGATCGCTGATATGCCGTATGATGCCCTTTGGCCGGCTTTTATCCGATTCGCGCAGAGTGATAAATAGAGAAAGCGCCCATGACAGAATCGGAAATCCAAGGCGCCATACCGAATGAAGGAAATTGCCAGAATATAGGCATAAGAAACCCTTCATTCTGCAGGTCTGTGATCTTCAAGTCTTCCATGCCGATCTGTTTTCGTGTCCGTGTCATTACGGGCTTGGTTCATGGATGCTGACAAAATTGACAAAATCCCATATTCTTGTCAGTTATGTCAGCAAAATCACGCAAAAAGCTGACTGGATTGACAGATGATTTAGAATCTGTCAATTTTGTCAAACTTCTGCCTTTAAATCATGGGTTCTCAGCCCTTTATGAGCTGGAATCCTGACAAAAATCAAATTTTCCTTTTAATTTGTCAGCATTGTAATACAGCCAGACCCGCAAGGCATATGCCTTGCGGGTCTGGCCGCATCTTCGCTTTATATATGGATATTATATTTCCAGTCTATTTCGCGGTTCTCCACGCCTTTAAGGAGTATTGGGTGTAGACTTTTTCACCGTTGATCACCTTATAAGCGCGGACTTTATAGTAGTACTTGGTTCCTTTCTTGATGGCGGTATTGTAGTACCTCGCCTTTGTTGTCTTAAAGATCGGCTTAGTTCCATAGCCGCTGTCCTTCTTCAGGGAACGATATACTTCGTAGCCGTCAAAGTTCAGCTCACTGCCGTCCTTGTTGAACCAGTAGACTTTGATAGATTTCTTTCCGCTCGGCGCTTTCGCGTACATGCTGCGGGCCACCAGTCTGGTGTTCTTCACAGTCTCGATGAGAGCCGCATTGTCATCGGCGCTGGTGATCTTCTGCGCTGTGATGACAACCTTGTCTCCCGTCTTCAGGCCGGTTAAGGTGGTAACTGCGCCTTTTGATACGCCGTTGACGGTGACATCTGTAATCTCATAGCCGTCGGCCACTGTGATAGATGCCGTCATTCCTGTGCTGTTCAAAGAAGCAGTCACGCCTTCGGAGGTTTCGATGACCGGCTTCTGGACGGTCGGATAATGGGAAGTACCAACGCTGTTTGTTCTGACACTCAAAGCGGTGCTATTGGCGGAATCGGCATAGTTGCCGGAATTATCCGCCACAAACCTAGCGTTCACAGAGTAGGAGGTACCGGAGGTCAGACCGCTGAACACGTTGCTGTCCTGCCAGTTCGCACCGTTGTCAATGGAATACTGAACCTTGGAGGCCCCGGCAGGGACTGTTGGCGCAGTCACGGTGATGCTGGTGGTCGCTGCCGTGTAGTTGGTCAGTGCAGGGGCGGTCAGGGTGGCCTTGCTGATGGTGATTTTGGCAATCTTGCTTGCCACGGCATAGTTATCCGTCTCAGTCAGGGTAGCCTTGGCGTAGTAGATGCCCGCACTAGTAGGCGCGGTGTCGGTTCCGTCCCCGGTGCAAGCCTCGTCGGTGTAATACTTGATGGAGATGTCGCCGCCCGTGATCTTGTTACCCGCGCTGGTCTTGGCCGTGGCGGTCATGGCGTATGAGTCGCCGTAAATCACGGACACCTCGTCCATTTCGACGGTAGGGCTTGTATCCTTGACAATCTCAAACTCGACTTCCGCCTTATTCGAGCCGACAGTAACGGTGGCCTTAGCGGTTCCAACATTGGTGTTATTGGAATAGTCGACTGTGTAGCCGCTGGTCAAAACCGTGTCGCCGTTCTTGACTACAACAGCGGGCTTAATCTCCGCGCCGGTGTAGGTCTGATCCGGAATCGCGTTGACAGTGGTGGACTCATCGATTTGCTTTGTCCAGAGGGCATACAGAGTGATGTCATCAGTATAATCTGTCGCGCCCAAAGATGTGACTTTCGTGCCGGAGAAATCGCTACTTGTAAACCACCCTCCAAAAGTATAGCCGGTACGGGTAGGGGCAACCAGCGTCGTTGCGGTGTCATAGGTATGCGTGTCAGGTGCGTTCTCGCCAGCAGTACCGCCGTTTAACTTATAGGTAATGTCGTACTCATTGGCTTTCCACTGGGCATATAGGGTTACATCGTTGGCAGTTGTAATGTCGGCCCCGTCCTGATAAGTGGTATCCCCGCCGTTCTGTTGGGTACTCCAGTTCTGGAATGTATAGCCGGTACGCTCAAAGGTGTTAGCCTCAAGCGCAGTCGCTTTCTCTTTTGGAACTGCCTGAATTTTAGTCTGTGCAGACTCACCGTCGTTCGAGTTAAATGTAACCGTTCTCGATACATATATAGCCAGCTCTACACATTTCTTGCCATCGGTCGTATTCGTTTGCGGAATCACAATACAGTTATCATTACTTAATTTCCGCGTCGGCACGTCAGCCTTAAAGCAACTATGGCTGCTGGAATAATACGATGTTGTGCTTTCAGAAACCGTAATTTGGAGAGGGGCATTTATATTTGGCAGATTGGAATTACCTGGTGTGATGCCAATACTTGCGCTATCCAATGCTCCATCAAGGGTAATATACACTTTATCAGGCAAGTACACATTCTGTTCCGTGCTGCCATTTGCTTTGTTCCCGGTAATCACAGGGCTGCCGCTGACATGGAGGGCGCCACTTGTGGCAAAGTAAATACCCGCGCCGCCGGTTGCGGAAGTCACTATGTTTTCTGTAACTTCACCGCCGCTGATGGTAACGGGCGCATTACCGCTGATAAAAATGCCTCCGCCAAAGGTACTCGCACTGTTTCCAATAATTTTGCCTGCGCTTATAGTCGCGGGTTTGCTGGCCCAAATGCCGCCGCCCTGACCGCCAGTAGCCGTATTTTTACTAATTTCACCGCTGGTCATTGTAAAGGAAGTACCGCCAGCACGGACGCCGCCGCCGTTAGTAGTTGCAGTATTTTCCGCAATACTGCCGCCGCTCATGCTCATGGTTCCAGCAGTACAGTCAACACCGCCGCCGTTGGCCGCTTTATTCTTGCTGATCTCTCCTCCGGTCATGGTGAAAGAAGTGCCACTAGCGCGGACGCCGCCTCCATTAGCAGTCGCTGTATTTTCCGCAATACTGCCGCCGCTCATGCTCATGGTTCCACCGACACAGTCAATACCACCGCCAGTGGCCGCTTCATTCTTGCTGATTGTACCGCTGCTCATAGTAAATTTACCGGCGGTATAAACGCCGCCGCCATTGGAAGTGGCGGTATTCTCGCTGATTGTGCCGCCCTCCATAGTAAAGCTGCCCGTAGATCCTTGGACAAAGACACCGCCGCCTGTTTTTTCGGCCTTATTTTCGCTGATGGTTCCGCCGCTTAAGTTAAAACTACGGAATGAATATACGCCGCCACCACTGCCGCTAGCGGTGTTGTCTCTAATCACAGCATCACCCGACAGCAAAAAAGATGCTCCACCGCCACGAATGCCGCCACCATGGACAGCTTTGTTCTCGCTGACAACACCACCGCTGATATTGATAATACCTCCGGTGATTTCATCGTTGACCGTGGTGCCATCACTATAAATGCCTCCGCCAAATAATGTAGCCTCATTTTCGGTGACTTTACCGCCAGTCATGTAGAGGGTTCCATCCACACGGATACCACCACCATGAGAAGCTTTGTTTCCGGTAATAGTACCGTTCTCAAATGTAAGTTCGGCTCCTAGTGCCACATAGATACCGCCGCCGCCGCACTTGCGCTCACTGCTGTCCTCGCTCGGCCCCTGACCGCCAGTAATTTTTCCGGTTGTACCGCTGTCCTTGACAGTCAAAGTACCATAAACCGTAATAACGCTGTTAGTGCCAGAGCCAGTCAACGTGTGACCCTTCAGATCGATGTTTACTTCGGCGTCGGCCGGGATCGTCAGGTCTGTGGTCAGCGTAACATCCGAGGTCAGTTCGTATGTACCGCTGGAAAGCGTACCGCCTTCTTCACCGATTGCATTGACACTCTCCCCATCGGCAAAGGCCATGGTCGGCATGAAGGTCAGTACCATCATGAAACACAGCAGTGATACTAAAAATTTCTTCATTCATTTTCTCCTTTCTTTTAATTTTGCCGATTGGGCTCTTTCCAACCGGCGAGTTTTTCTTTCCGCAAAAGAATACCAGGGCATGCCTTTCATTTCTGTGATTCTCCTTTTGTCAGCGGCACAGTTTTGGTCTTCTTCCGCGGTTTTCTCAGACATCTGGATGTCAGCCCCCATCAGCCATCCACGCGATCTCAGCCAGCGCAGAAAATCTTTGCGCTTCCTCTGTACGCGCCCGGCTGTGCTATGGACACCGCCGCCATGTCTGAGCCCCCATGTAAACAAAATCCGCATTTTGTCATATGGAAGCTGCCAAAATACTGCAGGCATGCCGCAAGAGCAAAGAAAACGCCGGTCCGTGCCAGCATGCATTTGCTGTGTTCCCTGCTTTCTGTGTAAGTTTCGCGTTTTCAGACCGCGCCAAAGATGACAGTGGTCTTTTTCCGCTGTCATTTTCTATTTCTATGTATCTTTTTTCTGACATACTTCTTTTATTTTCTTGTTTTTTCTATCCTGATGAGGTATAATTTATTTACTCATGTAAGGGACATCTGCCCTTTTCGTCTTTGTCGCAGGACAAAATGCGGATTTCGTCCCAAGTAAAAGGATCTTTAAAACACCGTTCAAAGCAGCAGCTGGAAAAGCCTGTTCAGGTTCTTCCTCTGCTGTTTTTCTGTAGTCATCAGGTAAAGGCGGGTAGTATTCACACTGCTGTGGCCAAGCACATCGGCCAGGCCAGCCAGATCTTTGCTCACACAATAAAAGGTCTGGGCGAAGAGATGTCGCAGGTTATGAGGAAACACTTTGCTGGGCTCCACGCCGGAGGCCTTCGCCAGACGCTTCATCTCCGCCCAGATCTGTCCTCTGGACAACGGTTTCCCCTTCCCCGTCAGAAAAACAGGCCCGCTCTGTATGCCCTCCTTTTGTGCATAGGACAACAGCCTTTTTTGAATCCGTTCAGGTATCAATATGGTCCGTATCTTCCCCTTCAGATGGATCTCCGCCTGTCCGGATTTTGCCGCTTCCACGGTCAGATAGCGGACCTCTGAAACCCGCACGCCGGTTGCGCTCATGGCTTCCATGAGCAGAGCCAGCCTCCCACGGCCCAACTTTTTTGCCTGCCTTACAAGCTGTTCGTAATCAGATTTGTCCAAATGTCTGTGCTGGCTGCGGTAGTTCTTCCTCTGCACCTTCAAAAACCGGATCCTGCAGTCCTCCCATCCCATAAATCGAAAAAAGGTATTCAAGGCCGCGGCCATGGAATTGACGGTAACTGGACTGTAGCCCTCTTTTAAAAGCTGTTCCTTCCAGCAGGCCCCCGCTTCGCGGCTGACCGCTCCACCCTCTATCCATCGCTGAAACCGCCTGACGTCCCGGCAGTATTTTTCCACGGTGCCACGGCTCTTTTCCTCACTGCACAGCCACCGTTCAAAAGATATCAACAGATCCCCACGTATGATCTTTTCCATTTTAATTCCTCCTAATTGTTAAAATATTTTCACCATTATACCTTAAAACAGCAAAAGCCTAAAACGAACCCATGATCAAAATCCCCTGCCAGGCCCTTTTTTATGTACAAATCTTTCGCTGATGAAAAAACATTGTATTTCTGCGCAAAAAATGCCTTTCTCCTATTGACAAACGTCTCAATATATGTTTAAATCATCATATGAACAGTTATTCATACGTAAATTTGTTTTAGATACAGCAGGAGGCACGAAATGAAAGACATACTGTCGAACATGCAAGCAGAACCTTTCTTGCACCAGCACGATGACTGCGATTGCGGCTGCGGTCATGACCATCACAACCATGAGCACGATCACGAACATGAACATGACCATCATCACCACGATCACGACGACGACTGCGGTTGCGGCTGCGGCCACGATCATCACGACCATGAACATGAGCACGAACACGAGCATGACCATCATCACCACGACCACGACGATGACTGCGGTTGCGACTGCGGCCATGACGATCACGATCATGACCATGAGCACGACGAACACGAACATGATCATGACCATCATCACCACGATCACGACGATGACTGCGATTGTGGCTGCGGTCACGACCATCACGATCATGAGCACGAACACGATCACGACCATGACGAACATGATCATGACCATCATCATCACGATCACGACGATGACTGCGACTGTGGCTGCGGTCATGACCACCATGACCACGATCATCACGACCATAACCACGATCACGACGACTGCGGTTGCGGCTGCGGCCACGACCATCACAATCACGACCATGAACATGAACATCACCACCACGACCACAACGACACCGCCGCTGGAAAGACCATCTATATCCTTGAGAACCTGGGCTGCGCCCACTGCGCTTCCAAGATGGAGGAACAGATCGGCAGGCTGCCCGGCGTAGAAGCGGCCACTATTACCTACGCAACCAAACAGCTGCGCATTACCGCCGACGATCCTGACGCGCTGCTGCCTCAGATCCAGAAGATCTGCACATCGATCGAATCAGAGGTCAAAGTCGTTCCAAGGACAAAGTCCGTTCCGTCAGGATTCACGACCAAAACATATATTCTGGAAAACCTGGGCTGCGCCCACTGCGCTTCCAAAATGGAAGACGCCATCGGCAATCTGGACGGCGTGGCGGAAGCTACCATCACCTTCGCCACCAAGCAGCTGCGCATTACGGCCAAGGAACCGGATCAGTATCTCGACGAGGTCCGCAAGATCTGCACCTCCATCGAATCCGAGGTAACTGTAACGCCGAAAGACGCGCCTGAAGAAAAGAATGCGGCATCAGAAAAAGATGAGGCAAAAAAAGAAAAGAGGGAGCTGATCGGCCTGATCATCGGCGCGGTTCTCTTTGTCGCAGGCCTGACAATGCATCACATGGAGGTCTACGCGACGGCGTCCATCGTGATCCTGGTCATCGCATATATCCTTCTGGGCGCGAAGGTGCTGCTCAACGCGGCGAAAAACATTTCCCACGGCCAGATCTTTGATGAAAACTTCCTCATGAGTATCGCAACTCTGGGCGCCTTCGCCATCGCGGAATATCCTGAAGCCGTAGGCGTCATGCTGTTCTACCGGATCGGCGAATACTTCGAGGACAAAGCTGTAGAGCGGAGCCGCGGCCAGATCATGGACGCTGTGGATATGCGCCCTGAGGTCGTCACTTTGATAAAATCCGGCGGCGATACAGCGGTGATCCCTGCTGAAAACGCAAAGCCGGGGGACATTCTGCTGATCCGTCCTGGCGACAGAATCCCTCTGGACGGCGTCATTACGGAAGGCGAAAGCCGTCTGGACACCTCCCCGATCACCGGAGAGCCTGTGCCTGTTGCCGTTTCTGCGGGCGATGAGATCACGTCCGGCTGCGTCAACACCTCCGGCCAGCTGACCATGCGGGTTACCAAGCCTCTGTCAGAATCCATGGTTACCAGAATTCTGGACTCCGTGGAAAACGCGGCTGCCAGCAAGCCGAAGATCGACCGGTTCATCACCCGGTTCTCCCACGTATACACCCCTTGCGTGGTGCTGGCGGCTCTCCTCATCGCCATCGTACCGTCCCTGGTCGGCGGCAACTGGAATTACTGGATTTACACCGCTTTGACCTTTCTGGTCATGAGCTGCCCGTGCGCTCTGGTGCTCAGCGTGCCTCTGGCCTTCTTCTCCGGCATCGGCGCGGGCTCCAAGAAAGGTATTCTCTTTAAGGGCGGCCTTTCCATGGAGGCTCTGAAAGACGTCAAAGCTGTCATCATGGACAAAACAGGAACAATTACCGAAGGCAACTTCCAGCTGCAGAAGGTGGTTCCGTCCGGCCAGATCGCAGAAGATGAGCTTCTGGCCATCTGCGCGGGCTGCGAACAGCACTCCACCCATCCGATCGCGGCAAGCATTACGGCCGCCGCGAGAACAAAGGGTCTCACCCTGGAGGTTCCGGAGAATCTGAGCGAAATCGCCGGTCACGGCATCGTCGCCGCCACATCTCGCGGTCAGGTGCTCTGCGGTAATCGGAAGCTGATGGACAAATACGGCGTCAACATGGATAACGCCGACCAGGCTGCCTTCGGCGCGGAAGTATTCGTCGCCATCGACGGTGTTTACGCCGGCATGCTGACCATCTCCGATACGATCAAAGAAGACGCCAAGTCGGCGATCAGCCGTCTGAAAGCGCTGCACCTGCACACCGTCATGCTGACAGGAGACTCCCAAGCCAGCGCAGAAGCAGTCGCGGCGGAGACAGGCATCGACGAAGTCCACGGCAAGCTGCTGCCCCAGGATAAGCTGTCCCTGCTGACAAAGGTTCGTGAGAAATACGGCACCGTCATGTTCATCGGTGACGGCATCAATGACGCTCCGGTTCTGGCGGGCGCCGACGTAGGCGCTGCCATGGGAAGCGGCGCTGACGCGGCCATCGAGGCGGCCGACGCGGTATTCATGACTTCCAGCGTGGAATCCATTCCAGACGCGGTCAACATCGCGAAACAGACCGGCAGCATCGCCGTGCAGAACGTAGTCTTCGCGCTGGTGATCAAAGCCATCGTCATGGTACTGGGACTGGCAGGCCACGCCAACATGTGGCTGGCCGTATTCGCGGACACCGGCGTCGCCATGCTGTGCGTGCTCAACTCCATCCGGATCCTGTACAAGAAATAATTTGACCAACCGGGGGTTTTCGGCTAAAATAGAGATAGAAAGATTACGGAGGATGAATGATGCCTTTTGATAAGATTGACTACAGTGCCGATAACGAAACGCTCTACAGCCTTGCTGAACTGTTCAAGGTCTTCGGCGACCCGACCCGGATTCGGATCCTGTATGCCCTTTCCATCGAGGAACTGTGCGTGCAGGAGATCGCCGACAAGCTGGATATGAGCCAAAGCGCCATTTCTCATCAGCTGCGCATCCTGAAACAGATGTCCCTGGTCAAATTCCGCAGAGACGGAAAAACCATCTACTATTCACTGGCTGACGACCACGTGGCTACCATTATGGCCCAGGGTCTGGAACACGTATGCGAATAACGCAGGCAGCTGTAATATAGGAATTGAAAAACGGCTTGAGAATGAGGTACACAAAACCTTCATTCTCAGGCCGTTTTAAATTGCGCTTTCCCTGCGGCTTTGGCTGCCGCGTTTTAGCTGTGTTTTAATCACGCTTTGACTGCGCGCGGCTTTGATCGCGCTTTGATCACGCTTTGACTGCATTTGGATCACGCTTTGATCGAAATTCTGAACCCTAGCCCCGCAGCAGCTGCAGCAGCTTTTTCGGGCCAGGCACATCTCCCCGGTACAGGGCCATCAGCTTATACAGCCGGCCGGCCGCTACGGTGAGGGCCAAAGCCACAGCCAGAATCACCAGCAGGCAGCCGAAGCCTTTGAGCAGGGATACGCTGCCAAGGAGCACTCTGGACGGTGTCACCAAAACCGCGGTAAACGGAATCCAGTCCATCCAGCCCGCGCCATCAGACAGGCCGTTGAGCCCGCCCGCGGCCAGGCAGGCGAAAAAGCTGGCGACCAGAATCAAAGTAAACATCACGTTGGCTGAGGACAGGTCCTCCGGCTTTCCGGATATGGCTCCGCCGATGCCCGCCAGAGAGCAGTACAGCAGCATGCCCGCCAAAATCATCAGCAGGGTCATGACGATGCCGCCGACGGAGAACATGCCCCGTGTCATCGCCCCGAAGGACTCCATCAGGAGGACGACCAGCATATCTGAATCCGGGTCCACGGCTCTGACGCCAACGCAGCCCAGATAAAAGCCTCCGATCAGGCACAGAATCCACAGGCCCAGCTGCAGCACGCCGCAGAGACAAACGGCGGTCAGCTTTCCCATGATCATGGCTGTCGGCCGCACCGATACGAGGAAGGACTCCATCAGCTTGGAGGTCTTTTCCATGATCACGCTCTGGGCCAGGCTCTGTCCGTAGATCAGCACAAAGAAATACAGCACCATGATGTTGAGATAAGGCAGGACAAAGCCGAGAACGCTTTTCGCCCCTGCCAGGGGATCGTCGGCATCGCCTTCGTGAACGCCGATGTCGAACATGCCGCCGTCTTCCTCCAGACCGTGAACCGCGTTATAGCTGTCGGCGGCCATACTGCCGTAGGTCGTCAAAACCGGTTCCAGCGCCTGGGCCTTTTCCTGGGAAATCCCGCTTCCCTCAGGGATCAAAAGCCGCATCTGATAGAGGCTCCCCTCCTGGGACGTGAACAGGATCAGCGTATCGTCAGTATCCGCCGCCTGCCTGCGGGCTCCATCAAAGTCCTCGCCCAAATCAGTAAATGTGACGCCGGCCAGAGACACGCCGGTGATCTGCTCAAAATCAAAGCTGCTCAGCGCCTCGGCGCTGTACGCGCTGTCGTCGGTTTCATTGACGACAAGGATCTCTCTGATCTCGTCAACAAAAGCCAGGGCGTCAGCTCCGAGGGCCTGATCCTGACCCTGACCGGCCTCTTCCCCGAGATCGACCCTTTGCGCCGCGCCGGCGTCATCGCTGTTCTGGCCGAAATAGGCCGTTCCGGTCATGATGAGCGCCGGTCCCAGCAGGCACAGCAGGGCGACCAGAATCAAAGCGATCAGGAACCCCTTTCGCCGGGTCTGCTGCCGGAAGGTAAAGGCGAAAATCTTGGAAAAACCTTTTAATTCATACTTCATTGTTTCTTTCCTCCTTCCCTTCCCCCTGCCATGGCAAGGATCTTCGTCATCTTCAGCCTGCTGCCCTTGTACAGAATCAGCTGGTCATAAACTCTGGCCGTCAGGATCAGAAGTCCCGCGATACACAGGGCTTCCACGGCCCAGCTCGTCAAAAGCAGTCCCCATCCGATATCGCCGAAGATATAATAGGCCGGCGCTGTAAAAGCGGACAAAAACGGGCAGACAGCGCACACAACGGTCAGCGCGCCGCCGGACCCGCCCAAGGCGACCAGGGCGGCGATGTAGCCGAACAAAATGGCGCCCATGGCAGCCAGATTGGCGCTTTCTATCTCGTCCATACTGCTGCACCCCGCGCCGGAAAGTCCCGCAATCAGGGAAAAGAACAGGTAGGCCAGCGCCAGGGAAACCAGAACCACACAGATCACATCTGGACCCAGCCTCAGCACGTCCATGGATATTCCTTTATCTTCCAGTATATCTCCCACAAAGGCCACATCCATAAACCTGCCGCTGACAAAATAGGAGGCCACGGCCGCCAGAACCACCAGCAGCAGCTGGGCGAACATGAAGGTCATGACGGCAAGGACCTTGCCGAAGACCAAAGCCAGCGGCCTGATGCTGACCATCAGGGTCTCCACCAGCTTGGAAGCCTTCTCCTCTACGATGGACCGGACGATGTAGGTGACGGAAAACACGCAGATGATCAGCGCTATGATAGAATAGACGTACTGGACGCCGTACCGCGTATCAAAGCTGACCTGATCCGCCGTCAAATATTCTTCCACAGTACTGATCGTGACCGCTGCGGAAGCCGCGCCGCTGCCTCCGCCGAAGAAGACGCCGGTTACAGGGATTGCCAGGGCGGCGACGGCGATCAAGATGAAGAACACGACCCGGTTGGACTTGTTTTTTACCATCTGCTTCAGGGTAAACTGATACACATGCATCGTGTCTTTACGCATGATGATCACCTACTTTTTCGACGAAGATCTCGTGGAGGGACGGCTCCCGCAGATCAAAGGTCACCACCGGCACGCCGGCCTGTATCAAAGCGGCCAGAAGGCTGTTGGCCTGAGCCTCTCCTTCTACCTTGATCTGATACTCGTTCTCCTTTTTTGTCAGGATTCTCGCTCCCGCCGCTTCGATATACGGACGGGCGCTGCCCTCTGTTTTCAGATGCAGGTTGACTCTTCCGTAGCTCTTTTTGATCTCGTTCAGGTTGCCCTGGAGCACGGATCTGGACCGGTCTAAAATGGTGATATCGGTGCAGAATTCCTCTACGGTAGCCATCTGGTGGCTGGACATGATCAGATATTTGCCCTTTTCGATCTCTTCCCGTATGATCCCTTTGAACAAATCTGTATTGACCGGATCCAGGCCGGACAGCGGCTCATCTAAGATGATCAGCTCTGGATCGGAGATCAGCGCGATCATAAACTGGATCTTCTGCTGGTTGCCCTTTGACAGCTGGTCTGCCAGCTTCGGCTTAAACGCCGCAGCCTTCCGACGTTTGGATTTCCCCTGACGGACACCCTTTGCTGCATCTTGACGGGCCATGGCCGCCGCAGCGTCGGCATAGAGATACTCTTCGGCGTCCAGCTTTTTTGCCCAGCCGCGGATGCGTTCTTTTGCCTCGGAGGCAGGGACGCCGCGCAGGGACGCGAAATAGGTCAGCTGGTCCATGAGGCTGTACTTTGGGTACAGTCCCCGCTCTTCGGCCAGATAGCCGACGTTGACGGTTTCGGTGGACAGCGGCTTTCCGTTCCACAGGACTTCTCCGCCGTCGCGGGCCAGCATGCCCAGCATCATGCGGATAGTGGTGGTCTTGCCGGCTCCGTTGGTCCCCAGCAGAGCGTAGACGCCCGGCTTCTCCATGGCAAAGCTCAGATCGTCGACGACGGTCTTTTCGCCGTATTTCTTATGCAGGTGTGATACGATTAAACTCATTTTTTCCTCCTCATACTCCTTGATTATCGGTTGATATTGCTGTGTTCCAGCCGCATGGCCTCCCGGTAGTAGGTGACATTCATCAGCAGCCACAGCGCGGCGATGACGACACTGGGCAGACATCCGTAGTGAAAGATCATCGTGCCTACGGTCAAAACGGCCCATCCGGCGCTGCAGACGGTATTGGCGACGCGAAAGGCCCGGTATGACGCTCTGTAGATCACCAGCTTTTCTGCCTCATCGCAGCTTTCTTCCCATTTTTCGTGGAACTTCCTGTCGTAGACGCTGCCCTTCATGGACGGCGACATGTGTTTCATGAAATCGACCTGCAGCTGCTGCATCCGCACGGTCAGAAACAGGCCGCCGACAAAGAAGAAGACGGTGATCAAGATCAGCAGGCGGTGGGCTTCCAAATGCCTGTCCATATCGCAGAAGACGACGGCGAAGAACATCATGGCTGTAACCGTCCCTATACCGCTGACGCTGACAGAAAAGGAAAGCTTGTGGTCGGCGCGGGTAAACGGGTCCTCTTCTTCGTCGCCGAGATCCTGGTTTTCGTCGAAGTCGGCGTAAAGCTTTTTGGCCTGATAGTACTGATGCAGGGACAGGATCAGAGAAATCAGCACTACGCCTATGACGCAGTAAGGCGACAGCGTGAACGAGGCGGCTTTGGCCCAGGACGTGATCTGGCCAGCAGCCTGCTGCAGACCGCTGGCATAGGCAAAGAAGCCGAAGACGCCGCCGACCGCCGCGCAGAGGATCAGAGTTGGGATATACGTTTTCAGCGCCTTGCGGTTTTCCCTTTTGATCTCGTCATTTTTTGCACTCGCGGCGCCTGCCGGAGCGGAGTCGGAGCCTGGGTCGCGGTTCGGGTCGGCATTTGGATCGCAGTTCAGTTTGCCGCCCAGGTCGGCGTTGGGATCGCCGCTCAGTTCGACACTCGGGCTGCTTGCCGCCCCACGGCCGATTTCATGATCGGTTTCGCAGTTCTTATTCCTCTTCTCAGCGTAATTCTCATTGTCCGTTTGAACCTTATCGTGACGCATCGCTTCATTCCTCCTCATCCTCATAGATAAATATATCTTCTACTGTAACGCCGCAGACCTTCGCGATCCGCAGAGCCAGGGAGACAGACGGCGAATAATCGCCTCGTTCGATCTGGCTGATGGTCTGCCGTGAAGCGCCTACCATGGCGCCCAGCTGGGATTGGTTGACGCCGATCCTCGCACGATGCTCTTTCAGCCTGTTGTATAGCGGCATCGCCTATACTCCTTCCTTCTCGTCACCCTTGCCGCCTAACCGGCATCCTGTGGAGGGCCGGACTTTTCCACCGTCGGGAAACCCGAAAAACTGTTTCCGGTTGGTCGAAAAGCTTCTGGATACCCGCTGATCCGCTGCATGCCCTCTAAATGTCCGCTGGACAGCCAGCAGAGCAACGGCCTGCCAAGCAGCGGTCATCTCCGAATCCGGCACAAAATCCCAATAGGTGACAAGTTTCGTTTTCATTTTGACAAGTTTTCTTGTCATTTCTGTATGTAGGTAGTATAGCATTGACAAGGAAAGTTGTCAATAGGGAATATCAAAAAACGAATCCGCCTGTTTTACTTCTTTCAGCCGCGGTCCATCTGAAACTGCATATACAGTATAACCCCCCCCCAGCAAAATTTGTCAATCCCTTTTTACAGTGCCCGGATTCAAGAAGAAGTCAAGGGAAATGTCGAGGGAAATCCGGTGGCGACAAGGGAGCGTCAGGAAAGGGGCAGTGAAACAGCAAAGGCGGGCAAAGGAAACGCTACGCAAATGCCATGTAACCGCAGGATAAGAATACAGCAGGTCCGCGAGAAAGAGCTAAGTTGCCTTATTGTAAAAAACGCAGCAAATCCCACGCGGGTAAACCCTCAACAAAAAAAGGCCTTTTGACCTTTTCATTCCTCCTTTCCATATTTTTCATCTATTTTACCATATCCAATATGGATTGAAGGCTTTCGTCCGGGCCGGACACGGGATCTGAACACGAAAACAAAATGGGCCTTCCTGGGCCTTCCTGATTTTTTGCCCTAAACCAGGCGAAATGCGGAACTCCTCCGTGAAAAAGGGTGTGGCATATACCTTTGATTCTGATATAATGGCTTTTAAATTGCAGTAAAAACCGAAATTTAACCGCATGGAACAGGAAAAATCAATCTGCAACATCGAAAAAAACGTGATTTATGATATGGCCGCGCCGCAGTTCCTTTGATGCAGGCGAAAAATTTAAAAGGAGTTCCGTTTTTTGGAGCATTTTGATCAAAAAATCAGGAACGCCTTTGATCTGATGATCGAAAGAGCTGATAGCCGAAAAAACAGATAGAACGGATAGAGCGAATAATCGGATGGTCGGGTCACCTGCCGCCGCCCTGCCTCTGGACGGCCGCCAACCTGCCGGTCAGCGGCTGGTTCCCCACAGGTTCAGCACAATACAGCCTGCGACGATAAGCAGGATACCCACCACGCCAGCCGGCGAAAGCCCTTCCTTGAAAACATACATGGAAACCAAGGCAGTGACAACAATCCCTACGCCGCACCAGAGAGCGTAAGCCACGCCCAAGTTGATCCTGGTCACCGCCTTGGCCAGGCAGAGATAGCAGGCGATATACAGGAGACAGGAGGCGGCGGTTGGCGCCAGCTTCGTAAATCCATCCGAATACTTCAGCAGGGTCGTGGCAACAAGTTCCAGACCGATGGCCGCAGCCAGAAGCAAATAGTGTATCATAAATTCCTCCTTGATGTCAGATGCTTTTATTCTGGCACAGGGCGAATCAGTTGTCAAGAGGTTGGCAGCTTAAGCAGGGGCCGCGCCCTGCGGCAGGCTTCCTATCATCGCAGCAGCCTGCGCGTATTGGTTTTGATCAAGCCTGTCCGAAAGCGGCAGAATGGCCTCTTTTACTTCCTGGGCAGACGATGAAAACGGCTCAACGATTTCCACCAGTATATTCAGTGCCGGAGAAACGAGACTATAGTTTCCGGTTTTCAAAGCCTCTGGCAGAGCTTTGATGATCTCTGTCAGCCCTTCGCGACTGCCGCACAGGTACTGCAGCTTTTTAACTGCCAGCGCGGGCAGAGTTCCGTCTTCCTCTGGCCCCAGACCACGCAAGTACCTCAGGTAGGATTCCTTGCTCTCCTCCGATTCCCCGCATATCTTTCTATACACATCATAGTGAGACTGCAGCGCAAAAAATCTAACATAGCCGTCATCATGGCGGCACAGCTGTTCCAAACGCTGCAGGGACATCATGGATCTGCCTGCGGACAGCGAATCGATGGCTTCCAGTCTGACCACCTCATCCCGATCAAAGGTCAGGTGATAGAGGATTTCCTCGGTTCTTTCATCGCACCACAGCGCCAGCAGCACTGCCGCCCTTGCTCGAATTTCCAAATTTCGCGAAAAGGCCAGCCTCTGCAAGGCTGTAATCTGCTCCTGATCCAATTCGTCCAGCAGCTCCAATCGCGCTATTTTCCTTTCTGATTTGCGGTACATGTTTTCCCCTCTTCTCCTTCCGTCATCCGTCCTCAAACCTTGCCTGCGGAAAATCCTCTATCCAGATTCCGCGATGCCGCGACCCATTTTTGCTGACCCTGACCTGCAGGTGACATCGAAAGACGTGAAATTCACCGTTCCGCAGAACGTGAATGCTGTAATGCGTCATTCCGTACACGACCTTCACGATCTCAGCCATGGCAATCTGGGTCTCCCCGCCCCGCAGAGTTATCAGCTCTGCCGTTGCCCCGCGGATCTCAATCCAGCAAATCTGATCCCGAGTCATCACATGGAGCAACACAGCAAAGACGACCATACCCGCCGCGAGAAAAGCCGAAGCCACACTCCACGGCTCCGGTCCTTCGGCCAGCAGAAAAAACAGGTCAACGAGAAAACATGCCGCTGCGCCAGCTATCACAACAAAATCCACGATTTTTGCAGCGCGAAACCGGGCTTTCGCAGGTTTCGTTTTGAAATTGTCTTTTCGTCGTACCATAACGTTCCGTCTCCTCCTCCATCAAAGGGTGTCCGCCGCGGCTGTATCTATACGCCAGAGTTTCCGGCGTGAGGAACAGTAGGCTGGCACCGCTTTTCCCGGCACAGGGCGGATCAGTTGTCAAGATTTTCATAGAAAAACTGCGCCAGCGTGTCCCAATGCTTGCTCAAATAAGGATCTTCGTGATCAAAGCGGGTCACCTTGCCATTCTCGTGAAGCAGAATCGAGTCCCCATTGTCGCAGGCTGCGATAACCAGACACGAACGATACGCAGCGAAATCCTCCTGCAAACGCTCTTCCAGCTCCCATTCACTGAAAAATTCATCGGTCAGCTGACGCACCTCATCAGCCGGCGCAAAGGCAATATCCGAAAAATATCCGCCATCAGAAATCCGATAATAAGGTATCAGCAACGCGAGAGCCGTTTGCTCCAGTTCCTCGGCAGCGGCTTTTTTCAAAGGTTTGTAAAAGTCCTCCGGCTCCCGGCGTTTTGCTCTGCGAAGCTGTGTCAGCGCTTTTTTCTCGTTCACAATATATTTAGGTCGAATTTTCTTTGCAAACCTCTGATATTCTTTCTCTGCAATCTCGATGTTCTCCTGACTGAACGGCACAGCTGCGGCCGTTTCTTTGATCACCATTCTGTCGCGTTCCTCATCAAAATATGGCGCTGGTCTCAGCTCGTGTCTGCTTAAAACCCCTTTCTCCATCAGCAGCTCTGCCGCAGACCTTTTGATGAACCAAGAGCCATAACTCCGTTCTCGAAGACATCCATAGGCAAAATCAGAGTCCGGCATGCCTGCGGGATCAACCATCGTTGGAAGAAATACCTGCTGTATCTCACCTACCAGCTTACCTGCTTCGCCCATCAAAGCTCGTTTCGTATGATCCGGCAAGCCATAATCAGAAGTCATACGCAGCACCCTTTGATCGAAGATCATCTGATAAAATGGTTCCGCCTCATACCGTCCAATATCCCTGACCCAAGCGAAACGCAGTCCCGTGAGCTGATGCTCTTCATAGGCTTTAACAAAGGATTGTCTGACGGCAAGCCGAGAATTGGTCAGCCCGATGAGGTGCTCTGAGGGAAGCACTTTGTAAGCACGAATGTATGGGATCAGATCAGTGTCTTTTTTAGGATCAGCCTCTTCATGCCATTTGTCATCGCCCCATTCCAGAGAATCCATAGGCTGCAATTCGTACCATTCAAAAGAGTAATCCTCCTCCAATTCACGCCAAAACATACAGCGAATCTCACCGCCCAGCTCTTTTGCTCTTTCGTTCATCTGACGCAGGATCTCGAGGCCTGCATCGTCAAGTACCAGCTTAGACCATCCCACATAATCACATTTCAGCCCAAAGCTATGACAAAACTCCCTGCTCTCTGCATATGCTTCTTCATCGTGTTTTCTGGGGTTGTCCAGAATAAAACTTATGCTATCTTTAAAAATCATAGAGCCATCATCCTTTCACAATCTATTCCTTTCTCATTTCAACCTTGACAATACAGTATTCCCCATTTCCATCTGGTACATAAGATACCCTAATCTCCCTATTCAGAGGAATGGGATTTTTAAGAAAATAATTCATGGAAAAATGTTTGCCTTCCGCATCAAAACAAACAATCCCCGTGTTGGAAAACCCGTACTCTTCAACCACGCACTCAATCACAGAATACCTGCCTGCGTAATATTCCTTCGCATATCCAGCCTCATCGCTGCCGCCGGTTGAAAATTCAAATATACAAATTCTAGCCATCAAAATACATAAGCCTAACGTTCCTGCAATTTTAACGATGTCAAGAAAATCATAATCCTTTCTTTCTCTGCATTCGGAAATATACGATAAGCAGAGCAGTAAACTTCCTAATGACATCAATCCTGAAATAACGGTTCCATAAGGGAACGGATGCTTCGATATCTCATATACAACTTCATATTCCATTCCTTTTGATTCCTTTCCTAACGACATATTTTAAAGTGACGCCATAGCGTAAACTCTCAATAGCCCGCATTTAAATCATTCTGCAATATCAATGCACTCAGCTTTCCAAGTCCATCATACCTGGTTTCCATCCATCTGTAAAGAGTTTTCCATTGGCCCCACATAGTATCCCGCTTTCACTTCTGCCAGCGGTTGGATCACTGAGGATCAAAATCCTTTTTCGTGCTTTGGTATACCTCATAACTGATATCATCTTCTTGTATTAATTTTTCAAAAAAAGTGGCACAAATGCGGGATTTCATGCTATAATACTATGCTAGAAGGCGAGATAGGCTTTGCGTGGGAAACGCGCTTTGGTGGTCTCGCCTTTTTTAATTTCATATCACTTTACTTGAGAACGACACTTTGACAGCGTCGTTTTTTTCATTTTTTGAAGGAGGTCTACATGGCACACAAGAAAATCAGATCCAAACACAAAAAACAAACAAAGAAACAGCTGCAGCGCAAAGCGAATCCTCAGTATCAGGATTCCCTGTTCCGCTCCCTGTTTTCCTCGCCCGAGAAGGCCATCGAGCTGTACAACGCCCTGGAAAACACTGACTACGGCCCCGACACGCCGGTGGACATGACTACTTTGGAAGAAGTGTTCTTCCACGACAGGAAAAACGATCTCAGCTTTGTCATCGACACTCACTATGTGGTTATGGCGGAACAGCAGTCCACGAAGTGTAAAAACATGCCGCTGAGGATGCTGGGCTATGCGGCCAGAACCCTGGAAAAGATGGTTCCCGATACCGCCATCTACACCAGTGCCCAGCAGAGGTTCCCTATCCCCGAGTTCTATGTCCTCTACACCGGCGATTCACCTTGGGACGACCGTATCCTGCGGCTGTCGGATGGCTTTCTAAGGCACAGCGAGGACGAAGATCTTCCTGAAAATTCGATGGAAGTTGTGGTAAAAGTCATCGACGTGCGGTATAATGAAGACAACGAGATCATCAGGCGCAGCAAGACCCTGGAGGGCTACAGCCGCCTAATCTATTACATCAAAGAAAATCGAGCGCAGGGCATGAGCCGCGAAAACTCAGTCGATGCCGCCATCAACCGCTGTGTAAGCGAAGGCTTTCTCGTTGAATTC
>CALLDR010000152.1 GCA_937997955.1 uncultured Emergencia sp. | reverse complement strand
AAAGGTACTGTAAAAACTGAACACATTATTACAAAAAAGGTTGACCAGAACAAACCTGTCGAAATGTTCCCTTTACACTGTCAGATTTGACGGGTATCATACGAAGTAATAAGTGATGCATCAATTCTATGTTTTATTACGATGAAAGGAGCAAAGCTTGAAAGTAACCGACGATAATTTAATGGAAGCGCTGAAGCGCCAGGAGCCGGCGGCCATAGAGTTCGTCATCGACCGATACGGCCCGCTGATCAAAGCCGTTTTGCTGCGCAGTCTCGGCGAATACGGCGACCGCTGGGAAGAGTGCTTCAACGACGTCCTGATGGCCCTTTGGCATCAGCCAGAGCGGTTCGAGGAAAAGCGAAGCCAGCTGAAGAACTGGCTCTGCGCGATCGCCAAATACAAGGCGATCGACCTTCTGCGCAGAGAACGGCGGGCCGACCGGGGAAGAGTGACGCTGGCAGATGAACAGTGGAACTCGATTGCCGACGGAGCTGCCGCAAACGACGAGCAGGACCCCGCCGCCGATGAGCTGGAAAAACTGCTCCGCTGTCTGAGTCCATCGGACCGGGAACTGTTTCTGCGCCGCTACAGCTTAGAGCAGCCGATCAGTCAGATCAGCGCGGAGACCGGCATGGACAGAGGTCTGATTTATACGCGGATCTCCAGGGGGAAGAAAAAGATCCGCAGGTTTTATGCAAAAGACGGGAGTGAATATAATGAATAAAAACTACGAACAGATTAATTTTAACGTGTTTTCCGATATCGCAGAGATACCGGTGAGTCCGGACGAGAAACGGCGTCTCATGGAACCTTTTGATCAAAGGGTGTCCGCCGGGGCTGACCGACGCGTCAAAGGCGGCGGCGTGAAAGGCAGACGCGCTGGCGCGTGGATCGCGGCGTGCCTCATCGTGTGCCTTGCCGCAACGCCGCTGGGCGATAAGACGTGGGCCGCTGTAAAACAGGCATTTATGGGCATCGGCCAGTATCTGGGTATGAGCCAGCAGGATAACTACGCCACGGTCATTGACCAGACCAAGAGCAGAAACGGCGTGAACGTGACGCTGTGTGAGGCCATTGGCAGTGACCACGAGCTCCGCATCTCCTTCCGCGCGACCAAGGACGGAAAAAACCTGGACGAAACGGAAGTGGAATTTATGGAATACTTCATCAACGGGACCAACTGGCAAAGCGAGTTAAAGAGCACAGGTACGGGTCCCTTCGGAACGGATCTGCCAGATGAGGAGCGGGATAAGAGCCTGCACTTCTGGAGCACATCCTTTGAGAGCTTTGAGATGCCGCTGAATCCGACCATAGATCTGAAGGTGGCCGCGGGAGGAGAGCAGTTCGCCTTTTCCTTCACACTGGAAAACGAAGCTTTTAAAGCGGCGACGAAGCGGGTGGATCTGGACAGGACCATCGCCTTCCGCGGAAAAAAGATTGTACTGAAGCAGCTGGTCATCACGCCGATCGATCAATGGATCACCATAGAGAATCCTGAAAACGTACCGACGGAAGAGCTGTGGCAGCTTGCCCTTCACGGCAGCGATCAGAACGGCGATCCGGTATCTTTTCTTTACGGTTTCTATGACGGATTTAGTGGAAGCCGGGATAATCAAGACGCGTCGACCTATGAGCTGGACTATGATGTGGAGAGCTACACCTTCCGCGCGTATGATGAGGAGCTGATGACGCAGGAAACGCTGTGGTGCGAAGAATCGGCGGTCAGCGGCGAATTTACTGTCCAGGTGAAATAACCCTGTCACCAGCCGCAGCCCCGGGACGCGTGGAAAGTCCTGTGGCGGAAACCCTTTGATGAAGGGAAATTTCCCCATTGACCCTTGGCACGCTCTGACATATAATCAAGGTAAAAAAGAGGAGGTTTTGCGTATGCGCAGAAAGGATCGTGAGATGGACAGGGAGTTTGCCCTGGCCGTAACGGATAAATGTGAATATGCCACCCTGGCTATGGCGGCAAAGGAGGGGGAGCCGTACTGCGTCCCGGTCACCATCGCGAGGGACGGGGAAAAGATCTACTTCCACTGTGCCAAGGTGGGGACAAAGGTCGATATGATGCGGGAAAATCCGCGGGTCTGCATGACATGTGTAGGCGACACCCGGCGGGTGCCGGAGGAATTTACGACGAAGTTTGAGTCCGCGGTGATCCGGGGCCGAGCCAGCGAGGTCACCGACGATGAGACGAAGATCCACGCCCTGCGGCTGATCTGTCAGCGGCATGCCGCCGCGGGAATGGACGGCTTCGACGACGCCATCAAAAGAAGCCTCGGCAGAACGGCCATCTGGCAGATCGATATCGAGGATATCACTGGCAAATGCAAGAAGTAGACTGACAGCAGAACAGGAACAGTAAAAAACGCAAAAGAAAAAACAAAAGAAAACCGTCCCGGGCCGGGAGCAAAGGGCTGTTGCCGCGCTCCCTCCTGGGGCGGTTTTATGTTGTCATTTGGAGAAGTATTCCTCTCTCAGCATGGACATGAGATGGACATCATAGAGGACGCCGTTCTTCCGGCAGTTTTTTCGGAGGACGCCCTCTCGCTGAAAGCCCAGATTTTCATAGAGAAAACCGGCCGGATTGCCGGTATAGTGGTCCAGATACAGCCGCTGCAGGTTCAGGTCTTCAAAGCAGTATTTCATCATGGCCTCCATGGCCTGACGTCCGTAACCCCTGCCGCGGAGAGAGGCATCGCCGATGTAGATGCGCCAAAGCTCGGCCTTCCAGCCGGGAATGATGTCCGCCAGAACGATGCGGCCGATGATGGCGGGGCCGGGGCGGCTGGACAGGCTGCTGGCTGCAGCGTAATGATCAGGAAGCGCGCCGCTGTTTGCCTCGCTATAGCCAGTACTGCCGCCAGCGTCGCTGCCGCCTGTATTTCCGGTTGTTTCGCCGTCGCCGGTACTGTTCTTCGCGCCGCCGTCGCCAGCGTCTCCGCCGCGGCATTTCAGCAGAATCGTAAACTGCTCCGCCGCGGGATCGTCTTCGTCTGTGAAAAATTTATGATAGACCTCTTCTCTGGTCTGCCCGTCTCGGATACTGAAAAATTCCGTGACCTCTGGACGCTGCTCCCAGAGGAAGAACTGGTCCAGATCGTCAAAGGCAGTTCTGCGGATGATGAGATCCTGCGTTTCTAAAGTTGTTGATATCATGGCCGCTCCTTTCGTTTTTCTATAGACAGCATAGAATCATTGATTTCAGTATAACATAATTTCTGCGTTTTGTGGATGGAGATTGAGGGTAAGCGTAGATGGATATTGAAGGTGCGTCAGGACTGCACGTGAAAAATCCATCGGGAAATTTCCGATTATCCTCAATATTCCCGCTGGAAATTTCCGGCCGTCTCCACGAAGGTCTGATCATTTTCGCTCGCAAACTCTCCGGGGGCCCCGCAAATTCACGCAGATTGAAATTCGGACTGATTGAGGAATTCGCTTTCCTCTGCACAGAAAAACTCCCGCATCCGGTGAATTTGCTCAACTGCGGAATTTTCCACACAAAAATGGACTTGACTTTTAACTCTCATAGAACCACGCTCAAACCGCGAATACTGTAGAGGAACTATTTAGCTATATACAGTAAAACCGAAAATGATTAAAAAAGTACTGCAACAGTTTAATTTTGTGTATTGCTATTGCTGTTTTCAGAAAATAAAATAAATAAAAGGAGAAAAAACATGAAAAAGTATGAAAACCTGCTGGAAATCTATGCAGAAAAGATCGATTATATGCCCTTTCATTTAAGCGGTAATTTAAGGCTGATCTACGTACTGTCTGGTACCATCGACTGCAGATGGGTAGCGGGCGTGCATACTATGTCGGCAGGGGAGATTGAGATCATTAATATCGATGAACCGTTTTGCGTAGAGCAGTGCAGTGATGACAATCTAGTCCTGTTTTTTGAGATCCAAAGAGAAAAAGCAGTGGCTTATTGCGATTTTATTGACGATGCTCTGTTTAACTGTAATACTACGTTGTTCTATGACTCAAAAACAGACTTAAAAGCACAGGCTATATTAAAGGATAAGTTGAGGGCTCTGTATCAGGATTATTTGGTACAAAGAGAAGCAACGGTTATAGAAGAACAGGTTTGCGAGATCGTTAATTTTATTGTAGATCATTGCCACGATCTTTTGAATATGCTCAATGCGAAGAGAGGGAGCGATCCGAGGGCGGACCGTTTTTTACGTATTTATACTTATATATATAATCATTGCAATGAGAAGATCAACTTAAAGACATTGGCGGAGCGTGAATATGTCAGCCAGCAGTATCTTTCGAGGGAGTTTAACGAAAGACTGAATATGAATTTCAAGGATACTCTGGAGTATTACCGGGTGATTCAAGCCGTACGGTATTTAATTACCACGCACAAGACAGTGACGATGATCTCAGAGCTCTGCGGGTTTTCGGCCCCCAGATATTTTTACAAGCACTTTGTCATGTATCTGAAGTGTACGCCGATGGAATTTCGCAGTCAGTATTTAGGTCGGTCTGCACAGGTGCAGAAGCTGTCTGCGGAGGACCTCCAAATCAGAAACAGGCTCCGGCAGTTGGAGTTGGATAGTGACGATGAGAGATCTGCTGACAGGGATGAGGAAATACTGGGGTTCCTTTTGGCCGAGCCGAAGAACCTGATATACAATCGGAGAAAGATTCCGAAGAAGCTGGTCCATGCCTTGACAGAATTTGCACGTCAGCGGCTCCCAAAAGAAGTAGAAGTAATGGAAATTCCCGTGTATGGGACCAGAAGCAGGATTACATCGCTGTTGGCGCTGTCAGGAGCTGCTGAAGGCGGTATTGCGCCGCTGATGCTGGTATTCTATACGCGATCAGGCTCTTTACAGACGGGTGTGGGCGAGTTTGCCATGAAAGCGGCAGAAGCTGGCATGTGTGCCTATATGATGTGTCAGATCGCTGAATTGAAAGGACTTTGTTATCAAATTGATTTCCACGTATTACTCTGTGAAGAGGAGATGCGTAAAGTCCTAGGTTCAGATGAGGAATTGCATCCATTGGCAGTGGTGGCTATGGGTTATCGCATTTGAAGTCTTCGGCCAAAAACAATTTTTTGATTTATGGCCGTGGATATATACAAAATACTAAAGGAGAAAGAAAATGGTGAAGAAAGAAAAGAAATTTATCGCATTGCTGCTAGTCATGATGCTGGCACTAACCTCTTTGCTGGCTGGTTGCGGCGGCGACAGCACAGACGAAGAAACCGAAGGAAGTAAAACCTTGGTCATTGCTATTCAAGATGAAATTGAAGGCACGGATATTCAGCAGATTGGATGGGACAACGTAGTACATCAACTGCTCTACAGTCCGTTAGTAACATTCAGCAGTGATATGAGTGAGATCCAGCCGTGTTCGGCGGAGAGCTATGAAGTATCTGATGATGGATTAGATATTACGTTCCATCTCTTTGAAGACGCCAAGTTCTCCAACGGGGATCCTTTGACGGCGGAAAGTGTAAAGAAATCTGTCATGAGAATGAAAGAAGTCAGTGAGTATGCTGGCGACGTAGACGCAATTGAAGACATTGAAATCGTAGATGATACGACCCTGATCTATCACTTATCAGAGCCGGCAGCGTATATGTGGGCCAGCATAACCAGCGATTATGGCGGCGTTGTCAATGTGGACAAGGCTGAAGAGATGGGCAACGATGAGTTTAACAGATGCGCGATTTCCAACGGCATGTTTATGGTAAAAGACTGGCAGGCCGGGTCTCAGATCATCCTGGAGAAGAATCCGTATTTCGAGACGGCCAATCCAAATGTAGAGAACAAAGGCATTGCAAAATTTGACGAGGTTATTATTCGCTTCATTCCAGACGAATTTACCAGAGTCAGCGAGCTGGAATCAGGCAACGTCGATATCGCATATAACATTCCGGCGGCAAATCGTGAAGATCTGGCCGCAAACGATGATATTACAACTTACGAATATGAGCAGGCTGGCGTATCCTACATGATGATGAATACGGAGACCGCTCCGCTGAATGATATGAAAGTGCGGCAGGCTATCGCGCTGGGAATCGACAAAGAAGCTTTGGCAAGTACGATGAATAACATCGTGACACCGAGGTACGGATTCCTGTCCAAGGCGCAGGCAGGATATAGTGAAGAAAAGGAAGCTGCCCTTGCAGAGGAATACAAGTATGATCCAGAAAAAGCAAAGGTGCTGCTGAAGGAAGCAGGCTATGAGGATAAAGACGGCGACGGCTTTGTGGAAAAGGATGGCGAGAAGCTGACCTTTGAATTCTGCTCAGCCTCAGACAGAGCAACTGCGAAGTCCTCTGCGCCAGTATTGCAGGAACAGATGAAACAAATCGGAATTGATATGCAGATCAGAGAGTATGAAGGCGCATACATCAAACAGCTGATGAGGGAGAATGATTATCAGGCAGCGTCCAGAACTTATGAATGGAACGATGCAGATATTCTTTACTATGTATTTACTGAAGCTTCCGGTTATCCATGGCACGATGAAGCGGTAACAGAAAAACTGGAAAAGGCCCGGTATATTACTGATACAGAAGAGCGCGTGAAAATGTACGAAGAGTTCCATGATGCCATGTTTGCGCAGCTGCCTGCAGTCCCTCTGTTTTCAGACGTGAATTGCATTGCTGCGAGAAGCAATGTCAAGGGGTTCGCTATTACTAATGACGGAAGAAGCTTGTTCAACGATACTGTAAAGGAGTAGTATATGGTTCGCAGAGAAGGACTTGAACAAAGGCTTGATGCTGTGATTTCGCCAGTGATGCATGAGGGTACCCCGGGCATGGCGCTTTTGATCGCAGAGGGAGATGACATACTTCTGCGAAAGGCGTATGGTATGGCCGATCTTGCGTCAGGTCGTCCGATTACGCCAGAAGATAATTTCGTCATCGCATCCAATACGAAACAGTTTACCTGTTTGGCAGTTTTGATGCTGCGGGAGCAGGGCCTTCTTTCGCTGGATGAGAACGTAGAGCGTTTTTTCCCGGATTTTCCCGCATATTGCAAAAACATAACAGTGCGTCAGCTGATGGATCACCAATCAGGGATCAAAGAGTACTTTGACGATGATGTGTGGCAGAAGTGGGAGCAGGCGAAACATGCCAATACCGCGGAAATGCTTGAGATCATCAAAACATTTGACACACTGGATTTTTCGCCAGGCAGTCAGTACAGCTATTGTAACTCTGCCTACGTTATGCTGGGATCCATCGTGGAACAGCTTTCTGGCATGTCGTTTGGGAAGTTTCTGGAAGACAAGATCCTGAGGCCGGTGGGTATGTGCCGCTCCTTCGCGCCGGATACCATGGATCAAAGGCCGGACTCTCTGATCGAGGGCTATACGCTGCAGGCAGATGGCAGCTTTGCGCGGCAGGAGTACGATATGAAGCTGGTAGGCTACGCGGATGGAAATATACAGTCCAATGTAGACGATATGCTGACCTGGCACCGCTATCTCTATGAAAGCACGGAAGAGATCATCTTACCGAGAGATGTGATGGGAGAAGTCTTCAGGGAAAACCATCTGGCGGATGGCAGCGGTACGGGATACGGTCTTGGCTTTTTTCTGAATGGAGAGACGCCTGGGCACCGGGAGATCTGGCATACTGGCGGTACTATGGGATTCATCTCACGATGCTCCCGCTATGTCGATGACAGGCTTTCGGTCATCATGCTGACGAACTATGAAGGATTGCCGAAGAATCAACTATATGAAAAAATTATAGCAGAAGTATTTGCTTAAATAGAATGAGTAAAGAGGGAGAAGAGAGAGCTCTTCTTCCTACTGATTGGAGGAACCATTTTGAATGATATCATGCGCTATATTATTAAGCGTCTGCTGATTGGCGTTTTGGTCGTTCTGTTTGTAACAGTATTGATCTTCGTCATCATGCAGGCTATGCCCGGCGATCCTGTGGACCTTATGGTTGATACCAGGGTTTCTGCAGAAAAGGTGGCTGAGATCAAAGCGGATTGGGGTCTGGATAAGCCGCCGGTGGTACAGTATTTCTATTGGCTGGGTAATATACTGCAGGGAAATTTTGGAACATCCATTTCTCTGAAACAGGATGTTTCAGACCTTATCATGCAACGTCTGCCATATACGCTGATGCTGACTGGTGCTGCCTTGGTAATCGAGTACCTTCTGGCGATTCCGCTGGGACTTCTTGCAGCCGTGCGGAAGAACCGGTTTACTGATAAGGCGCTGACGGTAACGACAGTCGTGCTGTGGTCTATGCCGCCGTTTTGGCTTGGCGTATTATTGATGCTGGTATTCAGCATCCATTTGGAGGTTCTGCCTCTGTCTGGCTACAGCGGATTTACGTCACTGATTTTGCCGGCTTTGACCCTGTCGCTGCCAGCGCTGGCACAGATTTTCCGACTGACCAGATCAGAAGTACTGGACGTCATGGATGAGAAGTACGTGACAACGGCCTACGCCAAGGGCATCGAGGATAAAAAGATCCTGCTCAAACACGTGCTGAGAAACGCCTTAATCCCTGTTACGGTAATGTTTTTTCTATCGTTACCGTGGCTCATCGGCGGTGCGGTGGTAGTAGAAAATGTCTTTGCGTGGCCGGGTATGGGCCAGCTTCTGTGGAAAGGTATTGCAAAGCAGGACTTTGTCATCGTTCAGGGCATCATATTCGTTATTACGATCTTGACGGTCGTCTGCAATATCATCGGAGACCTGATCTCGGGCATTTTAGACCCGCGGATTCGTTTGGAATAGGAGGCGGCATATGAGAAAAGAAAAACTGAAGCTAATGCTGCATAATAAGATGTTCATTATTGGATCGGTGCTTTTTCTGACAGTGATCCTGGTGGTAATCCTGGCTCCGGTTCTGGCGCCGCATTCTTATACAGAACAGAATATGACCATGCCTCTCGCAAAACCGTGCAGAGAGTATCCGTTGGGAACAGACCAGTATGGCCGCTGCATTTTCAGCAGAGTGGTTTACGGCTCCCGGATTGCTCTCAGCGTAGGTGTCGTAGCGGTTATCATCGAGACATTGATCGGCGTTACCCTCGGCATTATTGCAGGATATTACGGAAAGACGATCGACAAAATCGTACTGTTTGTCACCGATACGACATGGTCCATACCTCCAATTATTCTGGCTATGGCCATCGTGCTGATGATGGGCTCCAGTGCGCAGAATGTAGCTATCGCTGTGGCAGTAGTCAGCTGGGCGCAGTTTACTAAGATCGTCAGAGCAAAGGTGCAGTCTTTGAAAGGGCTGTCCTACATCGAGGCGGCAAAGATCTGCGGAGAAAAAGACCTGTCCATTATTCTGCGCTATATCTTGCCAAATTTGGTATCGACAATTATCATTTTGGCAACACTGGCGCTGCCGTCTGCGATTCTGTCCACGACGTCCATGGGATTCTTGGGTTTGGGCGCGCAGCAGCCTTTGCCGGACTGGGGTATGATCCTGTCTGAAGGTATCCAGTACATCAAAAAAGCACCGTGGATATCCATGGCGCCGGGCATTGCCATCGTTTGGACCGTTCTGGGCTTCAATCTGGTAGGCGAAGGTGTCAAAGAGCTGCTGGATCCTCGGCTGAAGGTATAAGGAGGCAGTACATGAAAGAAAAACTGTTAGATGTGAAAGACCTGTGTGTTCAGTTTGAAACCCAGGGCGGTACGGTGAAAGCCGTGGATCACGTGAGTTTTGACATAAAAAAAGGAGAAGTCTTTGCGTTGGTAGGAGAGTCCGGCTGCGGCAAATCCACTACAGCCATGGGAATCATGCAACTGATTCGGTCACCAGGCAGGATCAGCTGCGGTTCCGTCAACTTTGACGGAAGAGACCTGCTCCAGCTGTCACGCCAGGAAATGACCAAGGTGCGGGGCAGAGAGATCGGCATGATCTTTCAAAATCCGCTGGACTCCCTGAATCCGGTGTATACCATAGGCTCGCAGATGATGGAGGGCTTGCTGGTCGAGAAGATGGACAAAGAGAAGGCGTATAAGATTGCCTTTGATATGCTGCGGGATGTAAAAATTTCTGATGTAGAATCCCGGATGAAATCCTACCCCCACGAGATCAGCGGCGGTATGCGGCAGCGTGTAATGATCGGCATGATGCTGTGCAGAAATCCAAAGCTGCTCATTGCCGATGAGCCTACGACCGCGTTGGATGTAACGATACAGGCGGGTATCATCGAGCTGATGAACGAACTGCGTCAGAAATTTGATTCGGCCATCCTGATGATCACCCATGACTTCGGGATTGTAGCAGATATCGCGGATAGGGTAGGTGTCATGTACGCGGGAAACCTGATTGAAGTAGGCGAGGTCTTTGAAATCTTTGACCATCCAAAGCATCCGTATACCAGGCTTTTGATGAAGGCTTTGCCGACGATTACGAAAGAAGAGGGGCGGCTGCAGACGATCAAAGGCACTGTGCCGAATCTGGCAGAACAGCGGGAGGGCTGCAGCTTTGCGGAACGCTGTCCGTATTGTCAGCCAGCATGCAGAAAGCAAAAGCCGGTGCTGACTGAGACAGCGCCTGGACATCTGTGCGCATGTCTGTTAGAAGAAGGAGGCGAGAAAGATGCGCAGTGAGGACAGAGCCCAGATGCTGGTACAGATTGAGCATCTGAAAAAATACTTTCCTCTGCGGAAAGATAAGAAGCACAGTTTTGTGCGGGCAGTAGATGATGTAAGCCTGAATATTTATCGCGGCGAGACACTGGGTCTGGTAGGCGAAAGCGGCAGTGGCAAGACGACCTTGGCGAAGATGATCCTCGGCCTCTTGGAGCCGACGGAAAGCACGATTTATCTGGACGGGCTGGATGTCTGGGACAAGAAGAACAAGAAGGCACTGCGGCAAAGCGTAGGCGCTGTGTTTCAGGATCCGGCGTCTTCACTGAATCCGAGGGCCTCTGTATATCGTTCGCTGGAAAGGCCGCTGCAGGTCAACGGGTACACCAAGGAGGAGGCAAAGCAGCTGATCTACGAGACTGCCGAGAAGATTAACATCGGTCTGGAGCTTCTGGACCGCTTTCCCCATGAGCTGTCTGGCGGACAGCAGCAGCGAGTCAGCATCGCGAGAGCAATTATGCTGAAACCGAAACTGCTGGTACTGGACGAGCCAACCAGCGCGCTGGACGTATCCGTGCAGGCGCAGACGCTCAATGAACTGCTGAAATTACAGGAAGAGCTGAATATGACGTACTTGTTCATCACCCATAATCTGTCGGTGGTCAGATATATGAGTGACCGGATCTGTGTCATGTACGGTGGCCAGATTATGGAGATGGGGCAGACAGGCGATGTGTATGATCACTGTGTGCATCCGTATACTTTTGGACTGCTCTCGTCTGTTCCGCCTCTGCATCCGAGAGAACGGAGCAGGAAGAAGTATTTGCTCAGCGGCGATATGCCGAGCCTGACAGAGGAAACGACGGGATGCAGGTTTGCCAGCAGATGCAAGTTCTGCAAGGATCTTTGCAGAGAGCAGGCGCCGGAGATGAAGAGGGTAGGCGAAGGTCATTTTGCAGCCTGCCATTTTGCCGGACAGCTGGATTTTTAATATGATTGATTGAGGAGAAAACATGAAAGACTTGAAAATACTCAATGCCAGAATCCCTGATTTTGAGGCGGATACATGGGAGACTGCAGATATTTTAGTGGATCAGGGAGTCATTGAAAAGATCGGAACGGTCTGTGAGGATACGAAAGAGACCATTGATGCAGGCGGAAAGATAGTTTCTCCGGGGTTTATCGATATACATGCCCACGAGGATCACATCAAAGGTGAGGAAAGCGATTTTTTCACCGCATCCTGTGAAGTTAGGATGGGCGTGACCACCAAAATCGCAGGGAATTGCGGCGATAATTACAACAGCTTTGCTGATTTCTGTGCCAGAGTAAGTACTCACGGAAGCCCAACCAATTACATGATGTTTGTAGGGCAGAATTATCTACGGCATCTGGCTGGTGCTGATGACAGATATAAGCCGTCTACGGCGTCTCAGCTGGATCAAATGAAAAAGGATCTGGCGGCGCTGGAGGTCTACGGACCTGTTGGACTGTCCTGTGGATTTGAGTATGCGCCGGGTGTCACCACCGATGAGACGGTAGACCTCCTGGGCGCTTTCGAGAAGGAGGGGTATCTGACCTCTGTCCATTTTCGTTCCGATGGGGCGGACTGCGTCAAATCCATCGATGAACTGGTAGAGATCCAGCAGAGAAGCGGTTACGGCATCCAAATGTCCCATATCGGAAGCTGCAGTGCTGTGGGATATATGAAGTCAGCGCTGGCGCGCATAGATGAAGCTCGGGATCAGGGCGTGGATATTACCAGCGACTGCTATCCGTACACGGCATTCTGTACAGGCATCGGCACGGCGGTCTTCGATGAGACTAGCTTTGAAAAATGGAATTACAGCGACCTGCTGGTAACAGCAGGACCATACAGGGGCCAGCGCTGTGATAAAGCATTGTTTGAAAAGCTGCGCAGAGAGAATCCGGAGCTGTATGTGGCAGCCTTCGTTATGAACGAGCCGGAGGTGGAGATGGCTTATCAGGCACCGTATATGATGGTAGGGAGCGACTGCGGATTTGTTGGCGGAACTGGACATCCCCGGGGGGCAGGTACGTTTCCGAGAGTTCTGGGACGTATGGTGCGGGAAAAGAATGTTCTGAGCCTGATGGACGCTTTGCGGAAAATGACAGTGCTGCCGGCAGATCGGCTGAACCTGCGTACAAAAGGCGAGATTCGGGAAGGATTTGACGCAGATATGGTAATCTTTGATCCGAATACGATTATAGACCGCGCGACCTATGAGCAGCCGACACTGCCGCCGAATGGCATCGACTATGTCCTGGTCAGCGGGCAGGTTGCAGTACGCGGTCAGCAAATGGTCAACGGAACCTTGGGCAGGTTTATTCCAAAGCAGGATTGAAACAGCCCTCGCAGCGCGCTTTATGACGATAGATGGAATGAGATATGGGCTAAGTCTCCTTTGGAGAATTGGCCCTTTTCTGTATGAGGGTTCTTTTGATATATGCTTTCACTGCTTCCAAATTACAGCAGCCGTCCTCTTTCTCCCCCCCTTTTGTTCTTTTTTTCGTGCGCGAGTTCATGGAACCACCTGCAAACCATTGACGCGGCTGGCCTCCCCATGGTAAGATAAAGTTTACGTGAGCAACAAAAAATATAATATAAAAGAGAGAAAAACAGATAAAGGGGAATTACACTATGATCAATGTAACTAACGTGAGCCTGAACTTCAGCGGGCAGACGCTTTTCAAGGATGTAGACCTGAAATTCACGCCGGGCAACTGCTACGGCATCATCGGCGCCAACGGGGCGGGGAAATCCACATTCCTGCGGATCTTGTCCGGAGATCTGGAACCGACCACCGGCAGCGTGTCCATCAAGCCGGGCATCCGCATGTCCGTGCTGAAGCAGGACCACTTCGCTTACGATGAATTTACCGTGCTGGATACGGTGATCCAGGGCAATCCGAGGCTTTATGAGGTCATGCAGGAGAAAGACGCTATATATATGAAGGAAGATTTCAGCGACGAGGACGGCATCCGGGCCGCGGAGCTGGAAGCGGAGTTCGCGGAGATGGACGGCTGGGAGGCGGAATCCGACGTGAGCCGTCTGATCCAGGGGCTGGGCCTGCCCGGCGATATCCTGTACTGCCAGATGAGCGCCCTGACCGGTAAGGAGAAGGTCAAAGTCCTGCTGGCCCAGGCGCTCTTCGGAAATCCGGGCATTATCCTGCTTGATGAGCCTACCAATCATCTGGACGTAAAAGCCATCGACTGGCTGGAGGATTTTTTGATGGAGTACGAGGGAACCGTCATCGTGGTGTCCCACGACCGTCACTTCCTCAACACGGTCTGCACCAACATCGTGGACGTGGACTACGGCAAAATCAAAATGTACGTAGGCAACTACGAGTTCTGGTACGAGTCCAGCCAGCTGATCCAGAAGATGATCCGGGATCAAAACAAGAAGAACGCGGAGAAGATCAAAGAGCTGCAGGCCTTCATCCAGCGGTTTTCTGCCAACAAATCCAAGTCAAAGCAGGCCACGTCCCGGCGGAAGCTGCTGGATAAGCTGACCGTGGAAGAGATGCCGGCGTCATCCCGCCGCTATCCTTTCGTAGGGTTTACCATGGACCGGGAGCCGGGCAAGGATATCCTGGTGGTGGAAGGGCTGTCAAAGACCGTCGACGGCGTAAAGGTTCTGGACAACGTGTCCTTCCGGGTCAACAAAGGAGACAAGATCGCTTTTGTAGGAGAAAACGAGATCGCCAACACCACTTTGTTCAAGATCATCATGGGAGAAATGGAACCGGACGAAGGGTCCTATAAGTGGGGCGTGACCATTACTACATCTTATTTCCCTATGGACAATTCGGCCTACTTCAACGGCTGTACCCTGAATCTGGTAGACTGGCTCAGCCAGTACACGACAGAGACCACGGAGACCTTCATGCGAAGCTTCCTGGGCAGGATGCTCTTCTCCGGGGACGACGTGTACAAGGAAGTGCAGGTCCTGTCCGGCGGCGAAAAAGTCCGCTGTATGCTGTCCCGCATGATGCTGTACGGTTCCAATGTGCTGGTGCTGGATCAGCCGACCAACCACCTGGATCTGGAATCCATCACCGCGGTCAACGAGGGGTTGATGAACTTCAAGGGCAACGTGCTGTTCGCGTCCCACGACCACGAGTTCATTCAGACCATCGCCAACCGGATCATGGAATTCTCGCCGGAAGGCGCGCTGACCGACAGGCTCTGCACCTACGACGAATATATTGGAGAAGCTTAAAATCACTGTTATATATAAGGAGGAAACAATGAGCGCAAAGGTTTATTTTACTGACATGCATGTGAAGACCGGCGACAGCCTGCTGGACAAATTTGAGCGTCTGATCACCGCCGCCGGCATCGATCAGATCGACTTCACCGACAAGTTTGTGGCGGTCAAGCTCCACTTCGGAGAGTACGGGAACATGGCGTTCCTGCGGCAGCAATACGCGAAGGTGCTCTGCGACCACATCAAAGCCCGGGGCGGCAAGCCTTTCCTGACCGACTGCAACACCCTGTGTGTGGGTTACCGGAACAACGCCCTGAACCATTTGGACGCGGCGTACATGAACGGCTACAATCCGCTGGCCACAGGGGTTCATACCATCATCGCCGACGGCCTTCGCGGCACAGACGAGCGGGAGATCCCTGTCGAGGGCGGCGAATACGTCAAAGCGGCAAAGATCGGCGCGGCCATCGCAGAAGCGGACATTCTGATCTCCCTGACCCATTTTAAGGGCCACGTCAGCGCGGGATTCGGCGGCACGATCAAAAATATCGGCATGGGCGCGGGCTCTAAAAAAGGCAAGATGGAGATGCACAGCAGCGGTACGCCTTTGATCGTAAAAAAGCGGTGCATCGGCTGCGGCATGTGCGTAAAGAACTGCGCCAACGACGGCGTTCACGTCATCGATAAGAAGGCCGTCATCGACGAGGACCAATGTGTCGGCTGCGGCTACTGCATCGCCTACTGTCCAAAGGGAGCTATCGCCACAAAGTGGGACGAGGCGAAACCGGTCATGAACAAAAAGATCGCCGAGTACACCAAAGCGGCCCTGGCCGGAAAACCGGCTTTCCACATCAGCCTGCTGGTAGACGTGTCTCCTGACTGTGACTGCGAGGGCGGCAACGATGTTCCCGTCATTCCAGATGTGGGCATGTTTGCGTCCTTTGATCCTGTAGCTATCGACCAGGCATGCGTGGACGCCGCCAACAGACAGCCGGTCATCTCCGGCAGCGAAGCGGACAAAGGCGTCTGTCACGACCACAGCTGCGGCCATGACCACAGCCGCGGGGACGGTCACGACGTGTTCAAGCTCATGCATCCCGACACCGATTGGGAGGCGGGGCTGACCCACGGCGAAAAGCTGGGCATCGGCACCAGAGAATATGAGTTGATAGAAGTAAAATAGCGATAAACCGTGAAACCATGACAGCCGGTCCAGCATTTGGGCCGGCTGTCGGTATCAGCAGCGTCATCACAAAATCTTCACAATTTTTGTTAGCACTCACCATTGACGAGTGCTAACAAATGTGATATAGTATAGTTAACAAAAGGAAAGGGAGCAGGACGTGCAATAGAAAAACACCACCGTATCCTAAACATCCCGGAGTTTACAAATATATTATGTAAAGGAGCGATGATTATGTTAATGCCAAGTGTTTTTGCGAGAGATTTATTTGATGACTTTTTTGAGCCGCGTTACCGCGGATATAATCACAACAGCGAGCTGATGAAGACCGATATCAGAGAGAACCAGGACGGTTATGAGCTTTCCATGGATCTGCCCGGCGTGAAGAAGGAGGATCTGAAGGCGGAGCTGAAAGACGGCTGTCTGACTATCAGCGCCACCAGCAACCAGAGCAGAGATGAGAAAGACGACCAGGGCAGATATATCCGCAGGGAGCGCTATAGCGGCAGCTTCAGCCGGAGCTTCTACGTCGGCGAAAACGTGACCCAGGAGGATATCAAAGCCAAGTTCGCGGACGGAACCTTGACTCTGCAGGTTCCGAAGAAAGAGCAGCTGCCGAAGGTCGAGGAAAAGAAATATATTGCGATCGAGGGATAATTACTGTTTCAGCAAGGCCAGCCACATCCTGCATGTCGGCTGGCTTTTAAAGTTCAGCAGAGTCTGTATGGCCCGCGTGAGCCTTGAAGTTTTATCAGAAATAGGCTAAAATACTATCTATCAAGTACATCAAGCTTTGATCGCGCTTTGATGGAGATTGTCGATGGGGATTGACCAGCTGGGGCAGATGTTTTCAGCTGCTCTGTTTTGCCTATAGAGAGATTGATTTTTTATATGATGCTTAAAAATATCATGACTTCGCGTCAGCCGTGCTGTGATAAAAGCAGCATAATGAGGAAAGAAAGGTGGCGTTTTATGCCGAGTACGATGATTCCAACATTTCTTATCTATTGCTATGTGACTTCTATCACGCCGGGGCCTGCCAACCTTTGTTCTCTGGCGGCGGCGCTGCGCTATGGCAGGAAGCCGGCCCTGCGCCAGTGGAGAGGCCTTTTCACCGGGTTCTTTATCGTATCCATGGTGTCTGTTTTGATTACCTATCTGCTGGGAACCGCGATGAACCAGTACGTCGGCGTTCTTGCGTGGATCGGCGCGGCCTACATTCTGTGGATGGCCTGGCACATGCTGCGGTCGTCCATCGGAGAGGCGGAGGACAGAGCCGACGAGCCGTGTTTTCGCACAGGGGTGCTGGTCCAGCTGACCAACGTGAAGATCATGGTCTACTGCCTGACCGCCATGGCGTCCTTTGTTCTGCCTTACACAGATTCCTTCTGGGCGCTGCTGGCTGTCGGCGTGTTCCTGCCCTTTACGGGACCCGTCGCGAATCTGGTCTGGCTTTTCGCGGGCGCGTCCATGCAGAAGCTTTTCGTCAACCACCGCAAAGCCGTGGACATCGTCATGGCCGCCTCTCTGGCGCTGTGCGCTGTCAGCCTGGTGTGGCCTCACTGATCAAAGGCGGCGGCGCGGGGAAAGTCCTTCCGCAAAGGTCCCGCACCGTCCCCGAACCGGCGTTACATAGGCTTTGCACGGGCCTTGCATCGGCTCCGCACAGGTTCTCCCGATGCGAAAAGGGAACCGCGGGGATGAGGAATTGTCGCTTTTACGGACATAGGGGCTGTGATATACTGAAAGCGAAAAATAAGCGAAAATGTAAAAGCGCAAAGTGTGAGAACTGTGAAAACAGGAAGGAGCCCCAAATGTTTGAGAAGTTAGCAGTCATTGAGCCGGTAAATCTGACCCCGGCGGCAAAAGAAGAATTGAAGCAGTATGCGAAACAGGTCGTGCTGTATGACGATATCCCCGGAGACGACGCGGAGATCGCCAGGAGGATCGGAGACGCCGACGCTGTTTTGGTCAGCTATACGTCACAGGTCGGCAAGGAGGCCCTTGCGCCCTGTGAGAACGTCCGTTACATCGGGATGTGCTGCAGCCTGTACTCTGAGAAGAGCGCCAATGTGGACATCGCCTACGCCAGACAGCGGGGTATCCAGGTCAAAGGCGTCCGGGATTACGGCGACAGAGGCGTAGTGGAATACGTGCTGTATCAGCTGATCCGGATTCTTCACGGATACGATTTTCCGATGTGGAAGAAGCAGCCCTTGGAGCTGACCCGTCTGGACGTCGGCATCGTGGGCCTGGGTACATCCGGCGCCATGGTAGCGGAGGCCCTTCTGAACATGGGGGCGAACATCTCCTATTACAGCCGCACCAGAAAACCAGAGCAGGAGGCAAAGGGCATGGCGTATCTGCCTTTAGATGAACTGCTCGAGAAAAGCCAGGTGGTCATCACCTGTCTCAACAAGAATGTGATCCTCTTGAAGGAGGAGCAGTTCGCGCGGCTGGGAACGGGGAAGATCCTCATGAATACGTCCATCGGGCCGGCGTCGGATATGGACGCTCTGGGAAAGTGGCTTCAGTGCGGCGAAAACCTGTTTTGCTGCGATACGGAAGGCGCTTTGGGCGATCCGTCGGGACAGCTGATCCAGCAGGACAACGTGATCTGCACCAGGGCTTCCTCCGGCACGACAAAGCAGGCCTTTGAGCTGCTGAGCCAGAAGGTCATGAACAATATCAGAGAATTTTTAAATGATTTATAATGATTTATAATAAACAGAAGGAAAGCTGACAGGAAATCTTTCTATAGATAAAAAGGTTCCGGTATGGTATATTTAATATATCAACGCGGAGCCTTTTTATGATGCGCGCCGTCGCGAGAGAGGCCCGCTCCGACCTATTGCAGAGAAGTGCGAGACACTTCAGAAAGACGTGATACCCATGAAATCTCTGAAAAAATATTCGGCGTCGATCATCATCTTCGCCATCTTTGAAGCCGTCGCGATTACCCTGTGGCTGACCAAGGACAACCCGTTTTATCTGTTCAATTTCAGCTATATTGGCGGGGCTCTCGCGCTGGGACTCTTTCTGTATACGAAGAAGGTCAAATACGCCAGACGGGTGGTGCAGTTCCTGGTAGGAATGTACATGCTGGTGTATCTGGGACTGCTCAGCAGCGAGAACATGCAGATCGAGGGCTTCTGGTACTATCTCTTTATGGGAGTATTCGAGGCGGCGACCATACACTACGCCGTGGCGAAGATCTTCGGCCCGCTGCTCTTCGGCCGAGGCTGGTGCGGCTACGCCTGCTGGACGGCCATGGTTCTGGACCTTCTGCCCTTTCAGCGGCCGCAGGGGCCGAGGAGAAATCTGGGCTTCGTCCGGTACATCGTCTTTGCCGGGTCGCTGGCGCTGGTGGCCGGCCTGTTTCTGGCCCAGGTGGGACATTTGGAGCAGATCATGTTCTGGCTGTTCCTGCTGGGGAACGCCCTGTACTACATCGTGGGTATCGCCCTGGCCTTTGCCTTTAAGGACAACCGGGCCTTCTGCAAGTATATCTGCCCGATCACGGTCTTTTTGAAGCCGATGAGCTACTACGCCCTGACGCGGGTGACGGTAGATGCTGAAGCGTGCGTCTCCTGCGGCAGATGCAAAAAGGTCTGCCCGATGAACGTGGATATGACGGACAACAGCCGAAAGCGGAAAAACGGAACAGAGTGCATCTTGTGCCTGGAATGTGTCGACAGCTGCCCAAAAGGGGCGCTGAAGCTGTAATGATGGGATGGTGAATGAAGTGAAAGAGAAAAAAACGCATCTGCCTGTGTACGGCGTGGGACCAGTTTACGGTGTCTGCGTCATCGTCTCCGCCGCGGCAGGCATCGTCCTGTCCTGCATGGGCTTCTTTGATACGGGAAAAATCCCCGCCTTGAGAATCCCGCTGGCGGCTTTGGGCGTCCTGATCGCCGCCCTGGGCTTTTTCGTCTGGTTTAAAGCGGCCTTCCGGATAGAACGGTACATCGTCTCCAATGAGCTGTGCACAGACGGGATCTACGCTGTCGTGAGAAATCCCTGCTATTCGGGCGTCACGCTGGTGTGTACAGGTGCGCTGTGCGGAGCGGGCAGCCTTTGGCTCCTGCTCCTGCCGCCGGTTTACTGGGCGGCCATGACTGTCCTCATGAAAAACACAGAGGAAAAGTGGCTGTACGCCCTGTACGGGCAGGAATATTTGGACTACTGCAAGCGGGTCAATCGGTGTATTCCATGGCCGAAACGACAGAGATCGAAATGACAGATGAAGGAGAACCTGAAAATGAGAGAACAGAATGAACAGAGAACGCGAAACGAGCAAAGAGAGGGGAGCGTCCAGGACGAGCAAAGAGAACAACAAAGAGAACAAAGGGAAATGACGCGGACCGCGGCGCAGGAGGAAGTGACGAGAAAAGGCAATCCGAGAAGGCCGGAGGGCGAGGAGGGCGTTCAGATGCTGCAGCGCATGAACGAAAGCCACGCTCCGGTGACCGGATGGGCGCTGGACTTCCTGGATTTCCGGAAGGACGACCGGATCTTGGACATCGGATGCGGAGGCGGCGCGGCCCTGAAGCGGATGGCGGCCCATATTGAGACCGGCCATCTGACCGGGGTGGACTATTCTCCGGTGTCCGTGAGCCTGTCAAAGGAAAACAACGCCGAGGAAATCCGCGGCGGGAAGATGGAAATTCTGGAAGCGTCAGTGGAAAATCTGCCCTTTGAAGATGAGAACTTCGACAAGATCACCACGGTAGAGAGCTTTTACTTCTGGCCTGACCCGGCCCAGAATCTGAAAGAGGTTCTGCGGGTTCTGAAAAAGGGAGGTACCTTCCTGCTGATTTCAGATATTTACCAGAAGGAAGGCCTGAAAAAGGAAACCCTGGAAAACATCGAGGCTTACGGGCTCTTCAATCCGACAAAGGAGGAATTTCAGGCGCTGTTTGAACAGGCCGGGTTCGCGGCGGTCCGGATCCATACGAAAGAAGGCGCTGACTGGATCTGCGTCGAAGGCATAAGATAGAGCAAAACAGAAGATGAACATAAAAAGTCCCTCTTGTCCCCTTGACAGGAGGGATTTTTTATGATAACATTCATAACACAGTTATGAAACACTGTTATGAATGAGGAAGGGTGAACCAATGGCAAAACAGATAGAGGGTGTTTATGAACGGCTCATAGCATGCGCCAAAGATGAATTTCTGGAAAAGAGCTATAAAGACGCCTCCCTGCGAACGATCGCGGCAAAGGCGAAGACCAGCACCAATTCCATCTACGTCCGGTTCGGGGACAAGGCAGGGCTGTTTGAGGCTATCGTCCAGCCGGTGGTAGACGGCGTCATAGCGCTGTTCTGCGGCATACAGGAGGAGTTTCACGGTTTTGACCCTGAGACCCAGAGGGAGCAGGTCAACGACTACAGCTTCAGCGGCATGGCGCGGATTCTGGACTATATGTACGATCACTTCGACGCGTTCCGGCTGCTTCTGGACGCGTCCTATGGAACACGGTTTCAGAATTTCGTCGATGAGCTTACCCGCATCGAGGTGGAATACACCTACAAATACATGGAGGCTGTAGGCTGCCCGGGTGTGGAAAACGGAGAGCTGACCGAGGAGTTTCTTCACATCGTGACCACCGCGTATTTTGAGGGGATCTTTGAGGTGATCAGACATCAGATGGATCGGGAAACCGCGGGGAAATACGTGCTCATGCTGGAGAGGTACCATGCGGCGGGCTTTGACACCTTCTTTTACCCGGAACAGAAATGACAGAAGACGGCAGGGCTGCTTTTCTCGAAAGGCAGCCCGAAAAAACGATCAAAAGTTAGCTTACACTAACTGAAAGGAGAGATTGATATGAAGCAACAAAGTCCGATGCTCCGCTTATGGGAGCTCGGTGAAGAAGAGCGCGGCGGACTGATCCGCGCGATTCTGCTGGCGGCAGTGGGCGTGCTGGGCGGCATGATTCCCTACTATGCCGCTGCGCAGGTGGTCATTGGGCTGCTGCAAGGGAATGAGTCGTGGTCCTTTTACTTAACCTGGTGCGCCGCCGCGGCGGCGGGATACATTCTGCGTTCCTGCCTGTATTCCCTTGCCCTGTCCCTGTCACACAAGGCGACCTTCGCGATTTTGAAGAGTATCCGCGAACGGATCCTGGACAAGCTTCCGAGGCTGCCCCTGGGTACGGTCATGGACATGTCCAGCGGGAAGCTGAAGCAGATCATCGTGGACCAGGTGGAGAGCATGGAGACGCCTTTGGCCCATCTCCTGCCGGAGATGACGTCCAACATCTTCGCGCCGGTGTGCATCTTGATTTTCCTCTTTGTCCTCGACTGGCGGATGGCCCTGCTCAGCCTGGTGTCCATTCCTGTGGGAATGGCCTTCATGATGCTGGTCATGGTGGGTTATGGAGCCAAGTACGCGGGTTCTGTGAAGGTCAACCAGGCCATGAACGCCGCCATCGTGGAATACATCGGAGGCATCGAGGTGATCAAAGCCTTCAACCAGGGGAGCCATTCCTATGAGAAGTTCTCCGGCAGAGTTACAGACGACGCGGCGTATTTTTACAACTGGATGAAGAGCTGCCAGTTCCCTACCTCTCTGTCAAAGGCCATCTTCCCGACCACTTTGATCACGGTGCTGCCTGCGGGCTGGCTGCTGTACAGCGGGGGCAGCCTGAGCATGGAGACCTTTATCACCGCCATGATCCTGTCTCTGGGGATCACCGGACCGCTGATGGCGGCCATGAACTTCGTGGACAGCCTGGCCAGAGTTGGCACCATCGTCGGCTCTGTAGACGAGATCCTCGGCGGGCAGGAGCAGGATCACGGCCAGGAGACAGCAGAGCTTCAGCGCAGGGACATCGCCCTGGAGCACGTGTCCTTCGGGTATCACGAGGACCAGGAGGTCCTTCACGACGTAAGCCTGGAGATACCCGCCGGGACCATGACCGCCTTTGTGGGGCCTTCCGGCAGCGGAAAATCCACCATGGCCAAGCTGATCGCTGGATTCTGGGACGTGACCGGCGGAACCATTACCATGGGAGGCCGGGACCTGCGGGATATCCCGCTGACCCAGCTCTACGACCAGGTCGCCTTCGTATCTCAGGACAATTATCTCTTTGACGAGTCCGTCAGAGAAAACATACGCATGGGAAGGCTGCAGGCGTCAGACGCGGAGGTGGAGGCCGCGGCAAAGGCGGCAGGATGCGACGCCTTTATCCGGGATCTGGAACAGGGCTACGATACGGTGGTCGGCGGCGGAGGCGCTCATCTCTCCGGCGGGGAGCGGCAGCGGATCTCCATCGCCCGGGCTATGCTCAAGGACGCCCCTGTGGTCATCCTCGACGAGGCTACAGCCTATATCGACCCCGAGAACGAGGCCCTCATTCAGAGGGCGGTGGCGAAGCTGATTCAGGGAAAGACGGTGATCATCGTTGCTCATCGTCTGTCTACGATCACTGACGCGGACCAGATCGTGGTGGTGAAGGACGGCCGGATCGACGCCGTCGGCACACACCAGCAGTTATTGGAACAAAGCCTGCTCTACAGCTCCATGTGGCAGGCGCATATAGGAGCAAAGGACGGTGATGCTGCATGCTGAACGCACTGAAAAAAATATGGAGCTTCGCGGGAGAGGAGAGAAGCAACGTGAATAAGTCCATAGGGGTAGGATTCCTCTATGCGGTCTTTCACATGCTGCAGATCGGCGCGATCTATTACGTGGTGCTGGCGCTGACCGGGGAAGGCGCGTCGGACCATACGGCCCTGACGGCGCTGGGACTGCTGCTGGCCAGCATTTTGGGACGGGCTGTCTGCAACTATTTCGGCCAGCTGCAGCAGACCCACGCGGGGTACTTCATGGCGGCCAACAAGCGGATCGCCATCGGCAGCCGGCTGAAAAGCGTACCTATGGGATATTTCAATGAAAACAGCCTGGGAGAGATCACCGGCGTGACCACTACGGTGCTGGACGAGGTGGAAACCACCGCGCCCATGGTTCTGGTAAGCATGCTGGGCGGTTTTATCAACGCCCTGGTGTTTACGGTGATGGTGCTGTGCTTCGACTGGCGCATCGGTTTGATCGTGACAGCCGGCACCGCGTTGTACCTGCTGATCACCTCGGCCATGGAGAAAAAGACGGAGGTTCTGGCGCCGGAGCGGCAGGCATCGGCGGCAAAGCTGGTCTCCGCCGTGCTGGAGCAGGTGCAGGGCATGAGCGTGATCAAATCTTTCAACCTTACGGGAAAGGGCGACAGACGGGTGCGGGAGGCCCTGGATGAAAACCGGCGGGCCAATCTGGCTGTGGAACAGCTCTTTACACCGTATAATATCGCCCAGGGGCTGGCGCTGCACCTGTTCAGCATCTTGATGATCCTGGCGGCGGTGCGCTTTTACCTGGACGGAACCATGACCCTGGCCAACGCCCTGATGAGCGTCATCATCTCCTTCCTGGTCTTCGCTCAGATCGAATCCGCGGGCAGCGGCATGGCGATCCTGCGCATGGCGGGCAGCGCCATCGACCGGGCGGAGCAGATGGATGAGATCCCACAGATGGACGAAGGCGGACAGCCTATCCAGCCGGAACGCCACGACATCTGTTTTGATGACGTACACTTTTCCTACGGCGAGAAGGAGGTCCTTCGTGGGATTTCCGCGGTGATTCCCGACAGGACCACTACGGCCGTCATCGGCCCGTCCGGCAGCGGGAAGACCACGATGTGCAGCCTCATCGCCCGGTTCTGGGATGTGGACAGCGGCAGCGTCCAGCTGGGCGGAAGAGATGTGAAGGACTACACTCTGGAATCCCTGATGGACCAGATCAGCATGGTGTTTCAGAACGTCTATCTCTTTGCGGATACCATTGAGAACAACATCAAATTCGGAAGGCCGGACGCGACCCGCGAGGACGTGGTAAAAGCGGCGCGGAAGGCCTGCTGCGACGACTTCATCGAGGCGCTGCCGGAGGGGTATGACACCGTCATCGGAGAAGGAGGCGCGTCTTTGTCCGGCGGGGAAAAGCAGAGGATCAGCATCGCGCGGGCCATGCTGAAGGACGCCCCTGTAGTCATCTTCGACGAGGCTACAGCCAACGTAGACCCGGAAAACGAGGATCGGCTGCAGAAGGCCATCGAAGCGCTGACGCGGGACAAAACCATCATCATGATCGCCCACCGGCTGAAGACAGTGCGCAGCGCCGACCAGATCCTGGTGCTGAACCAGGGGCAGATCGTTCAGCGGGGCAGCCATGACCAGCTGATCCGGCAAAAGGGGATCTACGCCGACTTTGTTCTGGGACGTCAGGAGGCCATCGGCTGGAAGCTGCATACGGAAGCTTAGAGACCTGGGGAGCTTAGAGATCGAGGGGTCCTTGAGACCGAGAGCGAGAGGCCTTAGAAAACGCGGGTCAACGCGGGCTTTTGATCGATGTAATCGTTGACATTACAACGTGGCAGGCTTATAATTGTAATAAGATTTATTACAATGAGGTAGGAACATGCTGTACGAACAAGTGGATTTTGCGTGCAATACACCCATAAAGATTTGCTGTGTGGAGATCGACGAATATCCTCTTCACATGCACCGCAACGCGTTTGAAATCATTTATCTGCTGGAGGGGTCCATGCAGGTGGATCTGGTCAACGAGGAGCTGCAGATGAAGCCAGGGGACATTCACGTCTGCAACCTTCACGAGCTTCATCGGTACAGGGGGGACGGGAGAAGGCAACGCCGCTATTTTGCTGTACCTGAATCTGGACGCTTACAGGGAGGACTATCCGGAGCTGGAAACCTATCTGTTCACCTCCCGGGCCATAGATCAGGAGAGCCGAGCGATGGAGGCGCTGCGGCGGTGCCTGAAAAAGCTGGTTTCGGAGATGCTGGCCCGGCCTGTAGGCGCGGCGCAGACGCTGGAGATGGGAAGGGAAGTGCTGAAGATCCTGATGCACGAATTCCAGTATTATTACCTGGGAAATTACAGGCTGCAGTCCAGCAACATCTACAGGCACAACGAAGTGCAGCAGGACAGGATCCGCCGCACGGTGGATTTCATGTACAAGAACTGCAATAAGAACATAAGGATAGAGGATGTGGCCAACAGGGAAAACATCAGTCCTTACCACCTGACATATATTCTGAAAAGCGGGTGCGGCATGGGCTTCCGCATGTTTTTGAACATGGTGCGGGCGGAAAAGTCGGCCATCATGATACTGGAAACGGAGCTGTCGCTGCAGCACATCTCCTATGAGCACGGCTTTTCCAAGTACCAGTACTTTACCGAGTCTTTTCAAAAGGTCTTCGGCATGACGCCCCTGGAATATCGGAAGAAGTATCAGGAAGAGACGATCATGCACAAGCCGGTCAAAATGAGGTTCCTCGACAAAGCGGTCATAGAGGATCTTTCCGGCAGTTCGTCGGATCAGTTTGAGTCCATAACCATCGACCGGGCGGCCCGGTCCGAGGAAACGGTATTCCAGCGGTATGAGCAGGTACAGATCGACGGCGGCAGCTACCGCCACGGCGTTCAGTACGAATACCTACGGGTCTGCACGAAGAAGCTGGGGCTTCGGGTGCTGCGGGTGGACGGAGGCCTGTTTCTCCGGTATAAAAACAGAAATGACCAGCTGCGGCACATCTTGTCGGACTTCCTGGCCCTGTATCTGCAGCTGCACTTTTATCTGGACGACAGCGTGGATATGCGGCAGCTGGAGCTGATTCTGCGGTTCCTAGATGAACAGATGGCGGTGACGGAGCGCCATCGGGTGCAGTTTATGCTGCTGTGGGAAGATCCGGCCCAGATGGGAAAGGAGCGGCCGGTGGAAGAACTGCTGGAATCCTATGGCTTTTCTGTGGAGCACGTCAGGCCCAGGGCGCCCATCGAAGGGAATCCCCTCTACGGCTCCGGGTACATGCCAGCGTTTTTGCTGCGCAGCCTGTACCGTGACGACCGCAGGCTGAAGGAAGCGCTTTCCCTCACCGACGGCTGGGACAGCGACGGCGAGAAATGGGGCGACTTCGCCCTCTGGACGAGCCAGGGCCTGAAGAAGCCGGTCTGGTATCTCCATCAGATGTTGCGGCAGATGGGAGACAGGCTGCTGTTCAGCGGCGACTCCTACTTTGTGACCAGCGGCCGCAAGGGGAACGACTTTCAGATCCTGTTCTATCACTACGACGACAGCTGCGACAGCCTGTTTGACGATACCCATGGAGAGACGGCGCGCAGCACTCTGGTTCATTCCATCGAACAAAAGGGCCTCAGCGAAAAGGTCTTTTCCATCAATATAGAGAACATCTACGGCGCCTATGTGATAAAGAAATACCGACTGGCCTGTCATGATTTTCTGTCGGTCTACGATCCGGCGGCCCTCCCCGTGGATACCGCCACGGAAGAGACCAAGTTTGTCCTGGACCAGATCTTTTCGCCGGACGTCTCCCTGCACGTGGTAAAGGCAGAGGGCTCCTACCAGATAGAACAGAGTCTGGAGCCTTTTCACATCATGCTGATCACCTTTGAGAAAGTGTAAAGAGAAAGTGTAAAAGGGCATGGTTCATGCCCTTTTTCTCCGGGATTTTTTCGTGAATCTTCCCGGTAAGGAAATCCCGGAAAAGTCCACGAGTCCGGGACTTTTTATTTTTTTGAAAAGCTGTATACTGAAAATTAAGAAATGTTTCTTGCAACAGAGATTGCAATCTTTTTTTGTTTACTTTTAAGAGCCAAACCAATCAACATAGGAGGTTAATGCTGCAAGGTGGACATGCAGGACAGCTGTGAAGCGATGTAGCAGAAATTATATATAAGGAGAAATGAGTATGAAAACAAATCACCCAAACCTGTTTAAACCTCTGAAAATCAAAAATACCATCATCAAGAACAGGATCGAAGCGTCTCCTATATCCGTATTCGACCTGGCGACGACGCCTGAGAAGCACCTTTCCAAGGACGGCATCGGTTTCTATCGGATCCGTGCGGCCGGAGGCGCGGGCATCGTGACCATCGGAGACGCCATCGTTCATCCTACCGGCGTAGACTCAGGCTATCTGGGATCGCCGAAGATTTTGATCAACAACGAAGACAACATTCCGTTCCTCAGAGACGCGTCCGAGGAGATCAAACGCTCCGGCGCTATCGCCAGCATCGAGCTGAACCATGCCGGCATGCTCTCCACCACCGCGGGATTCAGCGGCTGGGGCCCTTGCGGCATGGACTTTGCCGAGATCGACGCGCCGTCATGTCTGTCTGACCAGGCAGAGGAAGGCCAGATCGATTCCAGACACGGCATCGTCCAGTACATGACGGAGGATATGATAGAGACTATCGTAGAGGCCTTTGGACAGGCCGCTTACCGGGCGAAGGAATGCGGCTTTGATATGGTCATGATCCACGGCGGCCACGGCTGGCTGATCCATCAGTTCCTGACGCCGCTTACCAACCACCGTACTGACCGGTTCGGCGGAAGCACGGAAAACCGGGGCAGATTCCTGAAGATGGTTTGTGAGCGCGTAAGAAAGTACGTAGGAAAGGATTTCCTCATCGAGCTGAGAATGAGCGGCACAGACTATGTAGAGGGCGGCTACGGCGTAGACGAGGCTGTCAAGTTCGCCCTGATGGTGGAGGATATCGTAGACATCATTCAGGTGTCCGCGGGCAACTTCTACTATCCGGACACAGAAGCTTTGATGACGCCGTCCATCTTTGTTGAGACGGGCCATAACGTATATCTGGCGGCAGAGGTGAAGAAGCATGTGACAAAGGCCGTAATCTCTACGGTCGGCGCTCTGAACGACGTGAACATGATGGACGACATCATCACGTCCGGCAAGGCGGACCTGGTAACCGCGGCGAGAGCGCTGATCGCTGACCCGGATCTTCCGAACAAAGCGAAGTGCGGCAAGGACGAAGAGATCCGTCCATGTCTGAGATGTACCTTCTGTCTGGGCGATTACCAGATGAGAACCCTTCGCTGCTCCGTAAATCCGATCATCTATAAGCCGCAGGACGTTCTGGCGCCGCAGATGCCGAAAGAGTCAAAGAAGGTGCTGATCGCGGGCGGCGGCCCTGCCGGTATGCAGGCGGCCATCACCGCGGCGGAGAGAGGCCATCAGGTCATTCTCTGCGAAAAGAGTGAGAAGCTGGGCGGCCTGATCCGCTACTCCAGAAAGGTAAGCTTCAAGAAGGATACCGAGCGCTATATGGATTATCTGATCGGAAAGGTCAACCGGATGGAAGGCATCGAAGTGAGACTGTCCACAGAGGTGACGCCGGAGCTGGTTCGGGAAATCGCTCCTGACCATCTCATCGCGGCCATAGGCTCCGAGCCGGTGGTACCGCCGATTCCAGGCGTGGAGAAGACCATTCCTATCATGGACATCTACGACAAAGAAGTGGAGACGGGAGAAAACATCGTCGTCATAGGCGGCGGCATCTCCGGAAGCGAAGCGGCTCTGGAGTTCGCCCTGAAGGGCAAGCACGTGACCGTGATCGAGGGCATGTCCGACTTTGCCAGAGACGCCAACCCTGTACATAAATCAGGCTTAAAGACAGAATTTGTGCGCTATAAGGATCTGATCACCGTCATGACCAACACCATGTGCACTTCCATCGAAGACGGACAGGTGCTGTGCGAGAGAAACGGCGAGAAGATCGCGGTAAAGGCGGACAGCATCATTCTGGCCGTAGGCCTGCGGTCCCTGACCGACACCGTCATGGAGCTGTGGGATACCTGCGACGAGTTCGCCTTTGTAGGCGACTGCAAGCAGCCTAGGACCATCCGCCATGCCGTGGCGGAAGCTTATCAGGCAGCCTACAACGTGGGCCTGACTGAGTTCTAACCTGTTGATAAACCAATACAATTTGGTTATCTTGGGCGGCCAGGGTTTGGACAACCCGCTGAAGCTTCATGGGGACCTGACTTCCCATGAAGCTTTGCCCGCCCTTTTATGCAACTATTATTTATTATTTAAGGAGGTAAGTTATGGAACAAGAAAAGAAACTTACAAGTGCCGACCTAAACCGAAGCCTGGGACGTAAGGAATTATATTCCATCGCCTTTGGACACGTAATCGGTTCCGGCGTATTCAGCCTGATCGGCGTAGCTATCGGAATGACCGGTAAATCGGTATTTATTGCCCTTTTGATCTCAGCCGTTCTGGTTATCATGCAGTCTCTGCCGCTGATTCTCTTAAGCGGAACTGCCAGATTCCGCGGCGGCATGTACTCTATGGTAAGCTCCATGCTGGGAGAAAAGTTCGCGGGATTTTACGTCATTATTTTCTTCCTGGCAAACATATCCCTTGCCATGTACGCGATCAGCTTCGCGCAGTACCTGCAGAACATCTTCCCATCGGTGCCTATCACACTGGTATCATTGATCGTACTGATCTTCTTCTTCGTGGTGAACCTGCTGGGTATTGAAAACGCGGCTAAGCTGGAGTTCGTCATGATCATCGTCATGGCTCTGGCCCTGGCTCTGTTCGTAGTTTACGGCCTGCCGCAGGTAGATTATACAGAGTTCTTCAACGGCGAAGGCTTTATGACCAGAGGCGTCTACGGTCTGTTAGCTGCAGGAACCTTATTGACATGGGCGACAGCCGGCGGCATCGATATGGTCAACCTCTCCGCGGAGTGCAAGAACCCGACCAGAGACCTTCCGCAGGTTATCGTAGTGACCACTGCGGCCATCGCGATCTTCTACGCTTTGATCGGCGTCGTCGCTGCAGGCATTCTGCCGTTGGAAGACGTTATCGACCAGCCTCTGGGCGTTGTCGCGGCCGTTATACTGCCTAGACCGCTGTATCTGTTCTTCGTATTCGGAGGCGCGCTGCTGGCGCTGGCTACAACTCTGAACGCAAGCTTCGCGTGGGTTACCAAGCCGATCCTGCAGGCCTGCAACGACGGCTGGATTCCAAAACAGCTGGGATACATTCACCCTAAGACAAAGACTCCGATCATCATTCTGTCCGTATTCTTCGTCATCGGCCTCGGCCCGATCCTCTTCGGATTTGATATCGGTCTGATCGCTGACATCAGCGTTATCCTGAACAACCTGCTTTCCGTACTGGTTTGCCTGGGCGTCATGTTCCTTCCAAAGCGCCTGCCGGAGCTGTGGGAGAAATCCGCGTTCCACTGCGGAAAGGGCAAGCTCGTCGTATACTCCCTGCTGGGCGCTTTCGGCTCAGGTCTCGCCGTCGTTCTTTTGATGATGGACGCGGGAAAGGTGCAGTTCATCGGCATGATCATCATCGCCGTCGCGGCCTTCCTGTATGCGTTCCTCAGATATAAGAGCGGAAACGTCGACATGCAGGACAGTGTAGAGGAGGCATAAACCGTGAACAAAAAATACCCGCACTTGTTTCAGCCTCTTACAATCAGAGGTACGACGATAAAAAACAGGCTGGAGGCAGCGCCGGTATCCGTATACGACCTTTCGACTACGGTGGACAAGCATCTGTCTAAGGACGGAGTGGGCTTCTATCGTCTCAGGGCCGCAGGCGGAGCCAGCATCGTAACCATCGGAGACGCCATCGTCCATCCTACGGGCATGGACACCGGCCATCTTCCGTCGCCGAAGATTTTGATCTGCCATGAGGACAACATTCCGTTCCTGACGGACGTGACAGATGAGATCCACAGATATGGGACCATAGCCAACATCCAGCTCAACCACGCCGGGATGCTGTCTACCTCAGAGGAGTTCAGCGGATTCGGCCCGGACGATATCGATTTTTCTGTGGTGCAGGCTCCCGTCCCTCTCGCCGACCAAGGCAAGGAGGGAATGGACTTTTCCCGCAAGGGCAAAGTGAGAGCCATGGACGAAGAGATGATAGAGACCATCGTGGACGCCTACGGACAAAGCGCCCTTCGCGCGAAGGAATGCGGCTTCGACATGGTACAGGTTCACGCGGGACACGGATGGCTGATTCATCAGTTCCTTTCACCGCTGACCAATCACCGTACAGACCGCTTTGGCGGAAGCACCGAAAACCGCGGACGCTTCCTGAAGATGGTCATCGAGCGCATCCGCCAGTACTGCGGCGAGGATCTGCTGATCGAAATGCGCATGAGCGGATCTGACAACACAGAAGGCGGCTACGACGTTCACGAGGCGGTGGAGTTCGCCAAGATGGTAGAGGACGATGTGGACATCATTCACGTGTCCACGGGCAACTTCTACTATCCTGATACCGACGTAGACATGATCCCGACAGTCTTCACCGAGTGGGGGCACAACATCTACCTGGCAAAGGAGATGAAAAAGCATATCACAAAGGCGAAGATCGCCACCGTCGGCGCGATCATGGAGCCGTCCTTTATGGAAAAGACGCTGGCAGAGGGAAGCGCGGACCTGGTAGTCGTAGGCAGAGCCCTTGTGGCGGATCCGGAGCTTCCGAACAAGGCCAGAAGAGGCCAGGAACAGGAGATCCGTCCGTGCCTGCGCTGCTGCTTCTGTCTCTCTGACTATCAGTCCAGATGGCTGCACTGCACGGTCAACCCGACCATCTACAGACCTTACGAGACCCTTTACATGAACCCGCCGGCATCAAAGAAGAAGGTGCTGATCGCGGGCGGCGGCGTGGCCGGTATGCAGGCCGCGGTAACCGCCGCGGAGAGGGGCCACGAGGTTATCCTGTGCGAGAAGACGGACAGACTGGGCGGTTTGATCCGCTACGCCCGCAGCGTCGATTTTAAGTACGATACCAGAAGATATCTGGATCATATGATCGCCAAGGTATACCGGCGCGGCGTAGACGTGCGTCTGCTCTGCGAGGTGACGCCGGAGCTGATCGAAGAGATCAAGCCGGATCACGTCATCGCGGCGGTGGGATCCACCCATATCGTTCCGAATATACCGGGCTGCGAGCGGGCAATCCCGATCATGGAGTACTATGACAACGCGCCTTATCTGGGCGAGGAAGTGGCCGTCATCGGAGCGGGACTTTCGGGCAGCGAGCTGGCCCTGGAGCTGGCTATGAAGGGCAAGAAGGTCACCCTCATCGAGGGCCGCGGCGACTTCGCCGTGGACGCCAACGACATTCACAAATCAGCTCTGAAGCGTCAGTTCATGCTCAACAAAGAACGGATCACCCTGCTGACCGACACGCTCTGCAGGTCCATCGAGGACGGAACCGTAATCTGTCAGGACAAGGACGGAACGGAGATCGCGGTAAAAGCGGACTCCGTGGTCCTGGCGTGCGGCATGAAATCCCTGAAGGAAACCGTAGACGCCCTGTGGGATGTCTGTGACGAGTTTGATTACATTGGTGACTGCAGAAAGCCTCGGACCATACGTCATGCTGTGACCGAGGGATATAACGCAGCTATGAATGTATAAATCCTTTTACATCAACTGAAAAGAAAAAAGGGAAGCGCCTGAGGCCGGCTTGGCCGGCCCAGACAGCTTCCCTTTTTTCGTGGGAAATTTAGTTCTATATCGGCCCCGGGGCAAAAGCCCGCGGGGCCTGAAGGGGTTTTCAGGTTTTCGCAGAGGCGTCTACTGCAGGGACTGATTTCTGGTCTCAGGCGCCCATGCCATAGATGTAACGCAGGACAGGGCGATGATGACGACCATGGTGATCAGCACAGCACTGGTTCCGAAAGCCGTCATAGCCATTGGCAGTATGAAGGTTCCGAAAGCGGAAGCGATACGGCTCATGGCAGAGCAGAAGCCAGCGCCGGAGGCGCGCAGCTCTGTCGGGAAAATTTCTGCCGGATATACGTACTGCAGTGTAGCGCCGATGGTGAACACGAAGACGAAGAGGCAGAAGCAGATGACCAGCACCACGCTCGGCGCGTTGCTCCATACGCCCAGCAGCAGAAGCGGTACAGCGGCGATGGCATAGGTGGACACCAGCAGGGTTTTCCTCGGAACCCGGTCGATGACGAAGACGCCGACGATGCCGCCCAGCAGGTTGAACACGTTGAGGAACAGCGTAACCAGCAGTTCGTTTTCGATGTGAAGGGCCGCCAGGATCTGCGGAGCGAAGGTGAAGATCGGGAAGAAGGCGATAACCGCCGCCGACCAGAAGATACAGACGAACAGGGTCTGCTTCCACAGCTTTTTCCCGAAGAGGTGGCGGTAGCCTAAGTGCTCTGTGGTATCCGGGGCTTCAGCCAGGATATCGTCGATGGTCACGTTTTCACCGACATGCTTTCTTACCACGGCGCGGGCTTCCTCCACTCTGCCCTGGCTGATGAGCCATCTTGGAGACTCAGGGGAGCCTATACGCATGAGGAAGAAGATGAGAGCGGGGATGGCGCTGGAAGCCAGCATCCATCTCCAGTTGTCCTGATCGTTGGCGAGAACGTAGCCTACGATAGCAGACGCGAAATAGCCTACGGTCCACGCGATGTTCAGGAAGGACAGCAGCGGCGCGCGGTATTTGATCGGCATGAATTCAGCCTGCAGTGAAGGCCCGATGGCGTATTCCGCGCCGATGGCGATGCCGAGGAGCACGCGGATGATGAAGAGGGTCGCCGGACTGCCGACGAAGAACTGCAGCAGGGAGGCGATGATGATAACCAGGAAGTCCAGGGTATACAGCTTCTTCCTTCCTATGGCGTCGGCCAGACGTCCCAGGAAAAGGGCGCCGATGAAGATGCCGATAAGCGGCGAGCTTCCGATAAGTCCCTGCCAGGTGGAGTTCATATCCAGGGCGGGGATCAGGAGCACCAAAGCGAATTCGATGATGCCCAGGATATATCCGTCGATGAAAGAGCCGCCCAGAGTATATGCGGCCAGCTTACCGTGGAACTTGTTAAAAGGCACATTGTCCAGGGTGTATGTAACGTTGTTGTTCATAGTAATTCAAATCCTTTCTTGTCAGGCTGACATTAGGTCAGGGTGACATCAAATGAAAATCAGGCTGACATTAGATCAGGCTGACATCAAGTTAAAATCAATTTGAAGTCAAGTTGAAAGACCGGACCCGTGAGGGCCGGCCTTTGATAAGAAGTTATTATAATATGTAGGAGTCTGTTAGATTCCCATCGCCAGACCAACCAGCATGAGAACGCACTCAGATGCGAACAAGATGCCGAAGAGAGGCAGCATGAACTTGTACCAGCGGCCCATGCTGATACCCATGATGCCGCATTCAGTAGCACAAGCTGTCGGCCAGATCGTGTTGGACCAGCCGTCTCCCATGTGGTAAGCGGTAACAGCGATCTGTCTGCTCATGTCGGTAACATCGGCGATCGGAGCCATGACCGGCATGGTGACGACGGCCTGTCCGGAGCCAGAAGGAATGAAGAAGTTGATCAGGTTCTGGATAACCAGCATTCCGATGGCGCCCAGGGATTTCGGCAGATCGATGATCAGGTTGGACAGATAGTAAACGACAGTATCGATGATGTTCGCGTCTGTCATGATCAGCTGCAGGGAGCGGGACAGTCCGATGAGCAACGCCGCGAACATGGAGTTTTCAGCGGCTTCTACGAACCATTCGCACAGATCGTGAGCGGATACACGGTTGACAATGCCCGTGATGACCATGAAGATGACGAAGATCGCGGATAATTCATTGAGGTACCAGCCCATGGTGATGACGCCGTAGGCGATGCAGGCGATCATGATCAGGAAGATGACCAGGGAAATCTTGTTCTGCTTTGTGAATTCCAACTCCATGATCTCCTGACGGGTCAGCATGTCGCCGGACATTTTGATATCCCATTCCTCTGTTCCGTAGAGCGGGCTCTTGGTGATATCCTTTTTCAGCTTGCTGGCATAGTGCATGATATACCAGGTGACGATGCCGACGAAGACGATGAACAGGATGATACGGAACGGTGTGATGACAGGTCCTGTCAGAGGAACCTGCGCGATGCTGCTGGCGATACCAACGGTAAACGGATTCAGGATAGCCGCGCAGGAGCCTGCGCCGGCGCCCAGGAATACTACGGCTCCGCCAGTGATCTTGTCATAGCCCAGGGAGACCATGATGACCATGAAGGCCGGTACCAGGGCGAAGAGCTCTTCGTACATGCCGAAGGTAGTGCCGCCCAGCGCGAACAGGAAGACAAAGACAGGGATCAGCAGGTGATCCTTTTTGCCGCCGGTCATGCGGAGAACAGCGCCGATGAAAGCGTTCAGCGCGCCGGTCTTTGTCAGAGTCTGAACGTAAGCCGTGGCGAATACGATAAAGAAGATGATATCAGCGGCATCAATCAATCCGAGAAAGATGTCTATGATGGCCTGCCAAGGGCCTACCGGAGTGCCTTCCACCTGCTGATAGCTGCCGGCTACTACGATCTCTCTGTCCAGTTCAGCGTCGTAGATTCTTTCAAAGCTTCCGGCCGGAAGGATCCATGTCAGTATAGTACAGAATACGATGATGGCAACGATGACCATATACGCATGGGGCATTTTAAATTTCTTTTTCTTTTCCATTTCTTTTCTCCTATAGTTCTTTCAGTAAGGCTAACAGCAGTTCGTAGGTCTGGTCAAAGGAAGCCAGGTCCAGATGCTCGTTAGGGGTATGCACGTCCAGTCCGATGGCGCCCAGGGTTACAATGTCCATATCGTCGTGGAATCTGCTGAATACGCCGCATTCCAGTCCGCCGTGAACGGCTTCCAGAATCAGCTCCTGGCCGGTCAGCTCCTTGAACACCTTCTGCAGCTGTCTGCGCACGAAGGAATCTTCTCTGTATTCCCAAGATGGATATCTCGGGCTGCGGGTCGTGTCGCAGCAGAACAGGCGGGCTATGATCTCGATTTCCTTTTCCATTTCGTCCAGCGCGGAGTCGTACATGGCCCGCAGGGAATAGATCAGGGTGAAGACGTCGTCCACCAGATGGATGGCCGCCAGGTTTTCAGATGTGATGGTCAGCCCTTCGATCTGCAGGCTCTTGTGGCGGAACCCGTGAGGGAAGACGTAGAGAAGGTCGATGATGGACGCGGAGTCCTCGGCTGTCATGGTCCTTTCGCAGGAGACCGGTTCCAGGCGGACCGTCAGGTCCGGATCGCTCTGCTCCAATTCCTTTTTCAGCTCAGCCGTCAGCTTTTCTACGGTGGCTTTCACCTGCTCCTCCGGCAGGTCTGTCAGGAAAGAAACCTCACATTCCCGTGGGATAGCGTTGTCCTGCAGGCCGCCGTCCAGGTCACAGATGCGTACCGCGCCCTGGTCTTTGATGGCCATCAGAACTCTGGTGCAGCATTTGATGGAGTTGCCCAGCTCTTTGTCGATACATTCGCCGGAGTGGCCTCCCTTCAGGCCGCCGATGGTCAGGCGATAACCCTGGCCGCCCGCTTCGGTGCGCGGAACCTTTTTCAGCAGCTTTCCGTCTGTGCCGCCAGCGCTGGTGGTGCAGGTGGAGATGCCGCCGCCGTCGTCCAGGCCGATCATGCGGTGGGCTGAGATATCTTCTTTTTTGATGTTAAACGCGCCGTAAAGTCCGACTTCCTCCTGTACGGTGAAGACACATTCCAGCGGAGGATGAGGAAGGTCAGTGCTCTCCAGGACGGACAGCATGTAGGATACGCCGACACCGTCGTCAGCGCCCAGCGTGGTGCCGTTGGCCCAGAGGAATCCGTCTTTGATGTATAATTCCAGCGGATCTGTCTCAAAATTGTGAGGACAATCCTTGTTCTTCTCCCAGACCATGTCCATATGGCCCTGGAGCATGACGGCAGGGTGGTCTTCGTAACCTTTGCTGCCGTTCTTGTAGATGATGACGTTTCCCATTTCATCCTGCTTACAGCGGAGACCGTGCTTCTCTGCGAAGGATACCAGATAATCACTGTACGCCTGCTCGTGATAGGAGCCGTGAGGAATTCTTGTCATTTCCTCAAAGTGGCGGTGATGGGGGCGGCTGTGATCTAAAACATTTGCTCTCATTACGTTTTTCCTTTACTTTCCTTTCATGAAGCTTTTCTGTGCGGGGAACTTAGATGGACATATTTTAAAAAATTCCGTATTTTTTGTCAAACGTAAAATCGTGGTTGGAATTTGCTACTGTTTGTTGTAAAATATATCTAAACAGACAGGAGGTGATCTTTTGTCCGCGATAGATGATCGAAAGTACCATATTAAATATAGATTCGTACATTCCGCGACCCTTGAGATGGTGAAGAGCATCCACGTAGCTTCGGATCCGGAGCATCATATTTTCTGCGCGGACTGGGCGAAGTCTATCAGCGGGAGGCTGTCTAAAAAGCTGGAAGCGGAGCTTCGGTTCTTCGCTGACAGATACAGGCAGTGGGACTTTATCATGGGTCTGGTGGCGGAGCTGGCTTATTACCGGGACGACGCCAATGACCTGGAGCCGATTTTAGAGAGAATAGAGAAGATGAATCCGATTACGTTTTCTATCTTTTTTCTCGGGATAGCTGACTGCGGGGCAGATCCCGCGATGATAAAAGGCTTTATCGCCAAGCCGGATACGGCGTCGGGCAGCAAACTGCCAGGCGGAGCGGCTAAGCTGCAGGACGAGGATATTCAGTATTTCTTTTCCCACATCGAGGAGATCCGGGAGCGGCTGTGCGCCGTGATGCGGCAATACTGGACGGAGATCTTTCAGTACGAGTGGGAGTCCATCTGCCGGTATCTGAAGACGGTGATCAAGCGGGGCATGAGCCTGATGGAACGGCAGGGACCGCTGAATTACGTCTGTTCCTTCCACGACAAGGTCTATGTGGACAACGGCAGGCTGTTCATTGACAATGAGGCCAAGCTTTCCATCCGTCTGGAGGACATCAAAGAGATCGTCATCACACCTTCTGTATTCGCCCATCCTCATCTGTACGGAAATATTTTCAGAGGAAAAGTGAACATCGCCCTGAGCATGAACTACAACGCGGTGAGAATCAACGACGCCGTGCCCGCGGAGACTCTGGAGCTGATGCATATTCTGTCTGACGAAACCAGGTTCCGCATCATCAAAGTCCTCTGGAAGGCCGCCGCGACGACCACAGAGCTGGCGGAGCTGCTGACCCTGTCAAAGACCACCGTGTCGCTGCATTTGAAGCTGATGAAGGACGCGGATATCGTAGAGATCGAAAAGGTCAATAAATTCGCGTATTATAAATTGAAGAAGGATTCCTTCTATACGATACAGAAGACCCTTTTAGACAGTCTGGACGACTGAACCGCCGTCCAGACGTTTTTATATTTGACAAATTTTCTGTAAACTCCTATGATACAGGCAAGCCCACAGGCACGGGCGCGCAGTACATGAGTACATCAGTGCAAACAAATTAGTACGTCAGTACATCAGTACAATCGCGGGGAATCGCGCTCCCGTGCCTTAAAGGCTGCTTTAAGGAGGTAAATATCTATGCAACGTGAACAATGGGGTGCAACCAAGTACCCGAATCTATTCAGCAAAATAAAGATTAAAAATAAAGTTTTGAAGAACAGAATCGTCGCCGCGCCTAACAGCGGCTCCCCTAACATCTATAAAGCGGGAGACAACGGCTTCTCCGTACTGACGGAAACCGCCGCTTACTACTACGCCGCGGAAGCCAGAGGCGGCGCTGCCATCGTCAATACGGGACACCTGGGCGTCGATCCGAGATATTACCTGGGCTCCAACATGGAACGGGTGGACTTCTTCAACGAAAAGACCATACACAACCACCATCTTCCGATTTTCCATATGATGACAGACATGATTCACGCGTACGGCGCTCTGGCAGGCATCGAGCTGAACCACGGCGGTCAGTTCTGTACGCCGGTTTCCGAAGAGGACAAGCTGCTGGGACCTTGCGCCAAGATCAATGAAAACGGACTGGAAGTCATCGCCATGGACGAGGCGGAGATGAACCGTGTGGCGGACTATTTCGCCAACGCGGCCCTGGTAGGCAAGCGGGGAGGCTTTGATATCGTCAACATTCACGCGGGCCACAACTGGCTGCTGAGCTCCTTCTTCTCACCGATTGAGAACAAGAGAACGGATAAATACGGCGGCAGCGTGGAAAACCGCGCCAGATTCCCGAAGATGGTGCTGGACAGAGTGCGTGAGGCCGTCGGAGACGACATGATCATCGCTATGCGGTTCAGCGGCTGTGAGACCCTGGAAGGAGGCATTACGCTGGAGGAAGTAGTAGAAACCTTCAAGATCCTGGAGGAGACAGCTGACATTATTCAGTGTTCCGCCGGCATGATTCACAGCGACCTGACAGAGAGCTTTACCCATCCGATCCAGTACATGCAGCACGGCTGCAACACCTATATCGCCCGCGAGGTGAAGAAGCACTGTCCAAAGGCAGTCATTGAGACCATCGGCGCGATCAACGAGCCGCAGATGGCCGAAAGCCTCATCGCGGAGGGCGGCGCTGACCTGGTAGGCATGGCGAGATCCTTTATCGCGGACCCTGACTGGGCCGAGAAAGTACGCTGCGGCAAAGACGACGAGATCAGACCGTGCATCAGATGCCTGCGCTGTCTCAACTACTCCAGCATGCCGGGACCGAGATCCGGAGCCGGACTGTGCACGGTAAACCCGAGAAGAGCCATTTTCGCGCCGCTGGCACCATCTCAGCTTCTGGAGGCCAACAAAAAGGTCATCGTCGTAGGCGGAGGCCCGGCAGGCATGAAGGCGGCCATAGAACTGGCAAAGAAGGGTCATCAGGTGACCCTGTACGAGAAGACCGACCGTCTGGGCGGACGTCTCTCCTTCTCTGATCACATGGAGTTCAAAGAAGATATCCGCAGATACAGAGATTACCTGCGCCACATGGTAGAGAAAAATGAGCGCATTGAAGTGAAGTACAATACAGAAGTGACTCGTCAGCTCATCGATGAAGCCGCTCCTGATGCGGTTATCGTCGCGGTAGGCGCGAAGCCGTTTACACCGCCGGTACCTGGCGCGGACGGAGCCAACGTCATTCACTCCTCCAACGTATTTGGCAAGGAAGACACTCTGGGAGACAGAGTTGCCATCGTAGGCGGCGGGCAGGTAGGCTGCGAGCTGGCAGTGCATCTGAAGAAGTTCTGCAGCAAGATCGAAGTCATCGAGATGGGCTCAGAGCTGATGCCGGACGGCTATGATACGCCGCAGGAGAGATACTGGACCATCGTATGCATGGAAAACGACTTCCCGAGACAGGGCGGCAGAAGCTGCGCCGACGTAACGCCTTCAGACAAGGTGAACATCCGCCTCAACACCAGATGCGTAGCCATTGAGGAAGACGGCGTCTGTGTCGCCGCAGAGGACGGAACACAGGAAACCGTAAAGGCCGATACGATTATCATGGCCACCGGTCTGCGTCCTAACCAGGAGGAGCTGGACATCTTTGAAGGAAGCGCTTACGACGTCATCTACATTGGAGACTGCCATAAGGTCGGAACCATCATGGGCGCGTCCTCGTCCGCTTACGGCGCGTCGTTGAGAGTTTAGACGTTATGCTGAGAGTTTAAGTTTTGATCATCTCAATATAAAGTAAAATATGGGGCTGTCGCATTAACAGAAAATAACCGTTAGGGCGGCAGCTCTTTACGTATGCATACAGGGTTCAATGTACGTATTCCAGACAATGATCCCGTGAGACTCATCAGCCAGTTTGTGGAGGAAATGGA
>CALLDR010000151.1 GCA_937997955.1 uncultured Emergencia sp. | reverse complement strand
GAGCGATTCGCAGGATAACCTGCTTTTTTGCCTTTTCAGCCTGTTTCACGGCCTTTTCTTTGGCTTTGATCTCCTTTTCCAGCTGTTCAAGGCGTTCCAGCCGTTCCCGCAAGGCCCTTTCCTTTTCGTCTAAATCCACGGAAGCCTCCATTTCATCTCACTTGTTGTAATCTCGCAATACCCTTTTACCCCTTTAAACCTAGTAGATGCTGCCGCTGTTTACGATAGGCTGGGTTTCCTTGTCCGAACAAAGGACCACCATCAGGTTGGATACCATGGCCGCCTTCCGCTCTTCGTCCAGCACGACCACTTCCTCCTCGCCCAGCTTGTCGATTGCCATCTTGACCATGCTGACAGCGCCGTCGACAATCTTTGTTCTCGCCGCGATGACTGCCTCAGCCTGCTGTCTGCGCAGCATAGCCGCCGCGATTTCCTCCGCGTAGGACAGATGGGTGATTCTCACTTCCTCGATCTCCAGCCCCGCGAAGCCGACTTTTTTGTTCAGCTCTGTCTTCATGTTGTCGGCGATCTCCTGGGAGCTGCCCCGCAGGCTCTTCTCCGTCACGTGCTCGTCTTCTTCTACATCCATAATATCATATGGATACAATCTTGCAATATTTCTTATGGTAGAATCCGTCTGAATGGACAAAAATTCTGTGTAGTCCTCTACGTTGAACACGGCCTTGGTCGGATCGACCACCTTCCAGATGACCACAGCGCCGATGATGATCGGGTTTCCCATGACGTCGTTGACCTTCTGGATACCGTTGTTCAGCGTGATATTTTTCAGAGATACGGTTTTCTTGGCATTTACCCGCGCCATGCCGGTAACCAGATTTTTGCGGCCCCTCTCCCCATGGGCCGCCACTTCCTTGGCCGCTGCGGCTTCCTTCAAGTACGCAGGATTGTTATATGAGGCAAAAGGATTAACAAAGTAAAAGCCCTGCCTCAAAATCGTCCCGTAATAATTTCCAAATAAGGTCAGTACCAGGGCCTCATTAGGTCCAACCGCCCGCAGGCCCGCGTACAGAATCGGAACTGCCACCACGCCCAGAAGACCGATCACCAGCATGGCGACGCCTGCGGCAGTCGCGCCGCTCTCGATGGCAAAGCCTCCCGCTATGATCACGCCGATGCATACCAGCACTCCGACGGTAATGACGATCAGCATGACCATGCCGCTGACCGGCCGGATCTCCTTCTGCTCGATATTCTGCAATTTGTTTTCCAATGCTTCTTCCGATTTGTGTTTCATCTTCGTCTCCTTTCCCCTTCTGGGTTACACACTTCAGTTCTTTAAATGTGATATCAATTTGATATCATTATAATATCTCATTTTGACAGTAAAGTCAAGGGGAAATACAGCGTGGCAGAAAGACGGTATCTTACACCGCCCGGCACAGCGCGCTCAACAGTCCGGCAAACCCCAGAATCGAAACAAATGCGACAGACAGCACCGTCGCCTGCAAATGCCGGCGGAACAGCTTCTGCCGGTCTGCTTCTTCCGGATACAGCGCGATGGTCATGGAACCCAGAACAGAAAATGGGCTGAAAAAAGCGCAGTTCGCCCCAGCGGCAACGCCTGCTGTTAAAGCCGCGGCGCTGATGCAGCCGCCTGAATGCGCCGCGATATCTCCGCAGATCGGAATCAGCGTCGGCATAACGACGCCGGAAGCGCTGGTCACCGTAGCCATAAGTCCGCTGAGCAGCGCCATGATTCCCGTCCCCGACCACGGCGTGATCCATCTGGTCAAAAAGTCAGAGATCAAAGCCATGCCGCCGCATTTTTCCACCACGGTGATCAGCATGTACATCCCCGCCACCAGCAGCAGTGTATTCCAATTTACCGCGGCGACGGCTTTTTTGTCCTCCATGACGCCAAGGATCAGAAGAATCGCTGCGCCTGCCATGGCCATCATGGGAATATCGATCTTAAAGAAGATCATGCCGCAGAGAACTAACAGGATGACCGCCAAGGTCTCCTTTTGATGCCGGTTCATGGCCGGAACCTCCTGGGAGAATGATACAATTCCATTTTTCCCGGCTTTATGGCCGCCGCGAAAGAGATACACTGCCAGGGCTTCTGTACACATGACGAAAATATAGGGAATCCACAGCGCTATATAGCCCGAAATGCCGATGGATGCTGCCAGATCGCCTGCGATGATGCCGGATGTGGCAATCGGAGACATGCCCCCTGCTCCTGCGCCGCACTCGATGATGATGCCCATCATAAAGCAACTGAGTCCTGTTTCTCTGCAGATTCCCATGGCGATGACCATCATCATAGGCGCGATCCCCGGCCCCGCGCCTCCCGCTGACAGAACAAAGGTGAGCAGAAACACACAAAGGGGCAGAAGGCTGACTCGGCCTCCTGTCAGGCGTATGATCCGCTTGGCCACGATCTCCATCGTTCCGTTGGCTCCCGCTATCCCAAAGAGCAGCAAAACGGACATCATCATGAAAAAGGTGCTCACGGGCCATCCATCTTTATAAATCTCTGCCAAAGATATGTCTTCCGCAAAGAACTGTATCAAAATAAAGCTGGTGATCATCGCGACAAAACCGCAGTTAACGCGGCATACGATGCCGACGATCACCGTCACCAGAAAAAATACGAGAGATATTGCTGCTGTGTTCATCTTCTGTACGTCCTTTCTATTTCGTTCATTCCGCAGATTCATTTTGCAGATTCATTTTGCAGATTTATTCCGCAAGCTCATTATAAAAACGTTTTAGCAAAATGTCAATATCTTTTCTTTTTATTTGTTAAAACGTTTTAACAAATCTTTCAATAATCCCTTGACAATTCTAGTTGGCCGTGCAACAATATATACAACAAACCAGAAAGAGGATACACCATGACGACCATCAAAGATGTTGCCGCTAAAGCCGGCGTCTCCATTTCCACCGTGTCCTTTGTGCTCAACGGAAAGGCAAAGGATAAGAGAGTCGCGGAGGATACCTGCAGAAAGGTGTTGGAAGCTGCCGCCGCCTTAGGCTACCAGCCCAACGCATCGGCCAGAAAGCTTCGTTCCGCCCAGGAGGAGAAACCGGTCATCGCCTTCTATTGGCCCTTGGACGACAGAACCAGCTACCTCTCCGTTATTCTAAACGGACTGCGCGCGGAAATAGAACGGTTGAACTTCAACTGTGACCTGATCATCAAAACATATAAAAACGACCATCTGTGTGAAGAAAAAGAACTGTGCGGCCGTTTCCAGTACAGCGCCGCCATCATCGGCGCCGCCTCTGCCGCCGATATGGAATATCTGGAACAGCTGAATACGCCGCTCCCTCTCATTCTCTTTAACAGGCAGACCGCTCATCATCACAGCGCCATAGCCGATGATCACCGTGCGGTTATGGACGCCGTCCAGACGCTCTCTTCCAAGGGATGTGAGGAAATCGCCCTATTCAGCAGCGATCATTCCTTCATCGCCGCCGACCACCGCCTTCACCTTCTGAAGCAGTGCTGCCAGCAGGCCGGCATCAGAATCCCAGAAGCGAATGTATTCCACGCAGAAGACAGCTGCCGGGGAGGAACGATCGCCGCGAGAAGCTTTTTGCGGCTGGAAAACCGTCCTTCTACGGTTTTTTCCATGACTGACACCATCGCCCTGGGCGCCTCCTACCTTTTTCAGCGGGAAGGACTGCGCCTGCCGGAGGATTTAGAGCTGATCTCCTTCGGCATCGGCGATCCCGACGCGGCTAAATACGCTGTTCCCTCCCTTTCCGTCCTCGAAATGCCGACGAAGGAAATGGCCCGAAATGCGATAGATATCGCCCGGCAAGTGATCTGTTCTCCGTTCCCATCCGCGGAAATCCAGACGCGAAGAACCGAAGCCAGACTGATTCTCCGCGAAACCTGCCCGGAATAAAAGCTTGCCCGTGCATAGCAAAACCCCCGGCACATCAACGGTCGGGGGGGGGGTTAGATTCTTACAAAGATGATGAAAAACTGCTTAGAACAGCGGTGACAGCGGAGCCGCAACACCGTACATGATGATCGGGAATACGATAATGGAAACGATCTTGATGCCCAGACCCGCTTTGAGCATGTCCTTCATTTCGATATAGCCGCTTCCGAATACCAGCGCGTTTGGCGGAGTTCCCGTCGGCATCATATACGCGAAGCTTGCGGACAGAGATACTGACATCATGATGAACATCGGATTCATGCCGATGACATCAGCCAATCCGTAGAGGGCCGGCAAGAATGCTGCCACGACGACGAAGTTGGATACCACTTCTGTCAAGATCGCTACGACTACAGAGAGGAAGATCAGCACCAGGATTGGAGGCCATGCGGCCAGGAATCCCAGACCATCTGCGATCCATGCGGCGATACCGGCATTTTTAAAGATACCGCCCAGGGTCAGAGCGCCGCCCAACAGGATAAAGGTGCTCCAGGAAGTCTTTTCGATGGCAGTCTTGCTGTCCATGAGGAACTGGCCTTTTTTCAGATCTACCGGAATGACAAAGGCCAGCACCATCAGAACGATGGCGAATCCTTCATTAGAAATCATCGGCAGCACCTTCGCGATCTGGTTGTTGAAGACGAAACCCAGGATTGCCACGATGATATAAACAGTGCTGATTTTTTCACCCTTTGACATCTTGCCCAGCGCTTTCAGTTCATCTTTGATCACACTGACATCTCCTAAATTCGTACCCTTGACCTTGAAGATTTTTGCCAAAAGGAAAGCCGTTGCAGGAATCAGCACGATGGTCAGCGGCAGACCGATGATCAGCCAGTCGGTAAAGCTCATGCTGACGCCGGACAGCTCTTTGATCAGGCCTACGGCAGAAATATTCGTACCGGACCCGATCAGCGTCGCCATGCCTCCGATGGAGCCGGCATACGCGACCATGAGGATCACCGCAACAGAGAAACCGTCCTCTTTGGTCATGCCCAGCTGTGACAGCAGCGCGATCGCGATCGGAAGCAGCATCGCTACAGCGGTCGTGTTAGACATGAACATAGAAATCAGACCAGTAGCGATACCAAAACCCAAGATGACCATATTAGGTTTTCCGCCTGCCATATTGATAATGTTCAGCGCGATACGTTTATGCAGTCCCCATTTTTCGATCACCGCGCCCAGAATGAATACGCCCAGACACATGACGGTAACCGGCGCGGCATAAGAACCATATGCGCTGATGCCTTCCTCTGTCACCTCTGTTCCGGCAAGGCTCATCACCAGAGAACCTGCAATAGGCAGCAGGGCCGTGACCCAGATAGGTACCGCGGTGGTTACCCACCAGATAACCATCCACAATGTCAAACCCAGCGCTTTCACGCCTACTGGAGTCAAACCGGAAATTCCCGGCAAAAGACAAAAGATAATTGCGACGACCGGGCCTAAGATCAGACCGATCAGTTGAGATTTTTTGTACTCCATTTTTCCTCCTCGACAGTTTAACCTGTCATTTTTAGTTTACTACAATCAGGTGTTCATGACTACCTTTTTTCCACGCACAGAGATGTCATGCTGCTCACCAGTTTTGCGTCGATCTCATGCCCCATATCAATGGCCGTGGCGATGACCTTTTCCAAGTCATAACCCGTCCTTACCCCCATTTGTTCACACATGTTGACCAGATCTTCCGTCGCGATGTTTCCCTTTGCTCCCGGAACAAAAGGGCATCCGCCCATGGCGCCCATGGACGCGTCCAGCTTTGTCACTCCTTCTTCGATGGCCACATAGGCGTTGGCAAGGCCCATGCCTCTTGTGTCGTGAAGATGGATGCTGACCTGGTCGAAATCCAGAAAGCCTTTCAGCTCCTGCAGCACTTCTCTGGTATGATACGGATTGCTGATGCCCGCCGTATCCGCCAGGCCGATCTCCTTAACGCCCAGAGAAAAAGCCTCTTCGATGATGTCCCGCACCAGATCCATGGAAATCTCGTCTCCGAAAGGAGAACCGAAAACACACGGCAGCGCCAGAGAGATCTTCAGATCTTTGGCCTCCTGCGCCAGCTGGCGGAACATGGTCCTTGACTCTTCAATGGTCTTCCTGGAGTTGCGCAGGTTGTGCTCCTCGCTGACAGACAGCACGAAGGCCACATGGGTCAGTCCGGCTTCGCGGGCGTTGTCCACGCCTCTTTTGTTTAGAGCCAGGCCGGACAGCACGCAGCCCCTCTCTGCCGCGTACTCCCTGACACCGGCGACCACGTCAAAGGCGTCGGCCATCTGCGGCACGGCCTTTGGGCTGACAAATGATGTCACGTCCATAGATCTGGCGCCGCAGTCGATCATTTCTTTGATATATTTGATTTTCGTCTCCGTAGGGATCAGGACCTTGTGGTTCTGCCATCCGTCTCTGGGGCATACCTCCATGATCTCTACCCGTTCAGGTAATTTCATAGGTTCTCCTTTCCTTCCGATTTCCTTCTCCTAGTTGATAGCGCCCTTTTCCACGTATTCCTGCAGCTTTTCATCGGAAAAGCCCAGTTCCTTGAAAATTTCGTAGTTGTCCTCGCCCAGGTCCGGCGCGGCCTTCTTGTACTGGCACGGATAAGTGTTCATTTTGATCGGATTGCCGATGACGGTCAGATCCCCTGCCTCTGGGTGCGGTACTTTGACCAGCATTTCTCTGGTTTCCGTGATGTTCTTATCCTTGCAGACCTGCTCGCAGTTGTAAATCGGTCCCGCTGGGATCCCCGCTCTGTCGATGATCTCTACGCACTCCGCCACAGTCTTATCGCTGGCCCATTTCTCGATGATCACCTTCAGAGAATCAGCGTTTTTCTTTCTCAGCTCTGTATTGCAGTAGAGCGGATCTTCCGCCAGCTCCGGCATACCCATAGCCGCGCTCAGCTTGACGAAATGCACGTCGGTGCCGCTTGCCAAGACGAAGTAGTCGTCCTTTGCCCGGAAGGAATCATACGGCGCCGACGATATGTACTTATTGCCTGTCATGGCCGGAGCGACGCCCTCATATACGTACTGCATCAGCTTCGCTTCCATGCCGGACACGATGCTGTCCACCAGCGCCACATCGATGCGCTGCCCCAGGCCCGTTTCCTGCCGTTTCAGCAGGGACCCGCAGATAGCGAAGCCTGTATTCAGCCCGGCAAAGAGATCACCGATGGCCATGCCTGCCCTCGTAGGTTCCATACCCGGCCAGCCGGTGATGGACATGGAACCGCCCATGGCCTGGGCGATCAGGTCGTAGCCCGGCTTTTTCGCGTTGGCCCCGTACTGTCCGTATCCGGAAATAGATGCGTAGATCAGTTTCTGGTTCATCTCGTGAACCGCTTCCCATCCGAAGCCCAGCTTTTCCATGACGCCGGGGCGATTGTTCTCCAGCAGCACGTCGGCTGATTTGATCAAAGCGGTGAACAGTTCTTTGCCCTCGTCTGTTTTCAGATTCACCGCAACGCCTCTTTTGTTTCTGTTCAGATTCTGGAAATACATGCTCCGGCCTGTCGTCTTTTCCAGCGGTCTCGCGTTTCTCACGAAATTGCCTCCGCTGGTCAAATTCTCGACCTTGATGACGTCCGCGCCCATATCGGCAAAGTACATGCCGCAATACGGGCCCGCTAAGAAGTCTGTGAAATCCAGGATTCTGATTCCCTGAAATAATTGTTCTGACATAATACCCTCCTGTATTGATTAAAGATCATATCTACCGATCAGCTGATGACACCAGAATATACAGCAAGAGCCGTGCCAAAAATCTTTTGAGCGCTGGATCCGTTGAAATACAGCCGTTTTGTAACATGCCGCTCTTTCACGCAATAAAAAAGAAGCTGACGTAACGTCAACTTCTAGTTTACACTGGTTTACATCAATCCTTCGTATTCAGCTTCTTGTACAGCGCCTGTCTGCTGATCCCAAGGACAGCCGCAACCTCGGATTTGGTAAGGCCTCTGTCGATCAGAGATTCGACGACCAGCCGCTCGACCTCCTTGTTCAGCTGATGGAGATCAATATGAAAATCCTCCGTCAAAAGGGATCTGCCTGGCAGCGGAGTCTTTTCCATCAGGCCGCCGGTTTGATCCTCCCTCCTGCCTCTGCCCAGAATATCACCAGTAGAGTTGTCTCCTTCAAAGGCGTGATACCTGAGAGCCGCGCTTTTGACCTCCCGTACATTACCCTGCCATGGATGCGCCGTCAACTGATCCGCGAATACCTGGTCAAGGTGAATATCTTCCATGCTGATCCCCTCAAGCTGGGCCAAATGATATTTGAACAACAGCAGAATATCGTCCTTTCTCTGACTCAGCGGCGGAATATTCAGCTGAAAGGTATTCAGGCGGAAATACAGGTCCCGGCGGAAATTCCCGCTGTCGACGCGCTCCTCCATATCGGTATTGCTGGCAGCGATGATCCTGATATCCAGTGGAATCACGTAATCAGATCCTACCCGCATGACCTCCTGCTGCTCCAGCACGCGGAGCAGCTTTGCCTGCAGGCTCAAAGGCATGCTGTTGATTTCATCGAGAAAGATCGTTCCCTGATGGGCCAGTTCAAAGAGTCCTGCCTTTCCTTCCTTTCTCGCGCCGGTAAACGCTCCTCCCACGTAGCCGAACAGCTCGCTTTCCAGAATGGATTCTGTCAATGCCGCGCAGTTGACAGCCACAAAAGGACCGTTTTTTCTGCTGCTGGCATTGTGGATGCTCTGGGCAAACAGTTCTTTGCCTGTGCCGTTTTCACCGTAGATCAAAACTGAGCCTTCAAAGCCCGCGATAATCTCCGCGCGCCGGATCAGCTTCCGCATAGATGGATTTACCGTCAGAATATCTTCAAAATGATAGCTGGCGGTAAGCCCTTTCCTGGCCAGTTTCAGACGGATGCCGTGTTCCAGCGCCTGGATCTTGGTCACATCCTGCATGGTCGCGATATACCGCTTCTCACCTCTGAAAAACTCGAAGGGATGGACGGTGAAATTCAACAGCTGTTTATGGACCTGCCGGACAAAGATCGCCGGAGACGCTTCACTGCAGCTGCCGTCCATGCGCTTTGGCGGCAGATCAGGAATCACCTTGTGGACATCTTGGCCGATCACCTCGTCCATGGGAACCTGCAGCAGCTCCTCCGCCTTCGCGTTCATCTCCTGCGCGATAAACCCGTCGTCGAAAATGAGGATACCTTCGTCCACATTGTTCAGAATGGACTCCATGACGTTGACCTTTTTAATATTCTCCTGAAATTGGGAAAGGAATCCCTTGGCCACTTTGACAGTTTCTCTGATCGTCGTGTCCCGATTGAGCAGTTCCACCATGGTCAGGTCCGTTCTGGCGGAAACCCTGGAAGCGATACCGCTGCTCAAAACCACCACATTTGTCTCCGGTATCTGGTCGATCAGATCCTTAAGCTCTTCTGATGAGCTGTAACGCTTTACCTCCACCGGGAACTGATACAGAGCGGCCGATTCCTCAAATTTCTTGGCTGTGCGCTGATGCAGAATGACATAGACCTTTCCCTCGTATTTCGCCCTGACCCGCTTCAGCATGTACAGAATATCCGATGTCCTGATCCGCTCCTCCATGATCGGGACTACATCGGCGAACTTTTCCATGTCACTGTAAGTGCCGCCTCTGGCGATCAGGCAGCCGTAGCCTTCTCCGCAGAGACGTTTATACTCAGCCATGGGATGAAAGATGTCCGTGGTCAGCACGTCCACCTCGCCCCGCTCTATTTCTTTCTGCAGCACCTTTTGCGTCGACAGGATCATGGCCTCCGACGGTACGATGTATGCGATCTTTTCCATTGTTTTAAACTTCCTTTTCGCCGCTGTCTCTTCTCTTTTCCTGCCACTCCCGCATGTGCTTTCTCACGGCCGCTTCCTGCACATCCTGCAGGCGATTGAAATACCGACGTCCCCGCTCCGCGTCAGCTTTGGTCGGATCTCCCATGACGCCTATAGGGCTGACGGAATGGACGCCCTGTTCAAAGAAACGCTCCAGAAGCTCGCCGGTAAGGGCTCCGATATAGCCGGCCTGCAGCTTATCCCTTCTGACATACTGTTCATCCAGGCTCATCATGACGGATGTCTCCCAGTCACAGGCATGGCCTCCGCAGGTTCCTGCCGGCAGTCCTTCTTCGATCTCCATCTGCGCCAGCGTTTCATCCAGCTCGTCCAGGCTGCAGGCGGAAACGATGCATACGTCAGGATATTTTTCCGCCAGTTCGGCGGCCAGCTCATCCATCATACGGAAATTCCCGCCGTGGGAGGACGCCAAAACTACGGTGCGGAATCCGTGATGAACATAGGCTGCCACATAGTCCTCTACCACGCCTTTGAAGACCTCCGGCCGCAGGGTCACAGAACCCGGGAAGCTCATATGATGCTTTGAAAGGCCCGGCCGGATCACCGGAGCCGCCAGCGCGTTGCCCAGCCGCTTCGCCAGATCCGCCGCGCCGGCATATCCAAGTACTGTATCGGTCATTTCAGGAAGAGCCGGTCCGTGCTGTTCAATGGACGCCGCATAGATGACCACAGTGTCGATCCCCTGTTCCAGAGCCGCTTTGATCTCAGGCCATGTCATCTCTTCCAGTAAATATGTCTTCATGGTATCCTTCTTTCTTCAGTCATTCTTTCTTCAATTCTTTTTTCTCAATCACCCGCTGAAAATGCGGGAAGCTGCGGCTTTGGATCACAGCTTCATCGCCGTACCCAGCCCTTTTTCCTCCGCCAGCTCCGTCAGGACCGAGGCCACCATCAGATCCTGCAGCCCGATACCCGTGCTGTCGAAGACCGTGATCTCGTCCACGCTTTGGCGGCCCGGCGCCTTGCCCAGCAGTACATCTCCGATTTCCGTGATGGCTTCCGGCGAAAGGAGCCCCTGTTTTACCGCCTTTTCACACTCTCCTACTGCAACCACCTGGGCGAGATCGTCACAGAATACACGGGCCTTGGCCAGCAGCGTCTCTTCCAGCTCCTGCTTACCTTCCATATCGGATCCGATGCAGGACAGATGAGTTCCCGGCCGTATCCAGTCGGTCTGAATCAGTCCGTCCCGGCACGGCGTCGCCGTCAAGATGATATCGGACTGCCGGCATGCGCCTTCCAGATCAGAGACCGCGGCGATATCGCAGGTGATGTCCAGCTGCTGTTTCACTTTATCAGCAAACGCCGAAGCGCGGTCAAAGGAATGGGCATTATACACCAGAATCTTCTTGATCTGCTTCATCACGGACAGCGCAGCCTCCAGCAAGGTCGGTCCCTGTGCCCCTGTGCCCACCAGAAGCAGGGTCTCTGATTCAGGTCTTGCCAGAACCTTGCAGCCTACGCCGCCGGCCGCGCCGGTACGCGTATTGGTGATGCATCCGCCGTCCATAATGCTCCTTAAAACGCCGGTCCTGCGGTCAAAGAGCAGGATCGTCCCAGTCAGCCGCGGCAGCCCGATCTCGCTGTTTTCCAGAAAGAAGCTCACCAGTTTCATGCCGAAGACGCCGGCCCCGTCGACACTGCCGCTTTTGATATCGAATTCGGCCCTGCCGTCCTCAAAGGAATGGCAGACCAGCGGAAACAGCTCTGCCCGCTGATCGCATTTAAACATATACGCTTTTTCCACCGCGGAGATCACGTCGTCCATTTTTATCATGGACCGGACCTCTTCCTGATTTAAAATGATAAATTCCTGCATACTTCTCCTCCTGTGAACCTTTCAGCAGCTTGCTTGGTTGAAAACTATTCTATCACAGATTCAGCATTGTTCAAGGTCCATCTCGTCATACAGGGCAATCCTGGCGTGGATCTCTTCCCCTGCCTCGTCTTTGATCATCACGTAATGGATTCCGCCGTCAAAGCTGTATTCCATCTTCACCGTTTCTCCCGGCTTGATCTCGTGCTTATAGCTGATCTCCACGTTGTTGAAATGCTTCGTATCCAGTCCCTCCGGCAAAACCTCAATGGCGAGATCCAGATAGGCCGGATTGTGCACGTGATGATTGCAGTCGATCATGGCCTTATGGACTTTGAAAAAGGCTTCTGCCTGAACAGGAAGGTTCAGAGATTTTGCTCTTGGAAAACGGAAGGCTGGGAAGTTCTGATGCTCCGGCTCGCATCCATAAGGGTCCATGATTTCCGGCGTCAATTTGACCGGGGATCCGTCGTCCGCCCTTATGGCTACCCACCGGGACGTGGCCTTAGCGACGCAGTTTCCCTGTTCATCAAAGACGTCGTAATCCCTGTTCGCCTGCAGCCGGCTGTGATCCTGGCCCCACGTCTTCATGGTGATGTTTTCACAGAGACGCGGACGTCTGCAGACCTGCAGCTTCCAGTTTACCACCACCCAGGCAAGGTTGGTCTTCTCCCGATCAGCGGTGCCCTGTCCGATCAGGTTTCCGTGTACGTTGGTCACGTTGGTCATGCACTCCAGAAGCGCCTTATTGGACATTTCGTTGTTCTCTCCCACATCCTGAATGCCTACAAAAAATTTCTGTTCTGCCTGCATAATGCTTTATCCTTTCTTTAATTTCAACATCTGAATTCTTCTCACATGAAAACTCGGAGAGGATCTGCTGTAACGCTTCCTCTCCGAGAATTGCTTCACCTCTATACGTACATCACCAGCTCGTCAGCCTCTTTCCTCTTCGGCGCTGTCGGCGCGTCACCGTCTGGATATCCCATGGCGATCAGGGCGGCAACCTTCTGTCCTTCCGGAACGCCTGCTGCTGCCTTGACCTTGTCGTCGTCGAAGATGCCCAGGATAACAGTGCCTACGCCTTTATCGTGAGCCGCCAGGCAGAACGTCTGTGCCGCGATGCCGGTGTCGAAGTTTTCCCATCTGTCTTCCTTGGACGTAGTATAAGATCCGTCCTTCTCAAAGCCGGAACGTCCGGTCACATAGGTTACGACCACCAGCTGCGGCGCTCCCTTGATGGTCTTGGCATTGTACGCGAAGCCAAGCACACATTCATCGGCGATCTTCGCCTTGACTGCTTCATCTTCCACAACGATATATCTGGTGATCTGTGTATTCTTCCAGGAAGGGGCATAGGCGGCAGCCGCTATGATCTCATTGATCGTATCCCTCGCTACCTTTTCCGCCTTGAATTTTCTGATGCTTCTTCTCTCTTTGATACATTTGATTGCTTCCATGTTCTCTTCCGTCTCTCCTTCACATAATGCTTTCATTTCACGCTTACTCGATGATAACGCCGTCAGCGTCCACCACCAGGCCATCTGGGCCTTCGGAACCGGCTTCAGGTTCCGGCTTCAGCGTATCCAGCAGCTTTCTCTCGACTTCATCTAATATGGCAGGATTGTCCTCCAGCCACTTCTTCACGTTTTCCCGGCCCTGTCCGATGCGTTCTCCGCCGTAGCTGTACCAGGAACCGGCCTTTTCCACGATCTTCTGTTCTACCGCGCAGTCCAGCAGGTCTCCGGACTTGGAGATGCCCTCTCCATACATGATATCGAATTCCGCCTGTTTGAACGGAGGCGCTACCTTGTTCTTGACGATCTTGACCTTGGTTCTGTTTCCGATCATCTTGTCTCCGCTCTTGATGGTCTCCACCCTTCTCACGTCAAAGCGCATAGAGGAATAGAACTTCAGCGCGCGTCCGCCTGTGGTCGTCTCCGGATTGCCGAACATGATACCGATCTTCTCTCTCAGCTGGTTGATAAAGATCACGCAGGTGTTGGACCTGTTCACGTTGCCGGCGATCTTTCTCAGGGCCTGGGACATGAGCCTGGCCTGCAGACCTACATGGGAATCTCCCATCTCCCCCTCGATCTCAGCCTTTGGAACCAGCGCCGCTACAGAGTCGATGACGATGACATCTAAGGCGCCGCTTCTTGCCAGCATATCGCAGATCTCCAGCGCCTGCTCGCCGGTGTCCGGCTGGGATACCAGCAGCTCGTCCACCTTGACGCCCAAATTCCGCGCGTAGACCGGATCCAGGGCATGCTCCGCATCGATAAATGCCGCTTTGCCGCCCTTCTTCTGCGCTTCCGCGACGATATGCAGCGTCAGGGTCGTCTTACCGGAGGATTCAGGCCCGTAGATCTCTACGATCCTGCCCTTCGGCACGCCGCCCACGCCGGTGGCCAGGTCCAGGCTTACGGAGCCTGTGGAGATCGTATCGATATTCATCTGCGCCGACGCGTCCCCCAGCTTCATGATGGAGCCCTTGCCAAACTGTTTCTGGATCTGCGACATGGCGTCAGCCAGCGCTTTCTCCCTTGCTTCTATATCATCGATTCTGCCGCTGCTTATCTTACTGTTCGTATTGTTGCTCATTCTCTACCTCCGCATGAACATTTGTTCTCTTTTAATAATACCCTATCGGCAGCCTCTGGTCAAGCTTTTTCTTGCCAGTGGTCAAATGTGTAAATAATTGGTATAACCAGTATACAACACTCTATGACAGACGTCAAGCATTTTTTTACATTTTCAGTATCATTTGTAACTCGAGATTAATGTTTCCATTCGTCCGTCGAGAACCTGATTGACCAGATCCAGCATGGAAAGCACCGCGTAATGACGGTTCCACTGCCGGTTCACATTTCTGCCCCGCAGATCCCGGACCACGGTCCTTCCATCAAAACAGCATCCGATGAACATGGTTCCCACCGGCTTTTCTTCGCTGCCGCCGTCCGGCCCGGCCAGACCGGTTACAGAGATGCAGATCCGGCTTCCCGTCTTCGCGGCAAGGCCCTCCGCCATTTCAGCGGCCACCTCCCGGCTCTCCGCCGTATGGGCCAGCAAAGTCTCTTCCTTTACGCCCAGCTCCTCCATCTTAGCCTTCCAGGTGTAGGTCACAAGGCTCCTGTCAAATACCGCTGAAATGCCCGGCACCGACGTCAGCGCCGCGCCGAACATGCCTCCGGTGCAGGACTCGCAGGAGGAGATGGAGATATTTCTGTCGATCAGCTTTCTCCCTACGACCTGAGCCAGTTCTTCGTCCTCTTCGCTGTAGATATATTCTCCCACCTTCTCGCGGACCTGCCGTATCATATCCGACACGGCGGCCTGTGCTTCCTCCAGGGTCGCGCGCTTTGACGCGATCCGCACGCTGCACTCCCCCTCTTTGGCATAGGTGGCCAGGGTCGGATCTGTCTGGCCGTCGATCAGCGGAAGCAGCCCCGTCTCCAGGGCGGACTCCCCGATGCCGAAGCAGCGCAGCACCTTGTAATGGATCACGCTGTTCTGCCGTTTTTCCAGATATGGCCGTACCCGGCGCTGCCACATGCGGGTCATCTCCCGCGGCGGCCCCGGCATACAGATGATGGTTTTTCCATCTTTTGATAACGCGAAACCGGGCGCTGTTCCGGCGTCATTGTCAAAGACCTCCGCCCTGCTGGGCATCATGGCCTGCTTGTAGTTGTTCTGCGTCAAAGGTCTCCCTCTCCGCCTCGCGCTCTCCTCCAGGGCCAGAAAAGACGGCTCATGGCGCACCAGAACATCTTCCATCACCTGGCAGGCGGTTTCTTTGGTCAGGTCGTCCTCTGTCGGCCCCAGTCCGCCCGTGGTTATGACCAGGTCGCAGTCCCGAAAGGCCATCTGTATGATGTCGGCCAGCCGGTCCGAATTGTCTCCCACAGTGTAGTGATACATAACGTCAAAACCCAGCAGGTTCAGCTGCTGGGAAAGAAATACCGTATTGGTGTTCGTAATCTGTCCGAAAAGAATTTCGGTTCCGACGCTCAAAACCGCAGTTTTCATCTGTTTACCTCCAAATTACATCGAAAATACGCTTCTGTTTTTCAAAATGTACTCTGCCCCGGAATACACAGTCATGATCAGAGACGCCCACAGGAACACCTGGCCCGCCAGACCGCAGACATACTGGGCCTGTTCTGCCTGAGACAGGGCAGGAGCCAGCAGGAGCAGCGGCACGGCGATCATCTGCAGCACCGTTTTGATCTTGCCGCTCATACCCGCCGCGATAACCGTTCCTTCTGAAGCGGCGACGGTGCGCATGCCTGCCACGGTAAACTCTCTGGCGAGGATCACGATCAGCATCCAGCCCGGCACAGTGCCGTCCTCCACCATCAGGCAAAAGGCGGAGTAGACCAGAATCTTGTCCGCCAGCGGGTCCATGATCTTTCCGAAGTTGGTCACCAGATTGTATTTTCTCGCGATCTTGCCGTCCAGCATATCCGTCAGAGAAGCCGCGATAAACAGGACAAACGCCACAAGGTAAAAGCCCGTCATGTATGCCGCGATGAAAAAAGGCACGGCGACGACTCTGGCGATAGTCAGCTTATTAGGTAAATTCATGGTTAAACCTCCGTTCCAACGATATCATAGTCAAAAGCGTCATCGATCAAAACCCGGACAAAATCTCCCGGCACAAGGTCTCTGGCCGAAGTGAAGATGACGGAGTTGTCGATCTCTGGAGCGTCAAAGGCGGTCCGGCCGATGTAGCTGCCGTCCTCGTCTCTCTCCTCCACCAGCACCTCAAAGGTCTTTCCGATCTTCTCCCGGTTCAGTTCCAGCGAAATATCCAGCTGTCTGCGCATGATGTGATCCAGACGCTGTTCCTTGACCGATTCATCGATCTGGTCTTCCCTCTCCCCCGCGGGGGTGTTCTCCTCCCGGGAATAGGCGAATACGCCCAGCCGCGCGAAGCGCTGTTCCTCTACGAAATCGCACAGAGTGTCGAAGTCCTCCTCTGTCTCGCCTGGAAAACCTACGATCAAAGTCGTCCTGATATGGATATCCGGCATGGCCTCCTTCAGACGGCGTATCGTATCCGCTATGGACGCCGATGTAGATCTGCGGTTCATGGCCGCCAGCACCTGGTCGCTGGCGTGCTGGATCGGAATGTCCAGATAGTCGCAGATCTTCTCTTCTTCCGCCATGGTCTGGATCAGTTCATCGGTGATCCTGTCCTCATAGCAGTACATCAGGCGGATCCAGCGGATGCCGTCGACGCGGCACAGCCTGCGGAGCAGCTTGGCGAGGCGCAGCTCGCCGTACAGATCCATGCCGTAATAGGTCACGTCCTGGGCGATGAGGATCAGCTCCTTGCAGCCAGCCGCGGCCAATGCCTCTGCTTCTGCCAGAATATCTTCCTCCCGCTTGCTTCTGTATCTGCCCCGGATCTTGGGGATCACACAGTAAGCGCAGACGTTGTTGCAGCCTTCCGCGATCTTGATGGTTGCGGAATACGGATTCTCCGGCAGCTTCCGGACGTAACGGTCCAGAAAGCCGTCATCGCAGAGATGGCTGACAACGCCGCGGCGGACACCCTTTGATAATTCATCTAAAAGCTCCGGAAGGTTTTCGTACTCGTTGACGCCGATGAACAGGTCCACCTCCGGCATCTCCTCGTGCAGCTCCTCCGCGTACCGCTGGGCAAGACATCCGGAAACCACCAGCAGCTTGCCATCCTCTTTGTACGCGGCCATGTCGAAGATCCTCTCGATGGACTCGGTCTTGGCGTCGTTGATAAAGCCGCAGGTGTTGACCATAATGACGTCGGCCTCCTCCGGCGTGTCCACGACCACGTTTTGATGTTCTTCCAAAATCCCGGCCGCCATCTGCGAATCATTGAAATTCTTGGGACAGCCCAGGGTATCTATATATATCTTCATTGATTCTCCACTTCACTTTTCATAGCCGCAAGCTCTTCCTCGCTGAGCAGGACCTGTCTCGGCCTGCTGCCGTCCTGCGGACCGACGATGCCTCTGGCTTCCATCATGTCCACGATCCTTGCCGCCCTGTTATAGCCTATTCTGAAACGCCGCTGCAGCATGGATACCGACGCCTGTCCAGCGCTGACCACGCACTCTATGGCCTCCTGCAGCAGCTCGTCCCCGTCGTCGGCCTTTCCGGCAGGCAGGTTGCCCTTCTCGATGGTGTTCATCACATCTCCGGCATACTCTGTCTCCGGCGCCTGGCCCTTGACGTATTCGATGACATTATGTACCTCCCCGTCGGACACAAAGGCGCCCTGTACGCGCACCGGCTTGCCCATGCCCAGCGGATTGAAGAGCATATCGCCCTTTCCCACCAGTTTTTCGGCGCCGGACATGTCCAAAATGGTCCGGGAGTCAAACTGCGACGATACGGCAAAGGCGATCCGGGACGGAATGTTGGCCTTGATCACGCCGGTGATGATATCCACCGACGGTCTCTGAGTCGCCACGATCAAATGCATGCCGGCGGCTCTCGCCATCTGAGCCAGACGGCAGATGGACTCCTCCACCTGGGACGGCGCGGCCATCATCAGGTCGGCCAGCTCGTCGATGATGATGACGATCTGCGGCATGACCTGATCGGTCTCTCCCATGAGCCTCATGGTATCGTTATAGCTTTCCAGATCTCTGACCTGGTTTTCCGCGAACTTCTTATATCGGTCGGTCATCTCCGCCACTGCCCAGTTCAGGGCGGCGGCCGCCTTGGCAGGCTCTGTGACCACCGGGATCAGAAGATGTGGAATCCCGTTGTAATTGCCCAGTTCCACCACCTTCGGGTCGATGAGGACCAGCTTGACCTCGTCTGGATCCGCCTTGTACAGGATACTGGTGATGATGCTGTTGATGCACACGCTCTTGCCAGAGCCAGTGGAACCCGCGATGAGCAGATGGGGCATCCCTTTCAGGTCCGCCACGATGGCTTTTCCCGCGATATCCTTGCCGACGGCAAAGGTGATCTTGGACTTGGCTGATTTAAATTCCTCTGAATCGATGATCTCCCTCAGGGTGACCATGTTGATCTTGTCGTTTTCCACCTCGATGCCCACGGCGGCTTTGCCCGGGATCGGCGCTTCGATACGGATGCTCTTAGCCTCCAGGTTCAGGGCGATATCGTCGGCCAGGCGGACGATGCTGCTGACCTTGACGCCCACGTTAGGCTGTATTTCATACCGGGTGATCGCAGGACCCTGGGTCACCTGAATGACCCTGGCGTCCACGTGGAAATTCTGCAGCGTTTCCTCCAGCTTGGCGGCCTTCATCTTCAGATTGCTGTTGATATTGCCTTTATTGACCGGCTGCGGCTTGTTCAGCAGACTGATCGGCGGCTTCTTGTACTGGAGCACCTGGGTCTGCATGGCGACCTCATTGGGGTCCAGAGTGATAGAGCTGGCCTCCTTTTTTGTCAGCTTTGCGGGTTCTTCTGTCTGGATCACGCCGGGAATACCGGCGGAAACTCCCTCGGCCCCCCTGCGGGTCGGCTTCGCGGCTCCGGTATTTTTGTCCGCTTTAACAAAGGTGTTCTCCACGCTGCCCAGCCCCCGGTCCGCCGGCGCGCCGCTGCCGAAGGACGCTCTGCCGTCGAGACCATAGCCCCCGCCATAGTCTACCTGGCCGTCCAGGCCGCGGCCCGCTCCGTAATCCACCTTGCCTTCAAGGCCATAGCCTCCGCTTTTAGCCGGTTCTGCCCGGTGTCCGTCCAAACCGTAGCCCGCTGCGCTCTCGTCTTCCATTTTCTTCGTCTTCTTGTCGGAAGAAAACAGGCTGGTGTCGCTCATGTATTCCAGCACCTTGCTCTTCTTGTTCTTAGATGTACTGCTTTTATCAGAAAGTCTGCCGCTTCCTTTCTCCGAATCACGTCCCAAAGGACCTTCATCGTCATAGGGCGTAATGATCTTAATGTCGTGGCCGTCGGCCAGCATGGATAATTGGTTCTCCGTTTCCTTCTTCTTCGGAGCCGCTGCAGCTGACTTCGGCGCAGTTCCCACAAAGGGCTCCGCTTCGGTTTCCGGCTCAAAGGGAGAGGCATCTTCGGCTTTGAGCTTCTCCCGCAGCAGTCTGTGCTCCTCCGCTTTGCTGGCGATCTTTTCAATGCCCCGGGATACCGGCGTATTGATGACCAGAAGCAGGCATACGATAATGGCCACGATGGAAAACACGTACAGCCCCACCATGCCGATGGTCTTCACCAGGAAGGTTCCGACGGTCATGCCAAAGACGCCGCCGCCCTGCAAAAGGACGCCTTTGTCGTAAAAGGTTCCAAATTCGTAAACGAGGGCTTCACTGTCGATGAACCGGCCTGAATTGACCAGACAAAGCATCAGAAGCACCAGAAAAGCCAGGGCAAAGGATCTGGTGCTGATGTGCACCGTCTTATTGGCAAAGAGAAGCGCGCCAAAAACGGCCAGATACCAGGGCAGTACCAGCCCCATCAGGCCGAAAACGCCTTTCAGCCCATCGCCGATATCGTTTCCCAGTTCGCCCGCCGCGTGAAACTTTACGGCAGCGAAAAGAAAGATACCGACAGCGATGAAAATGATGCCCCAGATCTCGTCGATGACCCGCTTGTCAGCCTTACGCCGCGCCTGCATTTCCTGAATTTCGGCTCTGGCCTTTTCCTTGGCTGGATCCGTCTTTTTTTTGTTCTTTGATCCCGGCGGTCTGCCAGGTTTCTTCTTTTGTTGCGCCAATACCTTTCCTCCTAGACGAACCTTATATTCCCTATGCTTTCAGGAAGCTGTAAGCGATGGTAAAGATGCCCAGCGCCCAGACGTAATAGGAAAAATAGCTCAATTTCTTCTTTGATACGATCTGGATCATGGTTTTGATGGCGATGAATCCAGATACGGCGGCTACGGCCATGCCTGCCAGGATCGGTCCGATCAGCTGCGGGTCGATGCCCTCTTTGATGGCGTCCGGCAGCTCCAGCACCACGGATCCCAAAATGGACGGAATCGAAATGAGGAACGCGAATTTGACGGCGAAGGTCCGCTCCAGACCGGTGGTCAGTCCGCCTACCAGCGTGGATCCTGACCGGGAAATGCCTGGATAGATGGCGATTCCCTGCAGGACACCGATGAAAACAGCGTTTCGGAAGTTCATCTTTTCGATGCCTTTGTGTGCAGATCCCATTCTTTCGGCCAGGAACATGAGGACGCCGGTAATCAGGAATCCGATGCCGATGGCCAGTAATGACAGATACAGTCCGTTAAAGATGTCGTTGAACAAAAGACCGATCAGCGCCGTCGGTATGGTCGCCACGATGATCATCACGCCCAGCTTTCGCACTGGCCGCTCAGCCAGACGCAGTCCTTTGCCCGTGCAGAGATCCTTAATGGTCAGGACCAGCTCTACGATCAGCTCGCAGATGTCCCTCCAATAGATGATGAACACAGATACCAGCGTTCCCACATGGAGCAGCACGGTAAAAAACAGCACCTGGTCCCCCTTAACCCCGAAAATATTCTGCAGCAGGGCCAGATGGCCGGAACTGCTGATAGGCAGGAACTCCGCCAGTCCCTGCACCAGCCCTAAAATAACCGCTTCAAGATAACCCAATTGTTTTTACCCCCCTATTTGCTTTCAATGTATCCTTTTTCTACCAGGGATTCCGCGCACAGCACAGCGCCGCCAGCAGCGCCTCTCACTGTATTATGCGCAAGTCCGATGAATTTAAAATCGTAAACAGTATCTTCTCTCAGTCTGCCGATGGAGACACCGAAGCCGTTTTCACAGTTTACGTCCAGCTTAACCTGCGGTCTGTCGTCTTCCTCCAGATAATGGATAAACTGCTTCGGCGCGTTAGGAAGCTCCGCCTCCTGCGGGAAGCCCTTGAACTCTCTCAGCTTCTGGATCAGCTGTTCTTTGGTCGGCTTCTTTCTGAATTTGATGAACGCGGCGGCTGTATGACCATCAAGCACCGGTACTCTGACGCACTGGCTGGTAATGACCGGCTCCTGGGCTTTGACGATGACGCCCTGTTCCTCGTCGATGTGTCCCAGGATACGCAGCGGCTCCTGTTCGCTCTTCTCTTCCTCTCCGCCGATATACGGAATGATGTTTTCTACCATTTCCGGCCAGTCGGCAAAGGTCTTGCCAGCGCCGGAAATAGCCTGATAGGTGGTAACGACCACTTCATACGGCTCGTATTCTGCCCACGCGGCCAAGGCCGGAATGTAGCCCTGAATAGAGCAGTTCGGCTTTACGGCGATAAAGCCTCTCTTCGTCCCCAGTCTCTTCTTCTGATACTGGATCACGTCAAAGTGGCCGATGTTGATTTCAGGCACGACCATCGGTACGTCCGGGGTCCATCTGTGCGCGCTGTTGTTGGATACCACAGGGGTCTCAGTCTTCGCGTAAGCTTCTTCGATGGCCTTGATCTCATCTTTGGACATATCTACGGCGCTGAAAACGAAATCTACCGTCTTGGCTACCGCTTCTACGTCGCTGACGTCCATAACCTTTATATTCTTTACCTTTTCCGGCATCGGCGTGGTCATCTTCCATCTGCCTCCTACGGCTTCTTCATAGGTCTTGCCCGCGCTTCTCGCGCTGGCCGCGATGGTGGTCACCTCAAACCACGGGTGGTTTTCCAGCAGAGAGATGAATCTCTGGCCGACCATGCCCGTTCCGCCTAAGATACCAACTTTTAATTTCTTTTCCAACTGTCTCATTGATCTATCTCCTTTACATTATTTTACTTTATGATTTACCATGCACTATGGTCTGCGGCACCCTCGCCCCCCTGTCACAAGGGTATGCCATATCGTTTTATTTTACCATTTTATTCTTGAGAATTCAACCATAAGAAAAAGAATGGAACCGGTAAATTTGATAAATTCCTGTCCCATTCTTCGAAAAATAGATTCTATCCTATGCCTGGACCAGTAGCGTGCCGTAAGGACGCAGCTCCTCAGTCAGCGTTCCGTCCTTGGCTCTGCTCTGCTCCGAAAGCAGGAAATAATACGGCTTCCCGCTTTCCAGACCCCTTATCTCATAACTGAACTGGTCTTTGGGCAGGGCTACCGGCTTGGCCGCCTTTGCCGCTTCTTCCGTCTCGCCATATCGCAGC
>CALLDR010000150.1 GCA_937997955.1 uncultured Emergencia sp. | reverse complement strand
CCTGGTTCGCGGGCTTTTACGATGAAATGACGAATTTCATCCGATCCCTTTTTGAATCCGCTTTGAAAACGAACGATGCCCTGGAATTCGCTGTTATCACTGGCTGTCTGCGGATCAGCAGAGAGAGCATCTTTACCGGACTGAACAATCTGCAGATGAATTCCGTGACAGGCACCGGTTACGGAGATGCTTTCGGCTTTACGGAAAAAGAGGTGTTTGACATGCTGACCTATTATGGTTTGGCTGAACATTTTGATGGGATCAAACAATGGTATGACGGATATCGATTTGATGAAAAGGAGATCTATAACCCATGGAGCATCATCAACTATGTCCATGATTTGACAATACGACCGACATCTTTTCCAAAAGCTTACTGGTCCAATACGTCTTCTAACAGCATTATCCGCGAGTTGGTAGAAAGAGCGGACAAAGAGACCAGAGAAGAAATCGAACAGCTTATTGCCGGAGAAACTTTGGAAAAGCCCGTTCACGAAGACATCACTTACGGCGACATTCATGAATCTAAGGACAATCTGTGGAACTTCCTGTACTTTACCGGATATCTGAAATCCTGCGGCCAGCGATATGACGGGGAGACTACGTTTGTAAAGCTTGCTATACCAAACACGGAGATTAGGACCATATACAAAAATACCGTAAAAATTTGGTTTGACAAGAAGCTGGAGCGGACAGATCAGACTCCGTTGCTCAAGGCTCTGGAAGAAGGGAATTGTGATGCCATAGAGGATCTTCTCAGCGGCCAGCTTTTGGATGCCATCAGTTTTTACGATTACAAGGAAAGCTACTATCACGGGTTCCTGACTGGCATGCTGAAGGCGGCGGCAAAGGAATATAGTGTCCTATCCAACCGCGAGAGTGGCAACGGCAGACCCGACCTCATTCTGAAGACTTCAAGGATTCGCAAAGGCAGAGCTTTCATCATAGAAGTCAAAGTGGCAGATACGTTTTCCGGAATGGAAGATTGCTGTGGTAAGGCTCTGGCACAGATCGAGGATCGGAACTATGCTGCGGCTCTTCGAGAAGAAGGTTATCAGGACATCGAAAGCTACGGCATCTGTTTCTATCAAAAGGAGTGCATGGTGGTAAAGGCGGCGGAAAAGACGCTGCGGGAGCAGAGCGGGAAATAACCGGAGACCTTGCTCCGGCAGTTTCCCGCAGTTTAAATCTGCGGTTTACCCCCCTTCAGTTAACCCGCGATTAAGTATTTTTGCCCAACAATTTTGCCCAATACGGGAGTTTTTTCTGCGTGATCTTCTCTAAGGCACGTTTTGTTTTCATGCTCAGGCCGCCCTGAGCTTTAAAATTAAAGTCTTGTGGACGGGGAGCAAAGGTGTTATACTGGTCGTAGTCGTCAGGAGGGGATCAATCGGGAATTTGAGGAGGAGAATACCAATGACAGTACATGAATTTGGAAACAAAGATAATCCCGTTATCTTGCTTCTGCCTGGCACAATGTGTTACTGGAAAGGCAATTTTGGTGGCGTTATAGATGAGCTGGCAAAAGATTTTTTTGTTGCCGCAGTTGCGTATACAGGATTTGATGAGTCTGATAATGAAAGCTATTCAACGGTTACCGATGAACTTGAGAAAATAGAACAATATGTTAAAGAGCACTATGATAACAAAATTCTCGCGGCATACGGCTGTTCCCTTGGCGGGACGTTTGTTGCACATCTTGCCGCCAGACATAATATTTCCCTGAAGTACGGTATTATCGGAAGCTCCGATATGGATCAGGCGGGGAATCTCAAAGCCTCTTTCATGGCAAAGCTTATGGTTAAGGTTACATATAACTTTATCCACACGGGACATTATAATTCAAATCTTATGCAAAAGCGTTACGCGCGGCAAATGGCAGATCCCGACCCTTACAACAGGGCTTTTGTCGCTATGGTTGGCCGTGACAAATATGATATGAGTTTTATTACAAAGGAAAGTCTGATTAATCAATTCAAGTCAGACATTACAACGCCCATTCCAGAGAAAATAGACAATGGAGAAACGGAAATCCATGTTTTTTACGCCAGGAAAATGGGAGAAAAATATCTTGAACGTTATAAAAAATATTTTAGAAATCCAATCATTCACGAGCATGATTTGCGTCATGAGGAGCTGCTTGGAGTTTATCCTGACAGATGGTGCGGATTAGTAAAAGAGTGTTGCCGAAGATAAATTCCGGTTTATGCAGATGCTTACGCATATATTAGCAGATATTAAAGGTTTATTTTTTAAGAGCAGTAATATGGAAAATGTAGTTATATGGGTTTGGATAATACCCAATCTTCCGAGAAATAAAGGCGATGGTTTTGTTCCTTCGATTTAAGATTGTTTAAATTAAAGAGAAAGGAATAAAATCATACATGAAAACTGAATATTTTAAGAGGTACCTGTTTCTTTGCGCATCTCTGTTCATCATGTCCTTAGGAGTAGCTTTTTCCATTAAGGCTGATTTGGGGACATCACCTATTTCAAGTGTTCCTTATGTTATAAGTCTCATAACGCCGATAACCGTTGGAATGGTAACCATTATTATGCACTGTGTATTTATTTTGCTGCAAATAATTATTTTGAGAAAGCAATATCAGCTGATACAGTTGATGCAGCTGCCGGCGGCGCTGATCTTCGGGTTCATGACGGATTTCTCAGTGTGGCTGATCGGCGGGATAAGCTATTCAACGTATCTGACGCAATGGATCCTATGCATCGTGGGGATTGTTCTGGTTGCTGTAGGCGTCAGCATGGAGGTTGTGGCAAATGTCGTTACATTAGCGGGAGAGGGTCTGGTTTTGGCTATTTGCAAAGTGCTGCCCGTTAAATTTGGAAATATAAAAGTATGCTTTGATGTGACATTAGTGGTAATAGCTGTATCGATAGGATTTCTCGCGAGGGGTCAACTGTTAGGAGCCAGGGAAGGCACGATTGCCGCGGCTCTGTTTGTAGGCCTGCTCTCCAAACAGATGAATCAGCCTTTGACAAAAGTGATGGACCGGCTGCTGAAGGACAGCCTGGAATAAAACTCTCCCGCGATCGATCCGAATTCTTATTTGCGGGGATCTGAGGCTCCGGCAGGTGTGTGCGTGGGGCGGCGGAGGGAATTCACGCTTCCTCGCCGCTGCGAAATCAGCTTATGTTATTGACAATAAAATAAGAAGGTGATAAACTGATTCTGTTCATCGGAATTGGTATGTAATCGCAATTACTAGGCCGGATAAGATGCTGGGTGCGCCCAGATTCTTGTTTGGCCTTTTTGTTATGAAATCGCGCAGGCTGAATGTGTAAGCGGCGCGGACGAAGTGAGCGAAGAAGAAAAAGAAAGGGAAGAAAGGGAAATGGAAAACACGCAGAACTTTACCGAAGGAAAAATTCTGGCTCCTCTTCTGAAATTCGCGCTGCCGGTACTGCTGGCTCTGTTCCTGCAGGCCATGTACGGCGCGGTGGATCTGCTGATCGTGGGAAAATTCGGAACGGCGATAGACATCTCGGCGGTATCTACGGGCAGCCAGATCATGCAGACCGTGACCTCGCTGGTTACCAGCCTCGCCATGGGCATCACCATACTGGCGGGGCAGAAGATCGGAGAGAAGGACGCGGAAGGGGCGGGAGACGCCATCGGCAGCGGCATCTGCCTCTTTGCCGTGCTGGGGATCCTGATGACCGCCGTCATGGTGGGGCTGTCGGGCCCATTGGCAGCTTTGATGCAGGCGCCGGAGGAAGCCTTTGATCAGACCGTGGTCTACATCCGCATCTGCTCCGGGGGCTATCTCTTCATCGTGGCCTACAACGTGCTGGGCAGCATCTTCCGGGGCATCGGGGACTCCCGCATGCCTTTGATCACCGTAGCCATCGCCTGCGTGCTGAACATCGCCGGAGACCTGGCCCTGATCGCGGGGTTTCACATGGGCGTTGCCGGCGCGGCGCTGGCCACCGTCATGGCCCAGGCGGTCAGTGTGGCTTTGTCTGTTCTCATCATCAAAGGGCGTCAGCTGCCCTTTACCCTGTCGCGTCAAAGGCTGCGGTTTGACGGGAGCCTGATCAAACAGATCGTCCGCCTGGGAGCTCCTATCTCCCTGCAGGACCTGCTGGTCAGCGTATCCTTTCTGGTAATTCTGGCCATCGTCAACTCTCTGGGGCTGATCGCGTCCGCCGGGGTCGGCATCGCGGAGAAGCTCTGTGTCTTCATCATGCTGGTGCCGTCGGCCTACATGCAGTCCATGTCGGCCTTTGTGGCGCAGAACGTGGGAGCAAAGACCTACGCGCGGGGAAGGAAGGCCCTGGCATACGGCATCTTCACGTCTTTCGCGGTGGGCGTCGTCATGGCCTGGCTGTCCTTTTTCCACGGAGACTGGATGGCGTCGCTGTTCGCCAACGGCAGCGACCTGGACGTCATCTACGCGGCGGCGGACTATTTGAAGGCGTATGCCATCGACTGCCTGCTGACCTCGTTCCTGTTCTGCTTTCTGGGATATTTCAACGGATGGGGCGAGACCGTGTTCGTCATGGCCCAGGGCATCATCGGCGCCTTCTGCGTCCGGATACCCGTGTCCTATTTCATGAGCCAGATGAGCTGGGCCACCCTGTTTCACATCGGACTGGCTACGCCGGCGTCTACGGTGGTGCAGATTACGCTGTGTCTGATCTATTTCCGGCGGCAGAATAGAAAATTATCGAAAAATTATCTCTAAATCAGACGAGTATCGACAATATCATCTTGACTTTTTGTTTGATTATCTATAAAATAGTCATAAAGACGAAAAAATAATGCGTTTGTCTAAGGAGACGGCGGGTGGAATAAACTTCTATTTCATCCGCCCTTTTCATCAGAGGGCAGTGCGGAAAGGCGGCAACTATGGCATATCGGATCTTGGTCATCAATCCGGGCTCTACCTCTACGAAGGTAGCCGTATACGAGGATCGTCAGGAGCAGTGGAGCCAGAGCATCTCCCACAGTCGGGAGGAGCTGGCCGCCTTTGACGGCGTTTATGGACAGCTGGACTTTCGGACGGAGCTGGTGAGGGCCTGCTGCCGGGACCACGGAGAGCAGGCGGACGCCTTTGATGCTGTCGTGGGAAGAGGCGGGCTTTTGCCGCCGGTGCGTACGGGCGCTTACGAGGTGGATCCGTACATGCTGGAGTGTCTTCGGGACCGGCCCCAGCTGCATCACGCGTCCAACCTGGGCGCGCCGATAGCTTATGCCATGGCGCAGGAAGCGGGCGTCAAGGCGTATATCTATGACGCGGTGGCGGTGGACGAAATGGAGGAGATCTACAGGATCACCGGTATCCGGGATATCCGGCGCGTCGGACGGGGACACAACCTGAACATGCGGGCCGCCGTCCTTTCTCTGTGCGAGGAGAAGGGCGTCGATTACCGGGAGAAGAACATCATCAGCGCCCATCTGGGCGGCGGGATCTCCATCGGCATCTTTGATCACGGACGTCTTGCGGACATTCTGCCGGACGACGAGGGACCGTTTTCCCCGGAACGGGCAGGCCATCTGCCTACCTACAGCGTGATCGACTGGTGCTATGACGTCTGTCCGGACAAGAAAGCCATGCTGGAGCAGATCCAGAGGAGGGGCGGCCTGGTCTCCCACTTCGGAACGGCCGATTCCCGGGAAATCGAGGCGCGCATCCAGGCGGGCGACGCTGAGGCGAAGCTGGTGTACGACGCCATGGCTCTGAATATTGCCAAGGGGATCGCCAAGCTGTCCGCTGATGTGAGCGGCAACGTTGATTATATCGTCCTGACCGGCGGTATTTCATATTCGCAATACATTACAAAAGCTGTGACTGAACGTGTGCAGTTCATCGCGCCGGTGGAGATCGTGCCGGGCGAGCGGGAGATGGAAGCTCTGGCAAAGGGCGCTCTCCGGGTGCTGACAGGTGAGGAAACGGCGAGATTCTTACAAGGAGAGGAGAAATTTTAGTAATGGCAAACAACAAAAGATGGCTGTACCTTGCGGTAGGTACACTGCTGCTGATCTTCTGTGGCCTCATCTATGGATGGTCTCTGTTCAAGACACCGTTCAGCGAGGTGTACACAGGCTGGTCCTTATCCCAGCTTTCCATGACCTTTACCATATCCATGATCTTTTTCTGCATCGGCGGATTCGTGGCCGGTAAGCTGGCAGCAAAATTTAAACCGCAGATCATTATCATTCTATCCGCGATTTTTCTGCTGGTAGGCTTCTTCGGCGTATCCCGCCTGAACCCGGACAATCCGTCCTCCAGCCTGACCATGCTGTACATCTGCTACGGCGTTTTGGGCGGTTCCGGCGTAGGCCTTACGTACAACTGCGTTATCGGCACCATGAACAAATGGTTCCCGGACAAGCCCGGCCTGGCAAGCGGCATCATGATGATGGGCTTCGGCCTGGGCGCGCTGATCCTGGGCAGCATCGCTACCAGTCTGGTGGCGTCAAAGGGAATCTTTACGACCTTTATGATCCTGGGCATCATGATCTTCGTCGTTTTGCTCATCGGCTCTTTCTTCATCAAAGTGCCTGAGGCTCCTGCCGGACAAAGCGCGGCGAAGGAGCTGTACGGTGAAGGTCCGTCCGTGATGCTGAAAAGCGCTTCCTTCTGGGTCTTCATGCTGTGGTGCATCGTCGTCAACATCGGCGGCCTGATGGTGGTCAACAGCGCGGCTTCTATCGCTGTAGCCTTTGGCGCGCCGGCTATCGTAGGCATGATCGTATCCGTATTCAACGGCGCTGGCCGCGTCATCGTGGGAACGATCTATGACAGAAAAGCCGGAAAGTTCGCCATGGTCGTGGACATGCTCTTCATGTTCGCCGGCGGTATCGCCCTGCTGGCAGGGGCGAAGACTATGGCGATGGTTCTGATCCTGATCGGACTTTTGGCCATGGGACTGTGCTATGGAGGAAACCCGACCATCTGTTCCACTTTCATCAACAGATATTACGGACCGAAGTACTTCTCCGTAAATTTCGGTATCGGCATGTTTAACCTGGTTCCTGCCGCCATCATCGGACCGATGATCGGAAGCGCCCTGGTGGAAAGCTCCGGCGGCAAATACGATTCCAACTTTGTCGCGATTCTGGTATGCGCGGTGATCTCCCTGGTTTTGTGGGTAGTGGTATCCAAGTGTGTAGAGAAAGAAAACGCGAAGAGGGAAGAGAAGAGACCGTTTTAATTCACACGTCAATTAGGAAGTTCAAATGGGAGGAAGCTGTTCAGTGTCAGGTGAAAGGGATACTGGGCAGCTTCTTTGTTTTCGACGTACTGACCTCGACGTACTGATATCGATGTACTGACCTTGATGAATTGCGCTCGATGTATTGACAAAATCTTGACGAAACCCAGATGAAATGATAAGATTACATGTAATGATCGACGGACCACATTTGAAACTGGAGGAATAGAAATGGCTGGAAAAGTTGTGAGGACATCGCTGGTAGACCAGGTCTACAGCCTGATCCTGGAGAAGATACAGAATCGGGAACTTTTGCCGGGGGACCGGCTGAATATCGAGGAGCTGGCGCGGGACTTCGGCGTCAGCAGGACGCCGGTACGGGAGACCATCAACCGTCTGACCCAGGAGGGATTCATAGAACAGAAGCATAACGTGGGACCCAGCATCATCCAGCTGTCTGATGAACAGGCGCAGGAGCTGATCGATGCCAACACGGCCCTGTTCAATCTGGTCTTTGATTCCTATCGAAAGCTGGAGAATCTGGACTGCCTGACCGAAGAACTTCAGAAGGTGGTTTCCGCCCAGATAGGCGCTTGTGAAAGCGGAGATGGACGGACACTGCACGAAGCGGCTGTGGGCTTTCACAAGGTTTTAATCCAGTACTGCACCAATCCGATCATCCGGGATTGTACCATGAAGACCCAGAACCAGATCAACATGTGTACCTTTGCCTATATGGCGGCAAAGGAAAACAGGCAGGAGAGCATCGCGGCCCATTCCGCCGTCAGCGAGGCTTTGCGGGCAGGCGACATTGAAAAGGCGAAGGCGCTGATGGAGGCCCATAACAGGTTCGCGGGAACAGAGTATTTCAAAAAGATATAGGAGACACAGGGGGACGCGGGAAAAGCATAGAGAAGGTACAGAGAAAACACAGAGAAAATACAGGGGGAATACAGGGAAATACACACAGGAAAGGAAGAGCATATGGAACTCATTCAGTTAAGCATGAAAGACCAGATCTACAACATCGTGAAGGAGCGGATCCTGAACCAGAAGTATCAGGGCGGAGAGGTTCTGAAGATCACAGAACTCTGCAAAGAATTCGGGATCAGCAACACGCCTATTCGGGAAGCTCTGTCCGTGCTGGAAAAAGAGGGTTTTCTGGTCACCAGCTTTAATTACAAATATCAGGTTTTCCAGCTGACGGAGGAAACGGCGGCCATGATCAACCAGGCTCTGGCGGTGCTCCTCTGCGGCGCGTACCGATGCGTAGTGGAAAACGGAAAAACCGATCTGCTGATCCAGAAGCTGACCGACGCCCTGGCACATCAGAAAACCGTGAGCGCAGAGCACATTTCGGAATATATCAACGGATCCATCGCCTTTGATCGGTGCATCGTGGAGGCGACGGAAAACGCCTATCTGTGCAAGATGTACGATGCGCAGACCGGATTTATGGTGCTGTCCGTGCGCCACGTCTATCAGACGCGCCCTTACGGAATCAAAGACAACCTGAAAGAGCACGAGGAGATTTTGAATGCCGTCAAAGCCGGAGAGACAGAACAGGTCACAGCCCTGATCAAAAAGC
>CALLDR010000149.1 GCA_937997955.1 uncultured Emergencia sp. | reverse complement strand
AGCTTAGGACCACAATATACCTAAAGGAATTTACACACAAAGATGGACTTGACTCCAAGAGCAGAATCATCTGTATTGTTTTTCAAACAAGTGCAAAATAAAATGCATTGGGCAGCGCACAAACATACGGCGGCGGAGATTGTATTTGAGCGTGCGAATGCAGAAAAGAAAAATATGGGGCTGACCTCATGGGAAGGAAAACAGATCAAGCGGTCTGACACGGAGATTGCGAAAAATTATTTAACAGGTCAGGAATTAGATGCCTTAAATAAAATTGTGTCAGCTTATCTTGATATTGCTGAGGTTCGGGCATTGGCACATGAACCGATGTATATGAAGGATTGGCTGGAAACGATTGATGATTATCTGAAAATGACCAGACGAGATATTTTGGCTGCAAAAGGTCGTGTGACGCATCAACAGGCAATTAACAAAGCGCATACAGAATATGAAAAATACCGTAAGAAGCAAGATAAAATGCTTTCTCCTGTGGAACAGCATTTCATAGAGAGCATTAAGGAGTTGGAAGCGTTGGAATAGATGAGGAAACAGACGAAATGCTGTTTGTATACCCGAGTATCTACTTCCATGCAGGTGGATGGATACAGTTTGGATGCCCAGAAGGATAAACTGCGGAAATACGCCGGGTATGAGGATATGTCCATTGTTGGGGAATATTCCGACGAGGGCTATTCCAGTAAAAATTTCCAAGGACGATTGGAGTTCTAGCGGATGCTGAACGATATTCAAGAGAGTAAGGACGATGTTTCTTTTGTGCTGGTGTTCAAGTTATCTCACTTTGGCAAAATGCGGCGAATGTTCTCAATCGTGAACAGAAGGCCCGTGAAGGAAAATGGAACGGCGGCTTTTCTACCCATTTTGTAAAAGCTATCCTTGATAATCCGGTTTACATGGGGAAAATCGCTTACGGAAGAAGAAAGACAGAAAAGAAGCTGGGAACCAGAAATGAGATGCACGTAGTGGCACAGTCAGAATTTCCAATCTATGAGGGGCAACATGAAGCAATCATCTCTGAGGAAGATTTGAATCTGGCTCATACAAAGAGAACGGCAAACGGTTACAAATGAGAGAAAATTCATGATCTGGAACATGCTCATATCCTGTCAGGTATATTGAAGTGCCCTTGCTGCGGGAAAAGCCTGTACAGAAACATTTCAAAAGTACACAGCAAGGATAAAAAACAATATATTACCATTATTGTAAGAATACAGTGACGCCAACCGGCCATAGCTGTAACTTTCGGACAAACATTGAGCGGACAGAAATGAACGGTATGGTGGCGGCAATTATTTCCGCAATGGTGAATAAACCGCAGTTTTCCGAGGCAATCAGAGAAAAAATCGGATCTGCCGTGGATACAGCGGATATGGAGAAACAACTGGAAGTCCTGCAGGCACAGCTCCGTCAGACATTGGGAACAAAGCCAAGGTTGGAGAAGCAGATGGATACTCTGGATGTGTCCGATCCCTATTATGACCGAAAAATACTGGATTTGCAGCGCCAGTATGACGAACAGTATGGTAAAATAGAGGAAATCGAGATACAGATTGATGATGTCCAGAGTCAGATAGTAACATCAGGCAGGAGAAAATCTCTGGTGATAACATTTATCAGCTTCTGCTGGCCTTTGATGAAGTGTATGGCTCTGCCAGTGAGGCATAGCAGAAAGAGTTCATGCGGGTATTCATTGAACGGATTGAACTGTTCCCTGAAAAACAGAAAGATGGTAATTGGATCAGGAATATTGTGTTCAATTTCCCAGTACCGGTGAATGGAGGGGAAGAGAAAGAGCTTCCCTTGGAAAATGAAACAATGCTCGAGGCGGTAGTCTTGATGTCAAAACTTGGTGGGGCGGCCTTTATTAAGGTAGACCGTGAACACGAAGCATACAAATATTTGTTTAGAAATGCACAGGTACAAGGTGTAAAAAATGGATTGAAAGCGGCTGCCAGGGTTGCAGGAGCAGTTGCCAGTTTTGCGGTTGTTATTGTTACAAAAGGAAAAGTAAATCCTAAAAAATAGTGATTATTTGGGAAAGGAATCATGCTATGAGTGATTTAATACCTTACGGTGAGCAATTTGAAAAAATTGTAGATATTATCGAGTCTGCCAAAGAACGTGCATACCGAAAAGTGAATGAGGAATTGATTTTAATGTATCGTGATATTGGCGAATACATCAGCAAACAATCCGAAAACGCTGAATACGGTGATGCATTTGTACAGAAACTTGCGGATTTCTTTGCTGAGAAGTATCCCGATCTGAAAGGATTTAACCGCCGTGGACTTTACAGAATGAAGCAGTTTTATGAGCTTTATAAGGACAACGAAAAAGTGTCACCACTGGTGACACAATTGAGCTGGACAAACCATCTTAAAATTATGTCTGCGTGTAAGAGCATGGACGAACGCATATTTTATATGAATATGTGCATCAAAGGGCGTCTTTCCAAAAGAGAACTGGAACGACAGATTGACAGCGGATATTATGAAAGATATATGTTGTCGCAGAAACCGCTAACACCCGCCATCGAAGAATCAAGAAGAACAACTGGAAATGTTTTTCTTGATAATTATGTGCTTGATTTTCTTGATGTGCCGGAAACAGTTTCTGAACGTGATTTGCAGAAGTCTATTATACGAAATCTGAAAGATTTTATTCTTGAAATCGGTAAGGACTTCACTTTTATCGGAGAAGAGTATCGTGTGCAGGTCGGAAAGCATGACTATTATATCGATTTGCTGTTTTACCACAGAGGGCTTTCCTGCCTTGTGGCATTTGAACTGAAAATCGGAGAGTTCAAGCCAGAGTATGTTGGCAAGATGAACCTTTATCTGGAGGCACTTGACCGAGAAGTAAAAAAGGAAAACGAAAATCCGAGCGTTGGCGTTATCCTTTGTGCAAGCAAGGATGATGAGGTTGTCGAATTTGCTCTCAGTCGTAGTTTGTCCCCAACGATGGTTTCTGAATACAATCTGAAGTTGATTGATAAGAAACTGTTGCAGAAGAAATTAAAGGAATATGTTGAATTGGCAGGAACAGTTCCTGGCGAGGAGTAAATACGATACCACGAAAATAACGAATGGGAGGTATACCACAGTGGCTGATATGAAACAGATACACGATTTCGCTGTGAAATGGTGTGATAAATTCAGAGACCAAAACATCAACTACATAGAACTCGTTGACCACTATATGGCTGACGATTGTGATGCTCTTGGCTTTGAGATGGACTGTGGTCATGCCTTTTCAGAGAAATACGGTAACGCTGCAAACAATCATGAGGCTTTAGACAGAATTATCGATGACGTGACCGATATCCCCTTGCTTGGCTCTGCAATCTATTCTCAATGGCGCTATTTCAATCATTGGGCATACACAGGAGCAGAAATTTTGAAGCCGGAAAACCGTGCATGGTTTATCCTGGCATTAAGCAGGCTGGCATTGCTGTCCGGGGAGAACCCTTTTATATTCCAAGGCACACTAAAGAAGATGCGTATCGTATCAAATAATATCTGCTATGGTCCTATGCCGGAGCCTGATGAAGAGGTGGAACAACATCTGACTATCAACAATGAAGGCTGTGTTTGGTTTTCCGGATACAACTTTGGCCGCGGTGGAGAACGATACGAGAAAGCCAGAAGCAAGAACTTCAAAATTGATAAGTTGGCGGTAGACAAGTTGTTTGGAGCAATGGCAGCTTACTTCGGCAATGAATATACAGAAATTTTTGCAACGGATATTGGTGATTGGGTTATGGAACTGACCAATACCGAAGGTGTCACATATAAATTCAGAGGCTCTCTATGTGCTGACTTTGATTATGAAGGCGAAGATTTATCAGACCTTGTCCGTGATACCGTTGGTATGGATGATTTGTATGTGTTTGATGGAAACTGCAAACCAGACGTGATAAATAAAATCACTTTGGATTATCACAGGGTTACAAAAATAAAACCCGGTCAGAAACCGAAAGACGCAGATTGGGAATTTGTAACCTGGGATTATACCGAGCAGCTGATTATCGATAGAGCCACGGAAACATTGGAGCATATTCAGAATATTGGCACCGGATGTAAGGTTTCTCGCAAGTATGAAATCGAAGGCGGAATCGAGAGTCTGCTTGAAAATTTCGATGCCGAGGACTTGTTTACTCACATTGAAGGAAATCCCGATGATGTGATAGACACACCAAACGAAACGAAGGATTACACCATAACAATCGAGTATAAGAAAAATCCGAGCCGTACCATCTCGGGCAGCTACGATAAAAATGGTCTGCCGGATGACTTCGCAGATTTTGCGGAAACAGTATTTGATTTCATTTGTTTCTATGGTTTGGGAGAAATTCTTGTCCCATCGGTCTACGGCAAAGCAAAACGCCGCAAATCAGAATACATCTTTTGCAGTGTTACATTTGATGAGGGATATAAGAGTTATTATTATCTGACCGAGGATGACAGCATTGAAATCGGGGATTTTGTGCTTGTACCTGCGGGTAAGGATAATCACGAGACGGTTGTAGAGGTAGTGAACATCGAATACTTCAGTGAAGAGAACGTTCCGCTGCCCGTTGAAAAGACAAAACGAATTATCCGTAAGTGTACGGACGAGGATTTTGACCCGCTTGTGGAGTAAGTGGAAGGCTTGGTGGTAAAAATATGAGTGAGAGTAGTATTGATATAAAATATGAACTGATATCAGATGATGATTTTATAGGTTCACAAGAATTTGACTTTGATAGAACCATTTATGATTTGAATAGTCAGATTGAGTTATTATCAAGTCAGGCGGACAACTTGGATTGTATTGTTGCAATTGCAAGTGGCATTGCTTGTGGTTTATTGGACATTCTTTGGGTTGGAGAGTTCGACTTGGCAAAGGGATGTAGTGTTGCCAGCGAAAAGGTGGACTCGTTCGTGAAAAAGACCGCCGAGATGCTGGAGGGTGAGAAATTCGATGATGTAAAATCCGCAGTGAAAGCATTGGAGAAACGATTTCCAATTCCGAGTGATGGAAATACTCCCGATTTTGGCGGTGGACTACAACATCACTTGAGAGATTTTGCACATCACCCGACAATTGTGGGATTGGCATTTTCCTTGTTGACGCAGTTTACGGAGAAATCGTATGGCACGGATGTGAACGGGCTTTTCTTGGTTGTTGATGTGCCGGACAAGAGCAAGCCGTTTATTGGTAAGGACATTCCGCAGAAGATTTTAATGGGAACAATAACATGGTTCTTCCATCTTGTGAGTGATGTGGCTGGATCAAGTAGTACAGCGGGAATCACTGGCGGTACTGGAATCCCCGGACCAATCCTTTCGTTAGCAAAGGAAATCTCTGCAATACCACTTTTCAAAAATATAAAAATTGACGATGATAAGTCATTGTCACTCTTCCTTTCAAAGTTGTTTAACGGTACACTTATGATGCAGCGTGATGAAAATGGACAGATAATTAAGGATTCTGTTATCAAGTTTGATTTGCGAGCTGAACTTGGTGTGGCATTAGAACTTTGCAAGCAAGCCGTACCTGTTATTGCTAATGAATGTATCGTGCGAACATTTTACTTTATAAGACGCCTTGCAATGGCAATGAAGGGAAACAATGTGGGTAGCATTGCCGATATGAGGATGATTGATTGGAATTCTGTTAAGCCTATAAATAATCCGATGATTGCCCGAATGATGACCATTTCCACTGGTGTATTTTCTGCTCTTGATATCGGAGAGGCAGTTGCGACTCAAAAGTATTGGGTATCCATCAATTATGTTGGTGTTGGAAGATTTGCAGTTGCTATCGGTTCTGATGTTAGCTGGGGTCTTAAGGCACGAAATGTTAAAAAAGTAAGAGCAGTTTACGAAACTATAAAGAATCAAACCTTCCAAAAAACTGACGCTGACATCTATAGGAGAATAGGAAACGATATGGATTTACAGATGGATAAGCTTGGTCTTTCCTTGGAACAGACTGAAATACTCTATAATCTCGAATATTATAAAACACTCCATGATATAGAAACTACCAACATTCCTATAACAGGAGAGGCTATAAAAGAACTAAAATCCGCATGGTTGCAAGAATGGGCAAAGTTCATCTCTGATGGTTTTGAGAGTTTTACGCAAGTACCTGGGGCAGAAATGCACTGGTATAGTATGAACGAATTGCAGCAGTTCATAGATAGACAAAATCCTAATAAACCATGGTATCGATTGATTCTTCTTGAGGCTATGTTGTTTGAGCCGTATTATCCTCTTGGGGTAGAAAAAGATAAGAAAGGCAATGATGTGCCTTGTAAAAAGTATAAGCATTTGAATAACCCTATCAGCGGCTTCAAAAAAAGCGAAGGAGACCGCTTCTTAAACGAACAGTTCGCAGGTAAATATTGTGATCAGGGATATGTGAAACGTCTGCGAAAGTCTTATGACAAGCGTATGAATGAACTCAATGAGGTTCTTAAAACAGTAATCACATCACTGTCTATCACGGCAGTTATAGCAATTGTAACTGTTGCGACCGCAGGTGCCTTTGCGGGACCGATTGCGGTAACATTGGTAGGCTCAAATTTCGCAGGACTCAGCGGTGCAGCGTTAACCAGCGCCTGCCTTGCATATCTTGGTGGTGGTGCTATTGCAGCGGGCGGAGCCGGAATGCTTGGTGGAACAATTGCCATTGTTGGTGGCGGTGCAGCACTTGGAATAGGCGTTGGTGCCGGAGTTGGTGGTGCAGTTGGCTCTGCTGGACTGATGGGCAAGAAAAACACAATAATGCAGTCTGCCAAGCTGCTTACTTCAGTTAGAGAGATTTTCCTTAATGACGAGCATGATATTGAATTTTCCAATAGTGTGTATGAACAATACCTTCAGAACATCACTGAAATCGAAAAAGGACTTGTTGACCTTAGATTGAAAAAGGATGTTGCTAAAGGCAAAGAGAAAAAAGCAATTGCCGAGGCAATCAAAAAAGCCGAGGGATCCGTTGAGGCAATGAAGGTTGCTCGCAAAAGTATGCTGAAATATAACAGTTCTTTTGCTGAAGGATTGCAAATGAGCAATGAATAATAACCTTTGCAGACATATTCCCACAAACAGCAAAAGTGTGAAAAAGGCTGTGGGTATGTTTCCCCGAACCTAAAAATAGCGAAGAAATTCAGCGTATCCTCTCGTGCCATGTGGAGACGGTCGCTCTGCTTCAGAAATCGAAATAAATGGACCTGGTCTGCGCGAAATATTTGATTCATAAACCATCGCGTAATAGCAGAAATTGGCATGGAAATGATGATCATATCCTGTCAAAGCATCAGCTCTTAATGCGGCAAGGGTCCAAGTCAGACTTTGAAATGGGCCTTTGGAGAACTTTTGAAAGCTGGCCAGAAAAAGATATATATATAAAAGAAATCTATGAAGTCCGTTGCCGCCTTTGCCAGTGCCAAAGGCGGATGCAGGGTCTTTCGAATTGACGGTAATACCAGAGAGATTGCGCTGTGGATAAATTTGTTTAGAGCAGATGATACGGTACAAAGAAATGATGACAAAGCACAAGAAGACGTATTCAAACCATATGAAAATGAAAAGCGTGAGCCCGTAGGCAAAGGGTGAAAGGAGAGACCGCATGTCCGACAACAAAGTAAAAGAAATTTTCAGGAGCAAGCAGGGCGACGGATTTGATCAGGGCTATAATGCGACGACCTATATGGAATTTTACCAGCCAGGCGACAGGTTTTCGGAAATTTTTTACGATGCGGCCAGCCAGCTTTCCAGCCTGCACCGGTATCTGGAATACTCCCGGCGGTACATCTGGCGTTATCTGAAAGAGGGCGCGGCCTGTGAGAAGCAGCTCTTTGATGACGGCGCTGCGGCAGAAGAAGAGATCCTGTATGACGAGACATTTGGCGCGGATAAGAAATATCTGCTCCGATATAATGATGAATCCGTATTTTTAATGACCTATACCCTCCTTGAAAGCTTTGTTCATCGACTGGTTGAGGAACAGGAACGGGAGCAGCATCTGGACTTCAAAAGCCGGAACTATCAAGGACCGATGATCGCCCGCTATACCGCATTTCTAAAGGAGTCCTGCCATATGAATATCGTCTTTGAGGACGCTCTGTGGGAGAGGTTTCAAAGGATCAGGAAGATCAGAAACGTCTTTATTCACAGCAGCGGCGTGGTCTCCCAAAATGCCTTTCGGCGCGCGCTGGAGCGGGAGCATCCCGAATTGCTGGAGGGGAACCGGCTGGTTCTCAACTACGATTTTTTGATCGGTGTCTTTGAGACTATAGGCGAAATGCTGCGTGCTGTCGAAAAGGCGTATTGGGAGTAGTCTGCCTGCAGTCTTTTTTCTTCCTTTTTCGATAGAAAGATGATATAATGCTCATAGGGCGGTTTGTCATCTGCCTGGCTTTTGATTCGCGGCGAAGCACGATCAAAGCAAAGCGTCATCAAAGTGAATCTGAGGCAGGACAAAAGGGATGACGAAGGCCTTTCGGTATTGAAAGACATATGACAGGAGGAAACGATATGGGCAGAGGAGGAGGCAGAAGCGGTGGCGGCGGATTCAGCCGCGGCGGGAGTCGTGGATTTTCCAGCAGCCGCTCTTCTTCGAGCAGTTCGCGGGGCGGCGCTTCCTTTGGCGGATCTTCATCGAGAAGAAGCGGACCATCACCGAGACCGCCAAGACCGCCGAGACGTTCCGGCTCGGTGTTCCGGCCTACAACGGTCTTTGTAGGCTCCGGCGGACGGAACAATACATACAACACAGGTACAGGAGCCTATCAGAAGCAGAGAAAGGGCGGCGTACCGGGATGGTACAAGTTCCTGTGCGTGGTCATGGTCGTGGTCGTGATCGCTCTGCTGTTCTCAGCCGTGCGCCTGAAGAGCGCCGCGGACGGCAGCGTAGCCAGAGAACCGCTGGGCGCGGAGGCCTGCGTCAGCACAGATCAGGTCATAGACGACCAGCTGGGCTGGCTGATCGACAAGGGAACCGTCGAATCGGGCATCGACTATTTCTATGATAAAACCGGCGTACAGCCGTATCTGCTGCTCTGTGACAATATGGGCGGAAAAGGCGGAACCATCACCGATGATGAGGCGGAGAGCTATCTGCAGAAGCTGTACGATAAGCTCTACGACGATGAGGGGCACATGATCTTCGCGTTCATGGAATATGAAAGCTCCCAGTATATCACCTTCATCTACACCGGACGGTCAGCGGACAGCGTCATAGACGCCGACGCCAGAGGGATTTTCCTGGACAACGCGGACCGGTACTATACAGACAGCTCCCTGAGCGATGAAGAATACTTTGCGAAGGTTTTCCGGGCTTCGGCCGACACCATAATGGACGACGCGGCGGGAAGCGCAAGGACAGCCGTGATTCTGGTGATCATCAGCGTGGCCATCCTCATTCTCATGGTGGCAGGACTGATTTTGTTCAAATCAGCGGAACAGAAGCGCAAAGAAGCGGAAGAGATGAGAAAAATTTTAGAGACTCCGGTAGGCGGCATGGGCTATTCGCCGGAAGAAGAAGATTTGCTCAATAAATATTCAGATGAGAAACAAGGAGGAAATGACTGATGGCAGGAATTTTTGAACGCATGGCGACAATCGTAAAGGCAAATGTAAACGATTTGATCGATAAATTTGAGGATCCGGCAAAGATCGTGGATCAGACCATCGCGGACGCAAAGGTGGAGTACGCGAAGATCAAGAAGGAATCTCTTTCCGTGCTGGCCAACGAGAACATGGCGAAGAAGGAGCTGGACCGGCTCAATGCGGAGGCTGACAAATGGCACGGCATCGCAGCCAGCGCCCTGAAGGCGGGAAATGAGGAAGACGCCAGAAAAGCCCTTGAAAAAGAGAACGAGCTGCGGGCCAGCATCACCAAGCAGGAAGGCATTTACAGCAGCGCCAAGGCCGCGGCGGACAAGCTTCGCGACAAACTGCAGGATATGGAAGCCGAGATCAAAGATATGGAGAACAAGGCTTCCCAGATCAAAGCCATGGCTGTTACCGCAAAGGCAACAAAAGCCGCAGCCAAGGTAGCTGACAAAGGTATCGACAGAGGCGCCTTTGACGCTTTTGCCAGAATGGAAGAAAAGGCTGAGAAAGAGCTGGCAGAGGCGGAAGCCCTGGAGAGCCTGAATCAGGACACAGTGGCGGAGGAAGAAAAGTCTCTGGAGGAGAAGTACGCTTCCGGCGGCGTCCAGGGAACCGATGAAGCCCTGGAAAAGCTGAAGGCAGAGCTGGGCATGTAAGCTCCCGCCAACGTTTTGTTTATCCGAAATACTGTCTGACCCCCAGGGCCGGGCAGTATTTTTTTGAAAAAATCCCTTGACTCTCACGGAACGTGATAGGTTAAAGTGGTCTTATCAAGGACGAGGAGGTCAGAATGAAAACGGTAAAAGAAGTTTCAGCTCTTGCGGGTATCAGCGTGCGCACCCTTCACTATTACGACGAGATCGGCCTGCTGCGGCCGACGGCGAAGAGCGAAGGAGGATACCGGCTTTATGACGATAAGGCCCTGGAGAGGCTGCGGCAGATTTTGTTCTTTCGGGAATTTGACATTCCCCTGAAAGAGATCAAAGCGGTCCTGGCGGATCCCGGCCTTGAGAAAAACCAAATTCTGCAGATGCAGAAGAAGATGCTGGAGGCGAAGCGGGACCGGATGGACCGCCTCATCGCCAGCATCGACAACATTCTGAAGGGAGAGAATAAAATGGACTTTACAGTATTTCAGAAATCTGAGCTGGAAGCGATCGCCCAGAGCACACAGAACCGGATGCCGGAATTTCTGCGGGAAGCGATCGTTCAGGAATTCGGCAGTATGGATCAATGGCAGGACCACTTCATTCAGCGGGCGTCAAAGGAGGACATGCAGCGGGGCTATCAAAAGCTGGCAGAGTGGTACGGCGACAAGGAACGGGCGCTTCGTTCCATGACCCATCCGCCTGCGCCGGAAATCGTCAAAGCCGGTGAGAAGCGCATCGACGCTGTGCTGCAAAAGCTGGCGGCAAAGAGGGACCTGCCGGTCGGGGATTTTGCGGTAAGAGAGACTGTGGCGGAATACGGCTTTGTGGTGAAGCGGTTGTATCAGATGAAGCATGAAAGCGGAATGATGCTGATGATGGCGGAGAGTTACAGACGCGAGGACCTTGCGGCTGAGACCGACAGGAGATACGGCGCGGACGCCGCCGCCTTCTTCGCGGCGGCCATAGAAGCGTTTTACGGGGGAAACAAAAGAGAAGAGCAGAAATAAGAACCATGGGGAATCCGGCGCGGGGTTTCGTAAAACAGCAAAGCTGCCGGCAGAATACGAAACCCGCGAGCCGAAATCCCGCCAAGGGTTTCGTAAAACAGCAGAGATGGCGGCAGACTACGAAACCCGCGAGCGAAATCCCGGCAAGGGTTTCGTAAAACAGCAAAGCTGCCGACAGGATACGAAACCCAGGAGTCGTAATCCCGCCAAGGGTTTCGTAAAACAGCGGAGATGCTGGCAGGATACGAAACCCACGAGCGGAAACCCTCCCTCCGAATCCCGCCGGAAATTTCGTACCCTGCCAGATCCTGCAAAACATATTGACTTTTTTCGATACGGCGTTTATAATGCAGACAAACACAACAGAAGAAATGGGAGGTGACAAGATGAGAGATCATTCTGCTGATGCGAAGGTGTTCAAGGCCTTTTGCGATGAAAACCGGCTGCGGATTTTGGAAATGCTTCGCTGCGGGGAAAGGTGCGCCTGTGATCTGCTGGAGGCGCTGCAGATCAGCCAGTCCACACTGTCCCATCATATGAAGATCCTGTGCGAATCCGGTATTGTGGACAGCCGCAGGGAAGGGAAGTGGACCTATTACGCCATCAGTGAAGAGGGAAGCAAGCAGGCGGCGCAGCTCCTCTGGATTTTGACCACGCCGGAAGCTGCCGGCGGCTGTACGGACTGCGGCTGCCAGTAGCGGCCGCCGCCTGAAAGGAAGAAGCCTATGCATTTTGTCAATGCGAAAAGTATCCTGTCAGCTGAGAATGGCATGAACATCTACCGCGGCTGCACCCACGGCTGTATCTATTGCGACAGCCGCAGCCGCTGTTATCAGATGAACCACGATTTTGAAGATATAGAGGTAAAGCAGAACGCGCCTCAGCTTCTGGAAAAGGCGCTGGCTTCCAAGCGGAAAAGGTGCATGATTGGAACAGGCGCTATGTGCGATCCGTATATGCACTGCGAACGGCAGCTGGGCCTGACACGCCAGTGTCTGGAGGTTATCCAGCGTTACGGCTTCGGGCTGGCTGTCCAGACGAAATCGTCGGATATTTTGCGGGATCTGGATCTGCTGCAGGCCATCAACAAAAAGGCCAAATGCGTGGTGCAGACCACGCTGACCACCTTTGATGAGGATCTCTGCCGGATTTTGGAGCCGAATGTCAGCACAACCAGAGAGCGCTTTGAAATGCTGCAGGTCATGGCAGCTGCCGGCATTCCCACGGTGGTCTGGCTGTCGCCCTTCCTGCCGTGGATCAATGATACGGAGGAAAACCTGAGGGGATTGCTGGACTGCTGCGTTCAGGCCGGCGTCCGGGGCGTGATATGCTTTGGCATAGGCGTTACCATGCGTCAGGGCAACCGGGAGTATTTCTATCAAAAACTGGACCAGCACTTTCCCGGCCTGCGTCAAAGGTATCATCGCCGCTACGGCATGGACTACGTCTTGACCAGCGATCAAAGTCCAGGGCTTATGAAACTGCTGCGGGAAACCTGCCGGGAACACGACATTCTCTGGGAGACGGACGCGGTATTTGATTATCTGCGGCGGTTTCCCGAGAAAGATGACGGCACGCAGCTCAGCTTATTTTGACAGAACGGAGAACCTATGAATTTAAATCAACTGGAATATTTTCTGGTGTGCGCCAAGCACGGCTCTTTGACCAAAGCCGCCGAGGAGCTGTACACCACCCAGCCGCACGTCAGCATGATGATCAGATCTCTGGAGGAGGAGCTGGGCGTGACTTTGTTTCAGCGCAGGGCCAGAGGGGTGGAACTGACCGAGGACGGCAAGGGGATCTACCTTTACGCGTCCAACGCTTTGAAGAATACTGATTTGATCGCGTCTCTGTGCCGGGAAAAATCACACCCTGCCCTGCGCATCGCCACCAACCCCAGCAGCCATATGGCGGGCCTTTTGACCAACTACTATCAAAACCGCCAGGACGGGGATCTGTTTCTGCGGTATACGGAGTGCGGCATCGAGCAGATGCTGACTTTGATCGGCCAGCGGTCCTATGATCTGGGTTTCCTCTTCGCGCCGGACCATAAGCAGTCGGCCCTGTTTCACATGCTGGAGCGGCGGCATCTGGAGTTTGTACCGCTGCTGAGTACCGATCTGGTGCTCTACGTGGGCACGGCCCATCCCCTGTACGGCGCGGACTCGGTTTCACCGCGGCAGCTTTCAGAGCTTCAGTTTATCCAGCTGGAGGACGACTTTTTCGCCATCGAGGACATGCTCTATGATCTGCCGGAATTCCGCAAGGGAAGGGAAACCCTGAACCGGGTGGTGCGGACCAACAGCAGCTATATGATGATCCAGATGCTGGATCAGACAGAGCTGTGCAACGTGGGCAGCTACTGGCTGAAAAACGTGTATCGCCAGTACAATTTCGGCCGGATACCGGTGGAGGGCTTTCAGGGAAAGATCTCCTATGGCTACATCAAATATTGTGACCGGCCGCTGGACCCTCCGGCCCAGGATTTTCTGGAGTTTCTGCGTCAGGCCATGGAGAGGGACGAAATTCGGGACATATAACGATTCCTTATATCTAACCATAAAAAACAGGGCATACCCATATGATATCTTTTGGGATATAGTATGAGTGGAGGAATTTTTATGGGGAGACTGGCAACATCAACAGAGATACATATGGAGAAGGGACCCATCGGGAAGACCCTTCTCCTTTTTACGCTGCCGGTGCTGCTTTCGCAGTTGCTGCAGCAGCTCTACAGCATGGTGGACTGCATGGTGGTAGGCCACTTCGGAGGCAGCTACGGCATCGCCGCCACCGGCGTGGCGGGACTGATCCTATCGGTTATCGTAAATTTTTTTATCGGGTTCTCGGCCGGCATCAGCTTCATTACGGCCCGGCTGTTCGGCGCGTATGACTATGAAAAATTAAAACAAAACATCCAGACCATGATCTGGCTCAGCGGATTTTTGGGCGTGCTGCTGACGGCGGCAGGCGTGCCCGCCGCCGGCCAGCTGCTGCGGTGGCTCAACTGCCCGGAAGAGGTTCTGCCCTCTGCCAGACTGTATCTGCAGATCTGTTTTTTCGGCATGGTCCCGCAGCTGGTGTACAACACGGGAAACGCGATTCTGCGCTCATTGGGAAACACTAGATCGCCGCTGGTTTATCTGGCGGCGTCTGCGATGGTGAATCTGGTTCTGGATCTGGTTTTGGTCATAGGCTTTTCCGCCGGGCTGGCGGGAGCCGCCTGGGCGACTTTGATCTCCCAGTGGGCGCTGGCCCTTTTGATCCTGTGGAAGCTGCGGCATGTGGAGGAAGCCTACCGGCTGGAATTTGGCGGAGGCGTGCTGTCAGTCAGAGAACTTGGGGAAATCCTGCGCATGGGCGTGCCGTCGGGAATGCAGGCGTTTTTCATGAGCGTGTCGTCCCTGGTCATACAGCTGAGCATCAACGCCTTTGGTCCTGACGCGGTGGCGGGCATGACGGTCTACGCCAAGGTCGAGGGCTTTCTGTACTATCCGGCCTTTTCCTACGGCATGGCGCTGACCGGTTTCATCGGACAAAATTATGGCGCCGGCGCTATGGACCGGGTGCGCCGGGCTATGAATACCAGCCTGAAGGTGGCCGTGGGATTCACCGTTCCGGTCAGCCTGATTCTGGTTTTTTGCTCTCAGTATATTTTGCTGCTGTTCACCAAAGATCCGGGCATCCTGCAGTGCGGCAGGGAGGCCATCGCCTGTGTACTGCCGTGGTACTTTCTGTATTCGATAGACCAGGTTTACATCGGCGGACTGAAGGGCCTGGGCAGGACCGGATATCCGATGCTCTGCTCCATGATCTGTTATTGCTTCTTCCGCATCGCCTGGTGTGAGCTGCTGCTGCCCATCTGGTGGGATATGCGGGTGGTCTATCACAGCTACAACGTCAGCCTGCTGCTCATGGCCGTGCTGCTGGCTGTGAAGTACTACCGGGTGTATGGACGGTGCCTGCGGGGCGTTGCCGGTGAGACGCAGGAGCGGTGACGGAGCGGCCGCGAGGGGAAACGCGGCGGGGCAGGTTCAGGTCAGAGCGTCTTGCCTTGACGCGTTTTCTATAGTAGAATATATGCAGCAAAGATAAAAACACGGCCCGGTTGGTAGTCCGGGCGTATGAGAGCGCTGCCTGCCGTCGCTGCGGCTGATGTATCGGGGCGGGCGGCCGCGAAATCTCATATCAGTAGCCTTCCTCCTTGGTCGTCCCTTCTTTGTCAAAGCTTTGGGCGTCAGGCCCCCTCTTGTCGGAGGGAATCTGGGTGCCCGCGTCAATAAGGAGGGAAACAAAATGGACTGTATAACAGGGAAGCTGAGCGTATTTTTTGAGGGGCCGTTCTGGGTCGGCGTCTTTGAGCGGCACTGCGGCGGGAAGCTGTCGGTGTGCCGTGTGGTCTTCGGCAGCGAACCCAAGGACTACGAGGTGTACGAATTCGTCCTCAGGCATTATGACCAGCTGAACTTCAGCCCGGCTGTGGCTTCAGACCTGAAAGCCGTGCGGGCCAATCCCAAGCGGATGCAGCGGGAAGCGTCAAAGGCCATGCGCGATACCGGAGTTGGAACAAAATCCCAGCAGGCGCTCCAGCTGCAGAGAGAGCAGATGAAACAGGAGCGGAAGCAGGAAAGCCGCGTCAAGAAAGACGCGGAAAAACAGCGCCGCTTTGAACTGAAGCAGCAGAAACGCAAAGAGAAGCACCGGGGCAGGTAGGCCTGCCCCGGTGCTTCTCTTTGCGTTGTGGCGCGCGGCCTATCCCCGGTGTTAAAAAACGGGTTCCGGGTTCCGCTTTTCGATTTGTTCTTGACTAGGGAAACAATTCAACAAACTTTGCATTCAAAGGGCAGGTGACCGCATTCGCTCTTTCTG
>CALLDR010000148.1 GCA_937997955.1 uncultured Emergencia sp. | reverse complement strand
GGTATCGATGCTGAAATTGAGAGCCTGCTTGAGGAGATCGAGGTTGTGACCGAACTGACAAAACGCTGCATTGCGGAAAACTCACAGACGGCACAGAACCAGGAAGAATATGCCGCACGGTACAACGGTTTTGTAGAGCGATTCGAAAAGACAAAGGTGCAGCTTGAGCAGCTCCGTACCACAAAGGCGGCACGGGAAGCCCAGGCAGAAGCCATTGGAGCATTTATGTTCGAGGTGCAGGAACTGGATGCTCTCACCGATTTCGACGATAAGCTCTGGCTGACCGTCATTGACACAGTGACCGTCCACGCCGATGGGCGGATGAGCTTCCGCTTCCGCAGCGGAACGGAGATCGACGCATAAGCCCCGTAGAACAAAAAAACCACAGGTTTGACCGCCTGCGGGCTTTTTATCTGAAAGTGAACGTGAAAAGCTGACACAGTAGTCCAGAAAAATAAAATTTCTATGGCTTTTTGCAAATAATCGTAGTATATCGTATCTGTGTATTTGTCGTGAATGGAAACTACTCTTTGTCGCTGTGTGGTCGGAGTCGTAATATTCTGCGTATCACACTCAACAAGCACTTAGGCGCTTCCGTTGTTCAATGATGAAACGTGCCTATTTAAAATGCCTGAGCAGAATATTGTAGTAGAAATACCGAACATGAAATACACACAGAATAGGAGGCCATAATGCTATGTATTCGGCTGTAATTGCTGCTCAATATATTATACTACGGTGTAATCAACTAGGAAAATCTATAAGTAATCTCAAACTGCAAAAAATGTTATATTTCCTTCAAGCGGAGTTCCTCGTATCACAGGATAGGCCTTGTTTCAGAGAGCGGATTGAGGCATGGGATTTTGGACCGGTAGTGCCAGAGGTATCACGCCTGCAAGCCAACAGTATACGATGCTCAAGCAGTCAGATACTGAGTATGATGAAAAATTTCAAAAGAGAATTACTGCTTACAAAGAGGAAATGTCCAAAGAGATGAATACGCAAATGATTACGATGGTCGGAATCTTTACAGCGCTTGCGTTTCTGATTTTTGGAAGTATCAGTTCGTTGGATGGAGTATTTGAGAATATCGATCTTCCACTCTTTAAGGTCATAAGCATTGGATTGATTTGGGGAATATGCGTATCTAATATGATATTTGTATTCCTTTACTGCATTGGAAAGATGACAAAACTCAATTTCAAAGCGAATCAATCTAAAAAAGCGAACATTTTTCAAAGGTATCCAGTCGTTTGGTGGACTAATTTCCTTTTAGTAAGTCTTTTAGTACTATCTTCTTGGGGATGGTTTGTGCAATCGTCGTCAATAGGCAGGTTTATAATACATGTTGCTAATTGCGCACCAGGACGTGTCTTTATCATCGGGACAGTATTCATATTAGTATTGATTATCGCAGGAATCATCTTTTTCCATCAGAAAACAAAGTTTTCTGAGCACGGCAATTAAGGCCGATGGAAAAATGGATGGAACAGCGAGCGTGATTTGGTGATATAGGGGTGCAAATGAGCCGTAGGGGGTGCAGTTCTTTTGAAGGGGGTGCATCTTCTATTAAAATTAGGGTCATTTGCCAAACAACATCCATCCCCATCCGGGGATGGATGTTGTTTGGCGGAGTGGGTGGGATTCGAAAGCCGGCGCCTGCAAATAATTTTGCGCATAAATCTTGACGGAACCCTTTTGGATATGTATAATTTATCTGTTTACTATTCAGCTAAAGATAATACAATGTCATATTTATCTGACTTTGATTATAAGCAAAAAAGCAGCTATAAATTGGAGCATCTGATGATGTCCGAAAAACAAGCACTTCCAAAGGCGTTTGCAGCGGAGGCCTTATCTTTAGATCGCGAATCCGTAGGTGACTTATTTGACATTTTAGTGAAGAGAGTTGTTAGCCACGCCCTTGTTTTTAGAAGCGATTTTGAAAATGCATTAACCCAGCAACTGCAAGACAAGTTTTTTCCAAATAAAGATACCCAAAAGAAAATTAGAATTCAACGCATTCAAAACAAACGAATTGAGACGGAATAATATGTCGGCCTGCCCCGGCTGGTCGTTATTTATAGCAGTTACGACCTACCTGCTATAAATGAAATTGCATGTCATCTTGCCACGCTGATACTATCCAGTCTCATACGTTATTGTAAATAATTGGCATCGTCGAAAGCAAGGGAAATAACAAGAACATTGAAAAAATAACCGCAGATTCGCACTACGATACGCTCACAATATATTTGAAGTCTATGGCAAAGAGCTTGTTTTCAACAACTATTAATATGGCTTAGTTGAGTGAGCATATCGCAGCAAAGTTGGTGAAGGCACCTGCGCGATCCTGCGTATCCCCATAAGAGAAGAGACTGAATAGTGTGTGCTCTGCGCACTTGCAAATTGGTTTTACAAAATACAGTGGGAGGAATCAGAATGCTGAACGGAGAGTTTATTGAGCATGTATGTGATCATTCAGATCGTTCTGCGTGGAACTGCATGACATTGATTGCCGGAAAGAATGCGACAACGACCGGCCAGGTCCTTGTCGCACATAACGAGGATGACAATGTATATTGCAAAGTCTATCGCGGCGATGTCCCGCAAATGAATTGGCAGGCAGGCTCTGTGATCCCTGCTGAAAATGGGCGGGCGTTGATCCCTCAGATTGAACATACACATGGGTATCTATGGGTCGAAGTGAAAGCAGGAATGTACGGCTTGTCCAATGCAGATACCTATTTCAACGATGCGGGCATTCTTATTGTAAGTAACAGCTGTAAAGTCTCAAAGGAGAACACAGGGGATCCGTCTCGCCTGAGCAATGGCGGCATAGAGGGAAATCTTCGCCGCATAGTAGCTGAACGGGCATCGACGGCGCGGGAAGCGCTGCAGATCGCTATCGAAATGGTCGATACATATGGATATGCGCCAGACGGACGAAGCTACACGTTTGCAGACAAGAACGAAGCGTTTATGATTCAGATCGTCAGCGGTCGACATTATATGGCAGTTCGCATTCCGGACGATATGGTGGCAGTAATGCCTAATCACTATACACTGCACGGGCTCAACGACTTCCCGGAAGCCTACTATTCGCCGGATCTGGTTGAATACGCCATAGAAAAAGGGTGGTATAAACCCCGGCAGGATGGCAGTTTTGAGGATTTTGACTTTGCAAAGGCGTATGCGATAGAGGAAAAACAACACCAACCTTATAATGTATTGCGCGCAAAGCACGCTCTTCAGAAGCTGATGCATCAGAAATGCGGGAACACAACAAATGATCTGCCCTTTGTTTGCCGCCCGAACCATAAGGTTTCACCCCGTGAATTAGGCAATATCATGTCTGAACACTATGAGGGCACGCCGGATGACGCGGAACGGGTTGGCCCTGGGCGCTCTCCGCATTATTCCAGTATCCGCCGCATTTGCACCGGCTCCACTGTAGACAGCATCGTATGTGAGTTTTCCAATGAGGCATTGTTTACAAAAATATGGACTTGTCTTGGGCGGCCCTGCCAGCTTCCCTATATGCCGACACACCCGGCCGCAGGACTTCCGAAAGCCCTGAACTCCATGGAAAAGCCTGTTGAGCGAGCCGCAAAACACTATTTATCAGCACCCGAAGAGATGGGATATTCAAGAAGTGTCTGGCAGAGATTCCGTGATTACCAAAATGCAATGGATCTGCTGTATTGTGACACCGCAGACGACGGCCGTAAGCTTCTGTCTGATCTTTGGAACGCCGACTGCGAGGCTATAGCAAGGGCGGAGAACGAAGCACGAAGCCTCATCCGCTGTGGTAAGGTTGAGAATGCATTGACGCTGCTTCGTGAAACAGATAATTTGAGAATATGCAAAGATTTGGATGCGCTTGAAATGTTTGCTTCACAAAAGACTCGGCGGATAGATGCTGCGCCGGTATATCTGGAATCCAATCAGGAAAAAAGCATAACAGTTACCTTCTCTTGTCCCTTTGAACCCGTAGAGGAGAGTCTGATTTTTGGACTGAGCGGCCGAAGCACCAGTGCCAACTTTGCTTGTTGTCAGCAGGGAACGCTCAGAAAACATACAAGCGGCCAGTATACGGCAGACTTTTCACTGGAACTGCTCAAACCGGATCTGTGCGCAGCCGCGTCTTTTGCCTGCCTTCTGGGAGGAACGGACACCACAGGCATTCCATTTGTTGGGCAAGTAATGCTTTCGCTCCCCAAAACCGGAGTGAACCGCATGTGTGTTATGGCGGACACACTGAGAGATAAGAATGGCTGCAAAATGAAGTGATATATTAAATGCGACCATGTGTGTAGTTTTCATTGCAAAACAGTGCAATAAGAGCTATAATAAAGACAACAGAGGGCAAGCATCTATTTTGGTTCTACTCAGCCCTTGAGACTAAGCTGCTTTGACTTGCAGGAAACGCGAAAACCCTTGAGATTTCAGGAGATTTTAAGTCGAGGGATCTAAAAGGGTGCTGCTTGCCAAAAAGCCTTGAATCCTCAATGGGTTCAAGGCTTTTTACTTCAGACACGCCTCAAAAGATCGGTGGTGCGGCTGCAGGAACTGAGTGACCTGCTTCTTGCCGACCTCAAAGAACACACCGAAGAATAACAAAAGGCTCTGCCGACCTTCTTTTACAGAAAGTCAGCAGAGCCTTTTTCGCTCTCGATATAGGATTGGATGCGACAGCAAACCTGCAAACCATTCGCTCGCCAAAATAAGAACAAACAAAATGGCTTTAGTATCTGCTATCATTTTGCTATCAAATGAGGAATGAGATTTTCAAAAAGTGAGTGTTTTCAAGGCTTTGCAGCCTCTCATATTCACTTTTTTCTCATTCCCACTCAAGTCTTGGACTTTGATTTAGGGTTATAAAATGCACTCTCGATACGC
>CALLDR010000147.1 GCA_937997955.1 uncultured Emergencia sp. | reverse complement strand
AGTCAAGTATCGACATTTCAATCCACTCACCCTCGCGGGTTGAGACGGAGCCGGGGCCAAAGTATTGCCATTTCCCAAAAATTTCAATCCACTCACCCTCGCGGGTTGAGACAGACTTGACGTCAAGTACGTCCGGGAGCAAGCGATTTCAATCCACTCACCCTCGCGGGTTGAGACGGTACTGTGCATTACTGCAACGATCGCCGGAGAAATTTCAATCCACTCACCCTCGCGGGTTGAGACTGCAAATTACGGCTGTTTTTCCAAAGATACTACCAATCTTCGGCATTTTCTTTGGAGCTCTCCTTAATTCACTCACATCATACCACAATTCTGGTTATTCCTGTAAGGAATTTTGGTGCGAAAGACCCGGGGATTTCATGTTCACTTGCCTTTCGCACCAAGCTGTATACAAGTTCTTTGGTAAAATTATTGCCCTCAGCTGTCCAAAGAGAATGGACCGCTGTAAAGCAATAACTCTATATAAAACTGCTATTCTCATATCTTAGTATACCTTATTTCCCCAGCAAAATAAACTACTTTTCCCATGAACCAGTCCAGTTTCTCAGGTTGCTAATCTCCAACTTCCTATCGTATCTTCCCACATGTTACCTCTCCCTGCAATTTGTCTAGGACATCCACGACCATTTCACACTAACCAACCTGTACGCCGCCAGCGAATCCAATCCAGCCGATCCAAGTCGGCCGAACTAAGCCAGCATATTCCCCCCTCCAACACCCCTGTTTTCATTTTATCACAACGAAAGCATCAAAAATATTGAAATTCCAACACTTTTCTCCACTTCCTGGAAATCATTGTGAACTGTAATTTCATTTATCAGTTTTGCGCAAAAACGCGTATAACTATAATCTTAAAACAAAGAACTAAAAAGAGGGAGGAATTCTTAAAATGAAGAAATTTTTAACAGTGCTTCTTGCATTGTCAGTTGTCTTCACATATAGCTTTTCAGCTGTAGGAACTGCGTTTGCTGCAACCGACGCGGAACTCGCTGCTCAGTCTGAAGCTATGAGCTATGCAGAAAACGCTATGGCAGCTGCAGCAAGCGTGCAGAAGGCTGCAAGCAACTACAGCCAAGCTGCGCTTGATTATGCAACTACCGAAACTGCCGTGACCGGTAGATTACTGGCAAGTGACTTAATCGCCAAGATTGGTGATATCACTACTTCTGACGGCATGAACAAATTCAAAGATGAGTTTGGTACTTGGGCAGGTATCAAATCTAATGTTACCACAACCATCATTGGTACGGATGACGTAGCTTATGCAAAAAATACTTATGCCGCAGTCTTCGCTGATAATGCAAAAGCAAAGGATTTTGAAGGTAAAGTTTCTGAGGCGACTGCATTGGTCGGTGCAATCGATACCTCTGTGTATGCAGACAAAAAGTATACTGTAACAGAAATCATCAATGGCGAAGATACACCGGTTGATTACACCTACAAGACCTATGCCGAAAAGCTGATTGCCGACACAAAGGCTGATTTGAATGACACTGCTAAGGTCAACAAAGATAACTACACCACTGAAATCGACAGCATTCTCTATGGTAGCGGAAGCAAGAACAACATCGTTGCAGGTGAAGGCTTATATGGTAAATTAAAAGAACTGAAGACAACCGACGATGTAGTTGCTGACGATGCGAGAAGCGAAGCGAATATCGCTTATGCAAAATCCATCTTGGCTTACACTGGTAAGATCAGCTACTATGATACTGTTAAGGTTGCTGAAAACGCCAATCTTTTAGATCTAGTATCAAACGGTAAGTACATGGGCGTTGCTCTGACTAACCCAGCTAAGATTACGAAGGCAGAGGCTGCAGCAATTAACACTGCAATCATGAAAGAAATAGAAGATGCATTAGCAGTGGCAAACGTATACTATGAAGAAGAATGCGCTAACCCAGTATCTGAAGCACAGCTCGTTACTGCTGCCGTATTCAAGACTGGCGTAATCGACAAGGCAAAAGTTGCAATCGATGTATACGCTGATTATGAAGCAAAGGCTGCAGACAAGAAGGATGCACTGCTGTTCGATGGTACTAAGATGTATGACAATGCTGCAATCGATGCTGCATTAGCAAAAGACAAGACCGAAATCTATGCAAAAGCTTTCACCGCACCTTACTCGATTGATTCCTTCGCAGCTAAGAGTGAAGTTATGAAAGTCGCCCCAGTAACTGATCCAGTTGCGAACGCCATTGCTGTTGCATCCAAGAAGTTCCAGGAAAAAATCATTTACTCTGGTGCTAACAAAACAGCAGAGGCTGATAAGAAATACTGCAAGGATTTCTATGCAACTGAAGCAAGAGATGATTACAAGGATATCGCTGATGAAGCTACAGATGCTTTATACGAGGCAAAAACTGTGGAAGAAGTCGAATCTATCATGGCAGATGCCGAAAAGAAACTTGCTGACTTGAGAACTGCTGAGGAAGAAAAGAATCTGAAGAGTTCTGATGTTCAGAAATACAAGGGTGCCTTAGAGCAATACATTGGTGAACAGCAAAAACTGATGGGCAGCGATTACAGGGCTGATTCCTTCACCGCGGTCAAAGAGAAATACAACGGCAATACTACCGAGGCTGGTAAATTTGCAGTTGCTAAAGATGCTGCTGATTTAGCGGTTCTGTATGAAGAAGCAAAAGGTGAAGTCGCTAAAATTAGAACTGATGCAGAATTAAAGGCCCAAGCAGCAAAAGTATCTGCATTACTAGCTGCACTGCCTGCAAGCGTAGATGCTAAGTTAAGTACAGAAGATCAGTTCATGGCTGCAAATGATGCTTACAATGAATACTTAGACCTCTATGGCACCAAGCCTGCTGATGTTGCCGGATCTGCAGTTTTCACTACAAAGATGGCAACCTTAAAGACTGCTCAACAGAATGCGGTTAGCGCTGCGGCTGCAGACCTTGCTGATTTAAAGCCATATGGTATTGAGGCTAAGGCTGCTGTTGAAGCCGTAAGAGCACAGTACAACAAGTACTATGACTACTATGATGGTGACTTTAATGCAACGATCACAGAGTTAGAAGCTGCTGAGGCTGCTGTTAGAACTGCTGAAATCAATGCGGTAAAAGCACAGATCATGAAGCTGAATGAAAACTCCACTGCAGAAGAAGTCAAAGCTGCAAAAGACGCTTATGAAGCGCTGACTGGCTCCCAGCAAAGAGCTGTAAAGGCTGCTTTAGGCGAAGCATTCTTGTACAAGTTAGAAATCATTGAAAGAGCAAATATTGACGCTGTCGAAGCGCTCAAGATCACCGCTTCCTCCACTGCTAAGAAGGGTTCTATCACAGTAAAATGGACTGTAAAGGGCGACACTTCTGTAGCTGATGGCTTCCAGGTATACAGATCCCTGAAGATGAACAGCGGTTTTGGCACCAAGGCGTTCTTCACAACCACTGACAACACGAAGAGAACTTACAAGAACACCAAGTCTCTGAAGAAGGGAACCAGATACTACTACAAGATCAGAGCTTACAAAGTAGTTGACGGTAAGACCTACTACTCTGACTGGTCCAACAAGGCTTACAGAATCGCTAAATAATCGATTCCATCAAAGCTGAACCGAATCAAAAACTACGAAGAAGGTCGGAACTACCGGCCTTCTTCTATTATATATCGCAGCATCAATTTCCTTTTTTATACAGAAATCTTAAATATTTTTAATGTTTTTAATTCTTATATCTTTTTGGGGAAACTAATGCTATAATATTTTTGGAAATAACCAAATATTAGTTATCTCTGACTCTAATGAAACGAAAAGAAGTTCAAGAAATATCAAGAAAGGAAAAGAGATTATGAAAAAGATTTTAGCACTCATGCTGTCGGTCATGATGGTAGTCTGCATGATGCCGAGCATGGCGTTTGCGGAAACTACTGCAGAACAAGATCCAGCATCTCCGCAGTATACTTTAAATGACTATACTAAGACATTTGAGTATAACGGATCAATACGAGTTCCAAACATTGTTGTATATAATAATGGGGCTGTGGTAGATGCAGCAACCTATACAATTAAATATACCAAGACGTCAACGGACTCTACAACAATTACTGAACCTAAAGATGCAGGAAAGTACGAGTTTAATGTAACCTTGAACTCGTCTGAGAATGAAACGGATAGTAACGTAATAGCATCTGGTGAGTTTGAAATCAAACCATATGACTTATCTGCCCACAACGTAAGTGCTACCGTTGATAACCAAGTTTCTGAGTTCACTACGGTGGATTCTGGAGATATCCACTATTTCTCCGATGGAAAAGAAAGGACAGACGACTTCTTTAGCAGTAATTTTAACGCTACTGTTAGCAACGGGGTAGTGTCATTCAATGCAAATACAGCGGGAAATTTCCAGGGGACGATTGCGTCCGTTACACCTAAAACCGCCCCAAATATTAATACCTGCACTGTCACATCAGTGAATGTGACTTATGATGGAAATACAAAGAATCCAAACACGTTGGTTACTGTGAAAAATGGTTCATCCACAGTTTCTTCTGCAAATTATGAAGTGACTTGCTCCAAAGAGATTAAAGACAAAGGCACATATTCGCTTACAATAAAAGGAAAAGGAGCATATGCTGGTAGTACTACAAGAACTGTAGAAGTTACAGCGCGGGGTATAAATTATATTTCTGTATCTTCTATTCCTAATCAAGTGGAAGGCAAGATCAATATTAATCCAACGATTACAGATAGTTTAAACGGCAAAACTGTAACCTTGCAGCCTGGATCTGACTACAATATTACAACTCCTACATTTGATAAATCCCTGAATGCAAGCACGGATCAATATTATGTAACAATCAACTTTATTGGCAACTATACCGGTGAAAAGAAAGTGACCTTCAATGTTGCTAAGTCTGCATATGATATTAGCCAAGTTGATGCATCCATTACTTCCGGCAGCTATAGCCCGATGTATAATGGAAAAATTCAAACGCCTGCTATAAAAGTAACTGCCAACGGTACGGCTTTTTCAAGCAGCTATTATTGCGTTGAATATCGTTACACTGATGCAAAAAATAAAACAATTTCTACAACATCTCCAGTTGACGCTCATAACTATTTAGTATACCTAGTAGGAAGAAGCCCATATGCTGGAGAAAAATTTGTAGGAAGCTTTACAATTCAACCATTTAACTATAATTATATAAATATTACTGCTTCCCAAAGCAGCATAGCTTCTGCTCCGAACATAACAGTAAAATCCCTTGATGGTGCTATCACCTTCGTAAAAGATAAAGATTACACTGTAGGCACGCCATGGGTATCTACTGCAACAGGGAAAGGATATGTTACAGTAACTTCTAACGGATCCGGTAATTTAACTTCTGGATCAACGCAGGTAACATATTCTCTTGTGACAAAGAATATTTATGGCTGCTCAGTTGCGTTTGCATCAGGAAGCTACGCATCTTATAATTACACCGGCAGTAGCATTACACCTCAAGTAACTGTTAGAGACGGTTATGTCACTTTAGTCAAAGATACAGACTATACTATAACCTATAAAAACGCAGCTGGTACTGTTGTTGCCTCTCCAAGAGATGCAGGTACATATACGATTGAAATTGCGGGCAAGGGCGCATACTCCGGAACCACTACTTTGACCTTCACCATCAACGGTACCGACATCAGCCGTTATACAGTTAGCCTGAAGGAGTACAGTGTGACAGCAGACGGAATGCGCAAGTACCCAAGCATCACATCTGTAACTTATGGCATTAACAAACTTTCCTCCGCAGATTATACTGTTTCCTATGAGGATGCCAGCGGCAAAACAGTAACTTCCTTGTCTGCCCCTGGAACATACAAGATCGTTGTAACTGGTAAGAACGGCTACAGCGGAAAAACATATGCAAACTTCAGTATTGTTGGAAAAACACAGTCCATCACAACCAATTACACCTACTACACCAAGTACCTGACCAGCAGTGCGTTCAACCTGGGCGCAAAAACTGACGGCGACGGCGTCATTGTCTACGAGTCCAGCGACCCATCTGTTGCGACAGTCTCCTCGACAGGCACAGTAACCGTTCACGGTACAGGCATAGCATACATCACAGTTAAGACGACAAAGGACGTGAAGTACAACCCTGCGAGCAAGGTCGTCACCGTCACGGTAAAGCCTAAGAAACCGGCCTTCAAGGTTACCTCCCCTGCAAAGGGACAGGTCAAAGTCACTATCACCAAGGTCGACGGCGCGACAAAATATCAGGTGAGATACGGACGCATGGGCAGCTACAGTAACCGGTACATCACGCACAATGACAACGGTTACAGCACCACGTACGTAACGCTCAAGAACCTGAAGCCAGGCACCAACTATTTCGTCAAAGTCCGCTCCTATAAGAAACTGGCGGACGGTACGATCGTCTGGGGCAACTGGACTGTGATCAAAAAGATCAAAACAAAATAACCACAAAGCTTATCAATAAACCACTCTGAAGGAGCAGGCCGCAAGGTCTGCTCCTTCACTTTTAGGAGTCCGCTTCTCCCTGATTCCAAAGCTCCCGTTCTCCAACTTTCTTCCTATTTCTGCAAAAAACCACTTTAACACAAGAAAGCACTTTTCACGGCAGTCCACTTTGGTATATAATATTTATATGACAGGAGCACTGCTCCATGTAAAACTTTGCAGAAAGGAGGAGGCTTGTGCATCTGCCTCACATGATCACCGATGTAGCTGTCATGCTGCTGACAGCCGGCATCATCACCATCTTATTCAAAAAAATCAAGCAGCCCCTTATTCTGGGCTACATTCTGGCCGGTTTTCTGATCAGCCCGTACTTTCCGATGTTTTTTACCGCAGAGGACACGGAATCCATCAACCTTTGGAGTGAAATCGGCGTCATCATCTTGATGTTCCACATCGGCCTGGAATTCAACCTTCACAAGCTGGCCCGCATGGGCGGCACCGCCATCATCTCCGCCATCGTCAAAATGGCAGGCGTCTTGGTCACCGGCTATGCCGTGGGGCTTCTCATGGGCTTCACCACGCTCAACAGCATCTTTCTGGGCGTCATGCTGTCCATCAGCTCCACCGCCGTCATTCAAAAGTGCTTTGATGAGCTGGGCGTCAAAGGGGAAAAATACTCTCAGCTTGTCATGGGGACCCTGGTCATCGAAGATATCGTGGCCATCTTCATGATGGTCGTGCTCTCGACCATCTCCGTCAGTCAAAACGTGTCAGGCCGGGATCTTGTCATCAGTCTGGCCCTCATGATCTGCTACCTGATCGTATGGCTCCTGCTGGGGATCTATCTGCTGCCGACGTTTCTCAACAAAGTCATCAAAGTCATGAATGACGAGATGCTGCTGGTTCTTTCCCTGGGCCTTTGCTTCGGCATGGTCCTGATCGCCAACGCCTTAGGCTTCTCCTCCGAACTGGGCGCCTTCCTGGCAGGCTCCCTGCTGGCAGGAACGGTCCACGTAGAGAGAGTGGAGCACATAACAAAAGGTGTCAAGGACCTTTTCGTCACCTTCTTCTTCCTGTCCGTAGGCATGAAGGTCGATCCCAACGCCATCGTCAGCTACGCGCCGATCATCATAATCATCACCGTGGTCGCCGTCATCGCCAAGCTGGTGTTCGCCACCATCGGCATGCTGCTTTCCGGCCAAACCATAAGCACGGCCGTCAAAAGCGGTTTCAGCCTGGCGCCGATCGGTGAGTTTTCCTTTATCATCGCCTCCCTGGGCGTATCCTTAGGCGTCATGGAAGCTAATCTCTACCCGATCATCGTAACCGCCGCCGTGCTGACCACCTTCCTGACTCCATTTTTGATCAAAAATTCGTCAGGGGTTACCGCCTGGCTGGAGCGCAGGCTGCCAGAGGGCCTGCTCTACAAATTAAACCAGTATACATCTGAAGATCAGGTGGACGATGATGAAGACAACGAATGGAACGAATATATACGGAAATTCTGCTCGCGCACGGGGCTTTACGCGGTCATCATGCTGGTTACCGTTGTGGCCGGCCTGCGGATACTGCGTCCGCTTCTGGCGGGACCGCTGCCGGACCTGCTTTGTAAAATCGTCGTGTGCGCCGCTATTTACTTCATTATGGCGATTTTTATCAAACCGATGATAAACCCCCACAACAGCATTTTCACGTCTCTATGGCTCAAAAAACGGGCAAATCGGCTGCCTCTTATCGTGCTTGCCGCGATCAAGGTAGTCATCATCGCCATGATCGCCATGATTCCTTTGCTGAACCTCTTTGACGTTCCGCCGGGCCTTTTGTTCGTCCTTCTGGTCATCATCGTTTTGATCACGGTCAGAAGCGACTTCATGGCCACGTCATACCTGCGGCTGGAAACCCAGTTTCTGCGCAACCTGAACGAGCGCATCATCAAAGCAGAGGAAGCCAAGGGAGAGCGGCAGTCATGGCTGGACGAAGAGCTGCATATCATCACTTTGATCGCCCCGGACGACGCGGACTTTCTGGAAAAAAGCCTGGCGGATCTGCAGTGGGGACGGATCTTCAACATCTACGTGGTAAAGATCCGCCATAACGGCAAGCATATGATCCTGCCGAGCCCGAAAACCGTCATTCACGCAGGGGATAAGCTTTACATCGTCAGCGATCTGAAGTCCATCGAGAACTTCTACCGTCTGATCCGCGTCAAGCCGACAAAGTACCCTCGGACCCTGAAGCAGTTCATGGAAAGCGATTATCCGGTTGTGGAGAACGCTCTGGCCATATGCGCCGTCAAGCTGACCGGTGAGGAGTCCTTTGCCGGAAAGTCCCTGAAGAACGGGAAGTTCAAGGACAAATGGCACTGCATCGTGCTGGGCCTGCAGCAAAAGGGCTATCCCATCGTCATGCCGGACGCCAACACTTTGATCGAAGCCGGCGATATCATCTGGGTCATGGGCTCCAACAATCACGTGGGACGCTTGGTCTCAGAATGTGTATGCGAGCAGATCGACCAGCCGGAGGAGTCCCAGCCGAGAGAGATCCAGCCGCGGCTTTAACGCGGCCAGCCTGGGTCTATGCGGCGCCAGGCATCGTACAGCAAAAGACAAAATAAGAAAAAGTGTGCATGACAGAGGCAAAGTCTCCTATGCACACATGCCGCCCGCAAGAGGCGGCGCTTCGCACGGTGCTTTTCTTGCCGTTTTGCCCCAGCTTTAGCTGGCTAGGCAAAACGGACAGCGGAGCGAACAAAGTGAGCGTAGGAGTATGCGAAGCATACGTTGAAATTCCGGAAATATTGAAAAATCGATATTCCCTGCATTATGAAAAAGAAGGCTCAGGTTTCGCCGGTGCAGCCGTCCAGCGGTCCGAAGCCTTCTTTTTTGATGGATGATCTGGTCATATGCGCCCTTGTATCGCAGAGCCTGCCGCCGCGGCAGAGCGTCCCGCGCCGGCTCAATCCCCTTTACATATCTACCTGTTCACTCTGTCCTGTCCATAATCAAAATCATCCTCCTAAGACCTACACTTATATTATAGAGTATCCATGATTTTTTTGAAGCCCTATTCATCAACAATATTTCGACAGTTTTCGACAAAACTCGTCTGCGCGTGACAGTAAGGCATTACCAAGCGGATAGATGGCCGCGGCGGGCAATTTCGACAAACCCGTCTGCGCGTGACAGCAAGACCGCCTACCAGCATCTGGAGCAAGGCGAGTATCCGCTGCTCTTTGCTTTGCTCAGGGAAATCGGATAGCTGCTGTTCCACAAATACCCGCATCCTGCCCGATGATACTTGCTTCCAGTACTTGTAATGTACACCGTCTGCGAATTCGTCTTTGATGAGGACGCGGAAACCGGTTTCTTTACTTTGCCCGAACGCCATTTGCTCAGGTAACTATTGTCGTAATCCTCATAGGAGACAGCCCTTACTTTGTAATAGTAGCGCGTGCCTTTCTTTATGCTGTAGTCCCTGTACCAGCTTTCATCAGCATAGCCGATGTATTTGTAGGTTCCATCCGACGATGTGGATCGGTATACCTTATACCCATCTGAATGTGCGATATAATTCCAGTCGATTTTGATGCTGTTCTTCCCTGCGTCGATCTCCTCAATAACCGGACGAGACAGCCTGGTTCCCGCAAAACCTGCGGCCGCGCTGCTGATCAGCATTGTAATTACCAACACAACAGCCGTGAGTGTCTTTTTCATTTGTCTTTGTTCCTCCTTTGTCTTTGTTCTTCCTTAATTAAATCATTCTTTTTATTCTTTAAAATCATTTTTTAAAGTCGCGCTTTAAGTCTTATTCTTTCTATTTTCAGCCTATCAGCCGCGAAGTGATTCACGACCAATTCAGCATTTCCCTCAACAGCTTTCCATATTTCCTGGGAGCGATCAAAGGATAAATGATTGTGTATTTTATATAAAAGGAATTATGCTTCCCATTTTCCATGATTTTGAAAATATTTCACATTTTTCTATTTCGATGTATTTTGTTTACTAAATAATATCATATTCATTAATGAAAATCAATATATTGTGAGGAATTTGATTGACTCCGCGGGATACCAGGTGCGGCCTTTCTCTAAAGCGAAAAGCCTTTCCTATAGCGATATTTACGGTTAATCTTCTTTACATCTTGTTGGGAATGTTACATCTTGTTGCTTAAACTGGCAGAATGTGAGATGAATCGGGACAGACTTACTTTCTTGAGCTTCGCGCCCACGGGATAATTCGTCAACCAGCTCTTCGTTCACAGCTGTTCGTTCTATGCCGGTTGGGACGCCTTTCTTGGTTTTGTTCGTGTCATGACTGATAGACAGAACGGGAAATGAGTAAAACTGGTACGGTCTTTTTGATAAATGCGTTCCAAAAGACAGGAATCCTTTCCGAATTCTGGAACTGCGTCAGGGGAAGTGCGTTGCCGCCTATGGCTAAATTGCGATTTTCTCGCTGCCGCAGACTGATCATTCCTGTCTTCCGCATCTAAAACTCGAGGTTTGCTGTAATTTAAAAATAAATATATCGGTTCAAAGGCATCTATCCGTGCATTTTTTCCGACGGAATTCCGCATTTTGTCCGGCCTGGCATAAAAAGTCAGGAAAGCCCGCTTCCTTTTGTGCGTAGGCTCTGATTAGATGACGGCGCTTTGAATCCGCTCGGCCGTGGGGTGAGACGTTTTCGGATATGGGAATATGATGCGACATCTCAGATTTCAATCCACTCGACCCTTGCGGGTTGAGACATCACACCAGATGCGGGAAAGGTATCACGCTGACACTTTCAATCCACTCGACCCTCGCGGGTTGAGACCGTATACGCAGAAGCTATGGGCGTGTCAGAATCCCTTTCAATCCACTCGACCCTCGCGGGTTGAGACGAGATCGCAGCATCCATTCCGGCCGGCTATGAGGCGCTTTCAATCCACTCGACCCTCGCGGGTTGAGACCACGCTGCTTCCATCCAGCTGGGCTTCACTGATACCCTTTCAATCCACTCGACCCTCGCGGGTTGAGACCGGACAAGCTGGAAAGGGTCGCCCTGGAAAGAATCCTTTCAATCCACTCGACCCTCGCGGGTTGAGACTGCAAATTACGGCTGTTTTCCCAAAGATACTACTAACTTTCGGTATTCTCTTTGGATCTCTTCGCAATTTGCTCACATCATGCCACAGTTATGTTTATTCCTGTAAGGAATTTTGGTGCGAAAGACCCGGGAATTTCATGTTCACTTGCCTTTCGCACCAGGCTATGCTCAAGTTCTTTGGTAAAATTATTGCCCTCAGCTGTCTAAAGAAGACGACCCGCTACAAGGCAATAACTCTATATAAACCACTGCTGTCCCATATCTTAGTATACCTTATTTCCTCAGCAAAATAAACCACTTTTCCCATGAACCAGCGCAGTTTCTCAAGTTTCTAAATTCCAACTTCCTATCGCATCTTTCCACGCACTACGGTTCCCCACAGGTTTTCCAAAGCACCTAAAAGCACCTACAACCATTTCACGCTAACCAACCTGTCCGCCGCCAGCGAATCCAAGCTAGCCGATCCAAGCTAGCCGATCCAA
>CALLDR010000146.1 GCA_937997955.1 uncultured Emergencia sp. | reverse complement strand
GGACTTGAAAGAAACTATCGTTAGCATCAGACGTGTCGCGAAGACTGTTAAGGGCGGTAGAAATATGAGATTCAGCGTAACCGTAGTAGTTGGCGACGGTAACGGCTACGTAGGCGTTGGTCTTGGCAAAGCTCAGGAAATCCCTGAGGCTGTAAGAAAAGCTACAGAAGATGCAAAGAAGAATTTAATATATGTTCCGACAGTTGGAACGACTATACCACACAGAAACATCGGTATCTTCGGTGCAGGCAAGGTTCTGCTGATGCCTGCTGCACAGGGTACTGGCGTAATCGCAGGTTCCTCTGTACGTACCGTACTGGAAGCTGCGGGAATCAAGGACGTCAGAGCGAAGTCCATCGGTTCCAACAACACTGGTAACATGGCGTACGCAACCCTGGAAGGTCTGAAAGGCATGATGACCGTAGAGAAGGTTGCTAAGCTGAGAGGTAAGACACCTGAGGAAATCTTAGGATAGGAGGATACGCAAAATGGCTAAAATGTTGAAAATCACTTTAACAAAGAGTACAATCGGCGCTTCCCCTAAGCAGAAAAAGGTTGTCGAAGCGTTAGGACTGAAGAAGATGCATCGCAGTGTAGAACTTGCCGATACACCTGCAACTCGTGGTGCAGTTGCTAAGGTAGCGCATCTTGTGACTGTAGAAGAACTGTAGGATAGGAGGTGCAAGGGATAATGAAACTGCATGAATTAAGAGCTGCTGAAGGTTCCAAAAAGAACCGGAAGAGAAGAGGCCGCGGTACTGCTACTGGCCAGGGTAAAACCGGCGGAAGAGGTATGAACGGTCAGAAATCCAGAAGCGGCGGCGGCGTAAGACTCGGTTTTGAAGGCGGCCAGATGCCTCTGTACAGACGTCTGCCGAAGAGAGGCTTCACCAACATCTGGGGAACAGAATATACAACCATCAACGTAAAGGACCTCAACAGATTTGAGGCCGGCACTGTTGTAACACCGGAACTCCTTGAGGAAGCTGGCCTGGTTAAGCAGGTGAAAGACGGAATCAAGATTTTAGGAGACGGAGCTTTAAACAATAGTATCACTGTAAAGGCACACAAATTTACAAAGAGTGCGATTGAAAAAATTGAAGCTGCTGGAGGAAAGGCAGAGGTGATCTAAGATGGAGATGCTTAAGACTATTTCGCAGGCATTCAAAGTCGCAGAAATCAGAAGCAAGATCATCTTCACCCTGTTGATGCTGGTCGTATTCAGAATCGGATCCAGTATTCCTGTACCGGGAATCAGCAGATCCGCTCTGTCACAGGTCTTCACCGGTGAAACCGGTCTGTTTGACCTGTTCGACCTGTTCTCAGGCGGTGCGTTCAGCAACTTCACGATCTTCGCTTTAAGTATTACACCGTACATCACGGCTTCCATCATCATCCAGCTTTTGACCATCGCCTTCCCGTATTTCGAGAGGCTGGCAAAAGAGGGTCAGGAAGGAAGAAAGAAGATGGCGCAGATCACCCGTTATCTGACCATCGTGCTGGCATTGGTCCAGGCCCTGGGACTGACCGCAGGTCTGTTCAGAAAGGCCGTCATCGACCAGACGTGGTTCTCCTTCGCGGTCATCATTTTGGTTTTGACCGCAGGTACAGCTTTCCTGATGTGGCTGGGAGAACAGATCAATGAGTACGGTATCGGAAACGGTATCTCCCTGATCATTTTCGCTGGTATCGTAGCGAGGATTCCGAGCGGCATCAGAACCATCTGGACCCAGTTCCAGGACGGACAGATGAGCATCATCACGATCCTGATCTTCATCATCTTTGCCGTTGTGGTTATCCTGGGCGTTATCGAGATCCAGCAGGGAACCAGAAGGATCCCGGTTCAGTACGCAAAGAGAGTCGTTGGCAGAAAGATGTACGGTGGACAGTCCACCCACATTCCTCTCAAGGTCAACCAGGCTGGCGTTATTCCAGTCATCTTCGCGCTGTCCATCTTGCAGTTCCCGCTGACCATCACCTACTTCTTCCCGAATACAGCGTTCACTGATTTCGTGACGAAGTGGCTGTCACCGGCTGGAAACCCTGGCGTATGGGTATACGCGGTACTGAACGTGGTGCTGATCATATTCTTCAACTACTTCTACACCGCAGTTACCTTTAACCCGGTAGAAGTGGCACAGAACATGAAGGCCAACGGCGGCTTTATCCCAGGTATCAGACCTGGTAAGGCTACAGTTGAATATCTTAGCAAGGTTATGTCAAGAATCTCCATTGTGGGAGCTGTCTTCCTTGCGATAATCGCAACCCTGCCTACCATTCTGGGCGTGATGATCCCGGCCCTGAAGGGCATGCATTTCGGCGGAACTTCTCTGCTGATCGCAGTAGGCGTTGCACTTGATACAATGAAACAACTGGAAAACCAGATGGTTATGAGAAACTATCAGGGCTTTCTGAAATAAGAGGAGATGAGCAAATGCTTAGAACAGTTTTGTTAGGCCCTCCAGGAGCTGGCAAGGGTACACAGGCAGTAAAAATTGTGGAGAAATACAACGTTCCCCATATTTCAACTGGAGATATCTTCAGAGAAAATATCAAAAATGGTACAGAGCTGGGCAAAAAGGCGCAGGAATACATGAACAAAGGCGAATTGGTTTCTGACGACCTGGTCATTGAAATCGCGACGACCAGACTGCTGGCTGATGACTGCAAGAACGGATTCCTGTTAGACGGATTCCCTCGGACCGTATATCAGGCTGAAAAGCTGGACGCGTTCCTTGAGGAACACGGCATGAAGCTTGACAAGGTCATCGATATTGAGGTTGAAAAGGAAGAACTGATTAGCAGACTGACCGGAAGAAGGGTTTGCAAGACCTGCGGCGCTTCCTTCCATGTCGTTAACATTCCTCCTAAAAAAGAAGGCATTTGTGATATCTGCAATGGTGAGCTGATCCAGAGAGCTGACGATACAGTGGAAACTGTTGAGAACAGAATCGAGGTTTATAACCAGCAGACTATGCCTCTTGTAGACTACTATAAAAAGGCGGACAATATCGTAACCATCGACGGCGCGCTGCCGCTGGACACGGTATTTGCTGAAATAGTAAAAGCTATAGGAGAATAGTATGATCATCATCAAATCCAGACAGGAAATTGACATAATGCGTGAGTCGGGCAAGGTCACAGGGTATATCTTAAATACCCTGGCCGACTTCATCAAACCCGGCATGTCTACAATGGATATCGACCGTTATGTAGAGCAGACGATCAAAAAGAACAAGATGATTCCTACCTTTAAGGGATACGGCGGATTCCCGGGAAATGCCTGCGTCTCCATCAATGAAGAGGTTGTGCACGGGATCCCTGACAAAAGACGCATCATCCACGAAGGGGATATCGTCAGCGTCGATGTGGGAGCGACTTACAAGGGCTACGTCAGCGACGCCGCCAGAACCTACCCGGTAGGCAAGGTAGACGACGAGGCCATGCGTCTCATCGAGGTGACGAAGGCCAGCTTCTTTGAGGGCATCAAATATGCCCGTGTGGGATACCGTCTCTCCGACATTTCCCACGCGATTCAGGCGAAGGCCGAAGGGGAAGGATACTCCGTTATCCGCGACTTTGTCGGACACGGCGTAGGCCGCGAAATGCACGAAGATCCGCAGATCCCTAACTACGGAAAGCCGGGCAAGGGCCCGCGGCTGGTCAGCGGCATGGTGTTCGCCATCGAGCCGATGATCTGCCAGGGAACCTATGAGATTGAGACTCTGCTCAACGACTGGACCGTCGTGACAGCGGACGGAAAGCTGGCTGCGCATTATGAAAATACTGTTGTTATCAATGATGGTGAGCCTGAGCTGCTTACCCTGTAGTGAATAGAGAGAGGTGTATTTCATGGCGAAGAAAGACGTCATAGAGGCAGTTGGAACCGTTGTGGACGCTCAGCCAAACGCTATGTTCAAGGTAAAACTTGAAAACGGTTTTGAAGTGCTTGCACACATTTCTGGAAAGATCAGAATGAACTATATAAGGATTCTTCCGGGCGACAAGGTGAAGGTTGAGCTTTCCCCTTATGATTTGACCAGAGGAAGAATTATATGGAGAGATAAAGGCTAAATAGGAGGAATAAGATGAAAGTTAGAGCTTCCGTAAAACCAATCTGTGAAAAGTGCAAGATAATCAAAAGACATGGAAAAGTAATGGTTATCTGTGAGAACCCAAAGCATAAGCAGAGACAAGGTTAATCGTTTTGTTTAAAATTTTGTCCGGCGAGGACCAGGACCGCCGGACGGATATAAATTATTGTATATTTAGAACCCCTGTCTATATCACCCCTGGAACGTGACGGAAGATAGGAGAAGGAGGAAACGTATGGCTCGTATAGCCGGTGTCGACTTACCAAGAGAAAAAAGAGTAGAGATTGGTTTGACTTACATTTATGGTATTGGCAGACCGACCGCAAACGCTATCCTTGCAAAAGCAGGCGTAAACCCTGATACCAGAGTGAAAGACCTGACTGAGGAGGAAGCTGGTAAAATCAGAAAGATCATCGATGAAGATTACCTCGTAGAAGGTGACCTGAGAAGAGAAGTTTCTTTGAACATCAAGAGACTGATGGAAATCGGAAGCTACAGAGGAATCAGACATAGAAGAGGCCTTCCTGTAAGAGGTCAGAAGACTAAGACAAACGCCAGAACTCGCAAAGGTCCGAAGAAGACTGTAGGCAGAAAGAAAAAATAAGAAGGAGGTAGGAAACAATGGCTAAGACTGTAAAGAAAACAGTTAGAAAAAAGAAAAGAGAACGTAAGAACATTGAAAAAGGCCAGGCACATATCCAATCCACCTTTAACAATACTTTAGTTACTCTTACAGATATGGACGGAAACGCACTTTCCTGGTCCAGCGCTGGATCTTTAGGATTCAAGGGTTCCAAGAAATCCACACCATTTGCTGCGCAGATGGCCGCTGAAGAAGCAACAAAGGCCGCTATGGAGCATGGTTTAAAGACGGTAGAAGTTTACGTAAAGGGTCCGGGTTCCGGAAGAGAAGCTGCCATCAGAGCACTGCAGGCAGCAGGTCTTGAGATCACCATGATCAAGGACATCACACCGATTCCGCACAACGGATGCAGACCGCCGAAGAGAAGAAGAGTCTAATTGAAGGGAGGAGTAATAACAAATGGCAAGATATACAGACGCTAACTGCAGATTATGCAGAAGAGAAGGCCAGAAGCTTTTCTTGAAAGGTGAAAGATGCTATAGCGGCAAATGCGCAATTGAGAAGAGAAATTACGCTCCCGGACAGCACGGTCAGTCCAGAAAGAAAGTTTCTGACTACGGCCTGCAGTTAAGAGAAAAGCAGAAGGCAAAGAGATTCTACGGCATGCAGGAAAAACAGTTCAGAAACCTGTTTGAGAAAGCAGCCAGAAAACAGGGTAAAACCGGTGAAAACCTGTTAGTCCTGTTAGAGACAAGATTAGACAACGTCGTTTACAGACTGGGCTTCGCTTCTTCCAGAAAGGAAGCGAGACAGCTGGTCGTTCACGGTCACTTCACCGTAAACGGCAAGAAGGCAGCCGCTCCTGCGATGCAGCTGAAGGCTGGCGACGTGATCAAAGTTAAGGAGAGAAGCACCAGCTCCCCTAAGTTTAAGGAAATCAAGGAAATGTCAATCACTGTACCTTCATGGATGGCAGTCGATGTTGAAAAGTTAGAAGGTAAAATCGTTGCTATGCCGACAAGAGAAGAAATTGATACTCCTGTTGCAGAGCACTTAATCGTCGAGTTGTACTCCAAATAATATAGCGGCGTGAATCCGGTATTACTTGGGAAAATGAAGGAGGGTTTTTAGTGATAGAAATCGAAAAACCAACAATAACGAAATTTGTTGATGAAGAAGGAAATTACGGCAAATTTGTCGTAGAACCTCTGGAAAGAGGATACGGGACTACCCTGGGCAACTGCATGAGAAGGATTCTCTTGAGTTCCCTGCCGGGCGCTGCCGTAACTTCTGTAAAAATCGACGGAATACTTCACGAGTTTTCAACGATACCAGGTGTTAAAGAAGACGTAACAGAAATCATCTTAAACTTGAAGAAGCTTGCTATAAGGCTCAACGGCGAAAATACCAAGCGGGTCATCATCAACGCAGTTGGTCCGAAAGAGGTTACCGCCGCTGACATTATCGGCGATTCAGAGATGGAGATCTTCAACCAGGATCTGCACATCGCAACCCTGGAAGAAAACGCTACCCTTGTGATGGAGATCAACCTCGCGAGAGGCAGAGGCTATGTGCCTGCTGACCAGAACAAGACGGAGAGCACGCCGATTTCAGTCATTCCGGTTGACTCCATTTACACACCAGTAAGAAAAGTCAACTATACCGTGCAGAACACCAGAGTCGGCCAGGTCACAGACTTTGACAGACTGATTCTGGAGATCTGGACTGACGGATCCATCACACCGGAAGAAGGTGTGTCCATTGGAGCGAAGATCATGCAGGAGCACCTGAATCTCTTCATCCAACTGGACGACTCCACAGACGGTATGGAAATCATGGTGGAGAAGGAAGAAGACCAGAAGGAAAAGGCTCTTGAAATGACCATTGAGGAACTGGAACTGTCCGTTCGTTCCTTCAACTGTCTGAAGAGAGCAGCTATCAACACCGTAGAAGAGTTGACTGAGCGTACAGAAGAGGATATGATGAAGGTTAGAAACCTTGGTAAGAAGTCCCTCGACGAAGTGAAAGCAAAACTTGAGGAATTAGGACTTGGTCTCAAGCCAAGCGACGACTAATACCCGCATAGACACCATAACGAAATGAAAGGAGATTTGACATGCCAGGATATAGAAAACTGGGCAGACCTACTGCTCACAGAAAAGCTATGCTGAGAAATCTGGTAACTGACCTGTTCAGAGAAGGAAGAATTTCCACAACAGACTGCAGAGCGAAGGAAGCCAGAAGAGAAGCGGAAAAGCTGATCACCTTAGCAAAGCGCGGCGACCTGCACGCAAGAAGACAGGCGCTGGCTTACATCTACGACGAGAGCGTAGTAACAAAGCTCTTCGATGAGATCGCACCGAAGTATGCTGACAGAAACGGCGGATACACCAGAATTCTGAAGCTGGGACCTCGCAGAGGCGACAGCGCAGAGGTTGTATTCCTGGAACTGGTTTAATCGGATTTTAATCAGATACAGTTTAATCATAAAGTAGCAATACAAACGACAACAAACCCTGCTGCGGATGGCCGCGACGGGGTTTTTGTTTTGCTTCGGCTGCATTTTCGTTTTCGTTTGCGTCTGCGTTTCCGTTTCCGCTTACGGTGCGCCCGGCGCTCCCGGCGACCTTGGCGACTTCATGGCGCTCTCCCGGCACCTTGGCGACATCGGCAACCTCACGGCGACCTCGGCGACCTTGGCTACCTCACGGAAGGAAGAAAGCTCCGAAGCCCTTTGACAGAGGGCTTTCTGTAGAAAACCTTTTAGCGAATTTAGAAAACGCTCAGCAGCGCCCAGCAACGCAGCAACGCCCAGCGCCGCGTGCAGTCCCTGCTGCGCTGCAATATGCAAACTCCTTTGGCGGAAGGTTTTCTGTTTAGGCACTTTTGTTTTCAGTTGAAAACAAATTAGTGGATTAGGAAAACAAAACGGCCGACAGATGGACAAATCATGGCGTAAAGCTGCTCCGCAACCCGATTATTGGCCATAATGCAGCCCTCGACAGCGGGTTCTGGGAAAAAATGGGTGAAAAAACGCGGTTCTACTGCTGTATTTTAGATTTTGTTTTCTAATTTCAAATTTTGTTTTCTGTAGAAAACCTTTTGGCAAATTTAGAAAACGCCCAGCAATGCAGCAACGTCCAGCGCCGCCCGGCGCCGCGTGCAGTCCCTGCTGGTCTGCCATACTGCTAAGTTGCCAAGAGCCTATTGACATCTATCTCGATATATGCTATATTGAAATTGGATATATCGAGTATTGATACAAAGGGCCGTTGGAGAGTGAGATGAAATATCGATTGGAGCACAGGAGGTATTATGGGAAGTGAAGTGAGACGGTTATGGATGTTTCGCGGTTTGGACTACAAGGCGGCGGAAAACTATTTGAACAGACAGGCTGAGCGGGGACTGCTTCTCAAGAAGATCGGTCCGCAGGGGATTATTGCCGCCTTTGATCGCGATGAGAGCGGGAAAAAGGTCAGATACTGTATCGACGGCTGTCATGGAAGCAAAGAGGAGATCGAGGACTATATCGCCTTTGCCGCGGACGGAGGCTGGCATCACGTGGCCACACGGCCAGGCATGCTGATCTTTGCCTCAGAGCCAGGAGAAGCACCTCCGCCGATGCAGACCGACTGGCAGGAGGAATACCGCCAGATCCGCAGGGGGCTGTGGAAGCAGGATATTCCCTATGGGATCATTTGTCTGATCGGTCTCTGGCTCTTTTTTAAACTGTCCTCGGCATTGGGAGATGACCTGATATGGGACGATCTGACCCCTCTGGCCTGCCTCTATCTGCTTTGGCTGGCGTCGGGGATGCTGCTGCTTCTCCGCGCCCTGTGGTTTTATGTCAGAAGTGAAGCGGCCATAAAACGAGGGCGGCCCTTAAAAGCCGCGGGGAAAGCAACAGTGCGCTTCTGGGGCGGCGTTCACATAGCTGTAGTTCTGTTCCTTGTTATCGCGATTTACGTCAATTTCGGCAGTGCGATACTGAGACAGATGAGGGAAGGCAGTGTGTTGAGTTATGTCCTGGCGGCGCTCATGATCGTATTTGCTGTATTCGCGCTGTTGTGCAGGCCGAAAGATGAAAAACACTTTCCGCGGTATAAAAGCGCGCTGATCGGGTTTTGGGCGTTGATCGTGGTACTGCTTTTTGTTCAATGCACCACAGGGCTTTAGGAGGGCATTGGTATGAAGTACAAAGTGGAATTCTGGCCATACGGGGAATTTGACACCGCGGAAGCGGCGGAGCGGCTGAACCGGCGGGCCGGGGAAGGCTGGGAGCTGGTCAACATATCCGGGGGATGCTCACAGGCCAACTCAGGGTTTGCCTTCGGAGGAAATATCGCGCTGTACCGGAGGAATTCGGCGGCGGAGGGCTATCGATATACGGCTGATATCGTACCACTGAGGGATAGAGAGGACTATCTGACCTTCTGCGGGGACGCCGGCTGGGATGTGGCGGTAGAACAGAATAACGGCGTATGCCTTTTCGTTTCCAAAGATGGAAGGGGACGGCCGCTGCATACCAATAAAGAGGTGGAATACAGCCGCCAGCTTCAGGTGCTTGAAGAGAACCACATTTCGACCAGTATGACGCCGTATCTGATGTGGATCGCCGTGGTAATCGCCTTCTTGTACTGGCTTTCAGCAAAACGCTATCTTGCGGACAGTTATTTAGTCTCACTGCTTCCCTGCTATGCGGTTCTCTGGCTGCTGCCGTCTCTGCTCTATTGCGTCAATCTTTTTCAGGTAAAGCGCGGGAGACGGCGCCTGGCGGAGGGAAGGGCGGTCAGGCGGCCGCGGGGGCTGGCAAAGCTGTACGGAATAGGAGCCGGGCTGATCTGGTGCGTATACCTGTATGCTGTCGGCTGGGCCTGCTTCGCGGCGCGGTTAGAAGGGGCTTCGCTGCTGCTGATCAGCGCCGCCCTGATACTGGTTTTGACTTTAACGGTTCTGGGCATATGGGTCCAGTTGTTTAAGCGTAAGATGGGGCTGGGCTGCGGCCTGATGCTGGCAGGATTTTTTTGTTCGGTCATACCGATCATCGGTATTCAGTTCTAGAGAGGGGTAAAAAGACGTGAAGTACAAAGTGGAAATTTGGCCATACGGGGAATTTGACACCGCGGAGGCGGCGGAGCGGCTGAACCGGAGGGCCGGGGAAGGCTGGGAGCTGGTCAACGTGGTCGCTTTGTTCGTATGGGGCGCCTTTGGAATGGCACTGTACCGGAGAAATCCGGCGGCGGCAGAGTATCGGTATGCGGCGGATATTCTGCCAAACGACAATTGCGAGGGATATATAGATTTTTGCGGGGACGCGGGCTGGGAAAAGGTGCTGAAGATGGACAGCGGCCTGTGCGTCTTTGTCTCGCGGGACGGCAGGGGACAGCCGCTGCATACCAGCTGGGACGTGGAGTATGAGCATCAGCTGCAGGCCGCCGCGGAAAACTATGGGTCTGCCCGCATAGCGCCGTATATGCTGCTGATCACAGCAGGGCTGGGGTACATCGGCTGGATGCTTTACGGCAGCAAAGCCGCGGAGGGAGATCTCACGTATAGGCTGGTCTTGGCGGCCTGCGGACTGATATGGCTTTGCCAGCCGCTGATCTGCTGTGCCAACCTGGTATATCTCAAAGCCGCGCGGCGCCGCCTCAGTGAGGGAACCTTGACACAGCGGCCTCGATGGGTCGTGAAGCTGTACGGGGTCCTGTCCGTTTCTGTCGGGATTCTTTTCGCGGGAATGGTCTTCCTCCTGCTTTTTCTGGAGCTGAGGATGGGCCTGCCCCTGATCGTACTGCCGGGCCAGATTCTGCTCTTTCTTTTGATCTTTGCGGCGTCTGTATGGATAAACCTGTTTAAGAACAAAGCGGAGGCGGCGCAGGGGCTGATGCTGGCGGCCTTTGTTCCCCTTGTGATACCGGTGCTGGTGTCGTAGGAGAGGCAAGATAGATGAGACGCTTGAGTGAGGAAGCGGGGAAGCGAGGAAGCGGAACATGAAGCACAGACTGGAATTTTGGAAGTACACGATCTTTGAATATGAGGAAGCGACGGAGCATCTCAACGAGATGGCAGCCCGGGGCTGGGCGCTGCGGGAAATCACGTTGGCGTGGATGCCGGTTGCCTGCTATGAGAAGGACGATGGGGCAGACGGCTATACTTACACGGTCGAGGTTATGACGGAGCTGGAAGATGAGGATCTGCTGGTGCTCTGTCAGGACGCGGGCTGGGAGAGGATTCTGCAGCTGAGGAACGGCATGTGGATCTTCCGGACCAAAGCGAAAGCGGCGCGGAGGCTGTTCTTTGACACTGAGGCGCGCCGGGAAGCGGCCTGGGAGAATTACAGGAGCAACAGCCAGGGGGCTTTGACGGTGGTCTGCCTGCTGCTGATCGGAGGCATTTTGTTCGCAGGTTGGGCATCTGGGGCATTGGATATCTCCTGGTATATGAAAAGCATTGCCTGGCTGCTGTTTGCCATAATGGCAATCATGCTTCCGGCGGAGATCGGCAATCGCCTCTGGATGAGAAAAGGAAGCTTCAGCAAAGCAGGCTGTTTTGAGGGAGGACGGCCAAAGTGGCTGAGGCGACTGTCAGAACTGGAATATTACGGCGGGAATTTTGCGATTGCTGCCGTTTTGATCCTCAAGATCCTGCAGTGCGGAACGGCAGGAAGTACGATCGGCGTCATATGGTGCGTCATGAGCCCGCTCGTCTTCATGGCAGGCGCATGGATCAGACTGATTTGGCAAAAGACTGTGCTGGGATGGGGCGTCATGTGCCTGGGCGTGATGGCGTTCTTTATGGATCTCAGCGTTTTGTGGCAGATATGAAAGATATAGGAGGTGCGTTATGGCACGTGAACAGTTAAAAAATCTGACGGAACCGATGTACTATATTCTGCTGTCCCTGCTGCAGGATAATCACGGTTACGGCATTATGCAGATGGTGGACGAGCTGACCGAGGGGAGGGTGGTCATCGGCGCGGGAACGCTGTATTCCCTGCTGGGACGTTTTGAGAAGGAGAAGATCATCTGTCAGGTGGCGGAGGAGAACCGCCGCAAGATCTACCATATCACGGAGAAGGGAGAGGCGCTGCTGCAGGAAGAGTATGAGCGGCTGAATCACCTGGTGGAGGACGGGAAAAAATTCTTCCAGTTTGACGGTGAACGGAAGGAGCCGCCGGGCAGCGGCGGCGACGGACATGAGACGGAGGCGGAGCTTACGGCAAAGGCGCAGGAACTGGCCGCGGAAGCTGCCGGTGCCGCGGGAGCGGGCGAAGGCTCAGGCCGCGCGGGGGAAGCCGGCGGAAGCAACGCCGATGAACGCGGCAGAAAAGAGAAAAAGGAGAAGCGGGAAAGAAAAGGGATCCTGACGCCGGGAGGATGGAGCTACGGCGGCGCGTATTGATGTGGTGAGAAACGAAAAAGCGGGCAGCCTGTGTTGTATGATTCAACGCAGGCTGCCCGCGATGGTTCTAGCACTTTATCACCATACACTCTTTCTCGAAAAAGCATATGCCATAGCTGTCTATCACCTGATAGCCTTCTTCCCGCAAGGCCGCTTCATAGTTTTTGCGCGTAATCTGCTTCGCTGCCTCCCGGCATCCGTCTTCCATCTCACGGAAGGTTTCTGCCACCTTGACTTCTATGACAAAGGCTCTTCCGTTGCGGATTCTCAGCGTCTTCAGGATCAGGTCCGGCCGCCCCGTTCCGCTCTCCCGGTTGGACAGCACGCTGTATCCCTTGGCCGCTGCTTTCAGCATGCCGGTCAGGAATCCGTGATAGTAGCTTTCCTTGTAGTCGTAAAAGCTGATGGTCTCCAGCAGCTGGTCGCTGAGCAGCTGCTCCACAGCCTCACAGTCGCCTTCTTCCAAAGCCTTCAGCAACGGCGTCCGGTCCGTTTCTCTCACTTTCTTGTCAAACCAGGTCCTGACGGTATTTTTGTATATGGTACGGATCTCCGTGTTTGGAATCGCCATCTTCACAAAGGTGTCCTCCCCGTCGTATCTCTGGCCGCAGGATTTCAGGTAGCCGGTGAAATACAGGAAGTTCCACAGATTGTCCTTAGACTCGAGGATATCTCCGTAGGTGATATCCTCGTGTATCGGCTTCTCCAGGGTTTCCCCCGCGATCAGCTGCTCGATCTCTCCTCTGGTTTCCTCGTCCGCTTCCTCTACCAGCTCACGGATAATGCTGTTGGACGAGGTATTGGACCAGTAGGCGCATGGTACCATTTCTGGATCCCGGTTCATATCATCTACGTAATTGATAATGCTCCATGGGTTGTAGATTTCTTTATTTCCAAAGCGATAGCCGTCATACCACCGTTTTATCTCTGCAAATTTGTCGTCCAGGCCGTAGTAGTTCAACATATCTTTCACTTCTGTCTCTGTAAAACCGAAGGCGTCTCCATAGCCTGCCCCTGCCACCGAATTAATCTTCAGATTGTTCAGTCCGGTGAAGATGCTCTCCCTGCTGATTCGCAGGCATCCGGTAATCACGGCAAATTCCAGAGCGTCGTTGGTCTTTAAGGCCGACTCAAACAGAGAACGGATGAAGCCGATCATCTCGTCATAGAAGCCGGCGAACCAGGCGTTTTCCAACGGCACGTCGTATTCGTCGATGAGGATGATGGTTTTGCGGCCGTGGTATTTCTCCAGACATCTGGACAGCAGCTGCAGAGACTTCGCATAAGAGGCCGGCTCCGCTGTCCCTTTCTGCACTGCCAGATAAGCTTGTTTCTGTTCTTCCTCTATATTATCACACTGGAGCACATATTTATGTCTTCGGAATTCCTCTGAAAGTTCATCGACCAGACTTTTATATGACATTTCAAAATTAGGCTGTTTTCCCGACTTCAGCGACAGGTTGATCACCGGATACTGCTGCTGGTGCTGCAGATAAACTTCGCCGCATTTGGATATGGAAAGATCATCGAAGATGTAGCCGTTGTCGATCCTGCTGCCGTCTGGCTTCCGTTCATCTTCAAAGAACCGCCTAAACATGCTCTGGTTCAGGGTCTTGCCGAAACGCCTCGGCCGGGTGAACAGGGTCACGCCAGCATTTCCATCTAATAGTTCTTTGATCATCAATGTTTTATCTACATAATATGACCCTCTGTCAATGATTCTTTTCAAATCCTCTTGTCCAATAGGAATGGGTTTTTTCATCTGCCTCACCTCACTATCTATAGTATAAACGCAAAGAAAGCAAATCACAAGAAAAAGGTTCAACAAAATACAAACTGGGCGGTTCCAAGGAAGTTGGGCTAATTCTCATCATTTCCTGCAAACTGACTTTTTTTGATCTTTTCCATATTAAAACAGCGGCCTTTCGGCCGCTGTAGTCATAGATATAGAAAACTAATATACTGTGATGCGACTATATGCGCTCTTACGCTTTCAGCACCATACAGCCTTTCTTGAAGAAGCAGATACCGTACTTCAGGATCGGACTGTAGCCGTCGCTGATCAAGCCGTCCTCGTATCTGCCCTCTTCGATCTGCTCCAGGGCTTCCCGGCACTTCTCTTCCATCTGCCGGATATCCTTT